>NZ_CP108109.1:6088750-6390000 GCF_036199905.1 Streptomyces sp. NBC_00223 | reverse complement strand
GAGGCGGTTGTGCCAACGTACTGGAGCGGGCCCCCGGATGCAAATCCGGGGGCCCGCTCCATGTCGGCATGTTGACGTGCCGTCAGATCTCGACCTCCGTCAGACCTCCACGACGACCGGCAGGATCATCGGCCGGCGCCGGTAGGTGTCCGACACCCACTTGCCGACGGACCGCCGGATGAGCTGCTGAATCTGGCGGGTCTCCATGACGCCGTCCGACGCCGAACGGGAGAGCCCCTCCTCGATCTTGGGGATCACCGGGGCGAACGCCTCGTCCGCGATGCCCGACCCCCGCGCGTGGATGTTCGGGCCGCCGACCAGCTTGCCCGTGGTGCTGTCCACCACGACGAAGACCGAGACGATGCCCTCCTCGCCGAGAATGCGGCGGTCCTTGAGGGACGACTCGGTGATGTCGCCGACCGAGAGGCCGTCGACGTACACATAACCGGCCTGGACCTTGCCCGCGATCTTGGCGACCCCGTTGATCAGGTCGACCACCACGCCGTCCTCGGCGATGACCGTGCGCTCCTTGGGGATGCCGGTGAGCTGGCCCAGCTCGGCATTGGCCCGCAGATGGCGCCATTCGCCGTGGATCGGCATCAGGTTGCGCGGCTTGCAGATGTTGTAGAAGTACAGCAGTTCGCCGGCCGAGGCGTGCCCGGAGACATGCACCTTGGCGTTGCCCTTGTGGACGACATTTGCGCCCCAGCGGGTCAGGCCGTTGATGACGCGGTAGACCGCGTTCTCGTTCCCCGGGATGAGCGAGGAGGCCAGGACGACGGTGTCGCCCTCCACGATGCGGATCTGGTGGTCCCGGTTGGCCATCCGGGACAGGGCGGCCATCGGTTCGCCCTGGGAGCCGGTACAGACGAGGACGACCTTCTCGTCGGGGAGGTCGTCCAGGACCTTGATGTCCACGACGAGCCCGCCGGGCACCTTGAGGTAGCCCAGATCACGGGCGATGCCCATGTTCCTGACCATGGAACGGCCGACGAAGGCGACCTTGCGGCCGCGTTCGTGGGCGGCGTCGAGCACCTGCTGGATGCGGTGCACATGGCTGGCGAAGCTCGCCACGATGATGCGCTTCTCGGCCTTGGCGAAGGTCTGCCGCAGCACCTGCGAGATGTCCCGCTCGGGGGCGACGAAGCCGGGGACCTCCGCGTTGGTGGAGTCCGCGAGCAGCAGGTCGATACCCTCCGCGCCGAGCCGCGCGAAGGTCGGCAGGTCGGTGAGGCGGCCGTCGAGCGGCAGTTGGTCCATCTTGAAGTCGCCGGTGACGACGACCATGCCGGCCGGGGTACGGACGGCGACGGCCAGGGCGTCCGGGATGGAGTGGTTGACCGCGATGAACTCGCAGTCGAAGGGCCCGATCCGCTCCCGGTCGCCCTCGGTGACCTCCAGGGCGTACGGCCGGATGCGGTGCTCCTGGAGCTTGGCCTCGATGAACGCGAGGGTCAGCTTGGAGCCGATGAGCGGGATGTCGTCCTTCTCGCGGAGCAGGAAGGGGACGGCACCGATGTGGTCCTCGTGACCGTGGGTGAGGATGATGCCGACGATGTCGTCCAGCCGGTCCCGGATGGAGGTGAAGTCCGGGAGGATCAGGTCGACTCCGGGCTGCTCCTCTTCCGGGAAGAGGACACCGCAGTCGACGATCAGCAGCTTCCCGCCGAATTCGAAGACCGTCATATTGCGGCCGATCTCGCCGAGACCGCCGAGTGGTGTGATGCGCAGGCCGCCGTCGGGCAGTGCTCGCGGGGGGCCGAGTTCAGGGTGCGGATGGCTCAAAAGGTTCTCCTTACCGCGCACGCACCGGGCTCTCGGGGGAGCCGGGGCGCGCGCGACATCGATCGGTCTCTGTTCTCCGGTATTCAGTTGTGAAGTCTGTGGTCAGAGCTCTACCCCGCCGTCGGCGAGATCGCTCCTGAGCCGCTCGGTCTCGGCCTCGGTCAGGCCGACCAGGGGCAGCCTGAGCGGGCCGGCGGGCAGTCCGCGCAGCGCGAGAGCGGTCTTGGTGGTGACGACGCCCTGGGCGCGGAACATTCCCGTGTAGACGGGCAGCAGCCGCTGGTGGATCTCGGCGGCCTTGGCGATGTCACCGCCCGAGTAGGCGTCCAGCAGGGCGCGCAGCTCGGCGGTGACCAGGTGCCCGACGACGGAGACGAAGCCGGCGGCGCCGATGGACAGCATCGGCAGGTTGAGCATGTCGTCGCCGCAGTACCAGGCCAGGCCGCTGCGGCTGATCGCCCAGCTCGCCGCGCTGAGGTCGCCCTTGGCGTCCTTGTTGGCGACGATCCGGGGGTGTTCGCCCAATCGGACGAGGGTGTCGGTGTCGACGGCGACGGCGCAGCGGCCGGGGATGTCGTAGAGCATCACGGGCAGGTCGGTCGCGTCGGCGATGGCGGTGAAGTGCCGGTACAGGCCCTCCTGCGGGGGCTTGCTGTAGTACGGCGTGACCGCGAGCAGACCGTGGGCGCCGGCTCGCTCGGCCTGGCGGGCGAGGGCGACGCTGTGGGCCGTGTCGTTGGTGCCGATGCCCGCGACGACATGTGCGCGATCGCCCACGGCTTCGACCACGGCGCGTACGAGCTGGTCTTTCTCCGTGTCGCTCGTGGTGGGCGACTCCCCGGTGGTGCCGTTGACGACGAGGCCGTCATTGCCCGCGTCCACGAGGTGAGTGGCGAGCCGTTGGGCGCCGTCGAGATCGAGAGCGCCGTCCGCGGTGAACGGGGTGACCATTGCGGTCAGAACCCGCCCGAAGGGGGCCTTGGGGGTGGAGGTCGGAGCCATGGGTCCCACGCTACTCGGTGTGTGTACGGGGGCGCAGCCGTGGGACCTGCGGAGAAGGACTCCGGCGCTGCCCGCTCGGGGGTTCAAGCAGCACCGGAGTCCGTTTCTGCAGCCTAGATGAACTTCACGAATGCCTGCAATCCGAACACTTCGGACATT
Organism: Streptomyces sp. NBC_00223; assembly: GCF_036199905.1. Classification (NCBI taxonomy): domain Bacteria; kingdom Bacillati; phylum Actinomycetota; class Actinomycetes; order Kitasatosporales; family Streptomycetaceae; genus Streptomyces; species Streptomyces sp. NBC_00223. Next base: position 6,387,054 of record NZ_CP108109.1, on the reverse strand, counting down.
TACTGGTGAGGTGCTTGTCGGGTGGTCCCGCGCCGCCTTCCGGGCCGCACCTTCGTGCGGCCTTCCGTGCGGCCCGGCGGCGCGTCTCGCGCCCTAGGGCGCGACTCGGCCGTTCGCGTTGTAGGCGGCGTGGGTGAGCGGCATCAGCTCCGCCCAGGCGGCCTCCATCTTCTCGCCCACCATCTCGATCTCCCGCTGCGGGAAGGACGGCACCCGGGCGAGTTCGTGCTGGGTGCGCAGGCCGAGGAAGTGCATCAGCGAGCGGGCGTTGCAGGTCGCGTACATCGAGGAGTACAGGCCGACCGGAAGAGTGGCCCGCGCCACTTCCCGGGCCACCCCGGCCGCGAGCATCTCCTGATAGGCGGCGTACGACTGCTCGTACGACCCCTCCATCGCCTTGATCGTCGCGCTGCGCTGCTCGGGCGTGCCGTGCACGAATTCGTACTTCCCCGGCCGCCCCTGCTGCACGAGCTTCCGCTCCTCCCCCGGCAGGTAGAACACCGGCTGCAACTCCCGGTAACGCCCCGACTCCTCGTTGTACGAGTTGTGGACGACGATCCCGTCGGCCAGGAAGTTGTGCCACGGGCCGGCGACCGACAGGTCGTATGTCATCTCCTCGCCGTCCTCGGTGACCGCCACGATCCGGTCAGGTACCGCCACAGCGATCTTGCCGCCGCGCTGGGCGAGCGCCTGTTCCTCCGCGCTCTTGCTCGCGTGGCAGTCCGCGCACGCGGGAGCCAGATTCCGTTCGTCGAGTGCCTTGGTCAGGTCCGCGACGACGGGAACGACATGATCGAGGGCGAGGGACTCGCGCGGGAAGCTCCGGGCACACAGGTGACAGGTGTCCGTCTCCGCGATGATCCGGTTGCGCTGCATGGAGGTCCACACACCGATGCCCCGCCGCAGGCTGGGCGGCACCAGTCGCTGCGTGGGGCGGGGAGCCGTCCCTGCTGCCATGACGGCGTCGCCCGTCGACAGTTCGCCGGCCTTACGCCAGCCGTCGGGGGTGAGGATCGCGTGGTCCACCGAGCAGCGCAGCACCCGGCCGCCCTCGGTCGTGATCCTGATGAGGGACTTGACCCCCGACTCCATCACGTCGACGATCTGCGCCCGCTGAGCCCGGAGGGTGTCCTCGTCATAGCAGCGCACGTGATTGCGGCGGACGGAGTCGAGCTTCCTCAGACGCGTGCTGGGGTGTTCCTCGCGGAACTCGGCCACCGCGCTGTCCGCCGCCTCCCTGCTCTCGTACAGGCCGAGGTAGTGGTTCGCGCCGGCGTGCCGGGCCTGGGCCATCCACTTGCCCGCCTGGGCGTGCCAGGTGGCGCCTCCGGCGGACACCGGCATACGGTCCTCGACGCCTTCGTGCCAGTGGCGGTAGAGGTCCTTGATCGGGCGCCTGCGGAGATTGCCCGCTTCGCTCTCCAGGGTGATCATGGTGTCGCCCGCCAGACACCATCCGACCCTGTGGCGCATGAACTCGCGGAAGACGAAGATCGGGGCGCTGATGAAGAAGGTCATCGAGTTGTGCTCGAAGGGGCTGCCGTGGCGGTCGCGGAGGAGGAAGTTGATCAGGCCCTTGGACCGTTCGGGGTCCTTCGTCAGCTCCTCCAGGGACTGCTCACCGGCCGTCGAGACGCGCGCCGCCCACAGGACGTCGGAGTCCGACGCGCTGTGCTTGACGAGGTCGACGGTCACGTCGTCGCGGAAGTGGACGGGGACGGCGGTCCCGGTGGGCGGATCGGTCGACACCGGCAGGTCCTTCCATGTTGGCTGCTGTGCGCGGCCCAGCCTAAGTGGTGGGTCCGTCAGTGCGGTCCCGCGCGGCCGGGCCGACCCGGAGGTTGGCCGTGGTGCCCGCGACGGCTAGCCTCACCCGTCATAGCCCGCCACTGCCGGAACCCGAATGAGGTTTCTCCGCGTGTCCCTGCCATTCCGCTCCGCCACCGTGAACGACGAGTACGCCTCCGGCCGTGTCCTCCCGCACGCCGCGCAGGACCGCTGGATGAGGCCGTACCGCCCCGGCCCCTGGCGGGTCGGCACCGCCGCGCTCGCGCTGATGCTCGTCTCGTACCTGCTGTTCGCCGCGCTGATCATGGTCGCGGCCCGCAGCGCGGACGGCGCGGTGACCTGTGTGGTGGCCGCCGTGGTGGTGATCGCCGCCGCGCTGCGGCTGCTGCGGATGGGCGTCTGGCTGAGCGGCAAGGGGATGCGGCAGGTGAGGTACTTCACCACGACCACCGTCCCCTGGCAGCACATCGCGTCCGTGCGGACCGCCCAGCAGCCGGTGAAGGTGCTGGGGCTGCCGCGTACCGTCCAGGGTCAGGCGCTGGTCATCACGCGCCGCGGCGGTGGGTCGCTGCGCCCGCTGCTCACCGACCACAACGCCGACTTCCTGGGCCGGGTGGAGGCTTTCGACGTCGCGGCCGACGCCATAGAGGGATGGGCCACGGAGCTGCGCTGATCCCGAAAACGGCCCCCGCTGACCCCGCCGCCTGAAGGCCCCAAGGCGCCGCGTGAACCCCGCTCCCCCGCTACTTCCCGTCGTGCAGCGCGATCGCCCGCTGCATGGCCTTGCGGGCCCGGGGGGTGTCCCGGGCGTCGAAGTAGGCGATCGCCAACCTGAACCAGTTGCGCCAGTCGTCCGGCGCCGCCTCCGTCTCGGCCTGTCGCCTGGCGAAGACGGCGTCGGCGGAGGCGCGGTCGATCCGGCCGCTGGGGGTGCGTTCCAGCTCGTCGACGGGCAGTCCGCCCTCGGCCTCCAGCTCGCGTCCCAGCCGCCCGGCGTGCCGGGCGAACTGCGTGGTGTGCCAGAGGAACCACGCGCCGATCAGCGGCAGCACCAGCACGGCCACGCCGAAGGCGACGGTGACCGGCCGCCCGTCGGCGATCAGCAGCACTCCCCGGTCGCCGACCAGGACGAAGTAGAACAGGAGCGCGGCCGCCGAGGCGGCGTAGCTCAGTCTGGCGCGCATGGCGGTCAGTCCCCTTCCGTACCGGACCCGGCGGGCTCCTCGGACAGGAAGTGTTCCAGGCCGTAGGTGAGCCCGGGTACCCCGGGGACGGTACGGGTGGCGAGCAGGATGCCCGACATGAAGCTGCTGTGGTGCAGCGAGTCGTGCCGGATGGTGAGCGTCTCGCCGGTGCCGCCGAAGAGCACTTCCTGGTGGGCGAGCAGGCCGCGCAGCCGTACCGAGTGCACGGGTACGCCGTCGACGTCCGCGCCGCGGGCGCCGTCCAGGCCGTGGGTGGTGGGGTCCTGCTGGCGGTCGCGGCCGGCCTCCGCGCGGGCGGCGGCGATCAGCTGGGCGGTACGGGAGGCGGTGCCGCTGGGGGCGTCGGCCTTGTTGTTGTGGTGGAGCTCGATGACCTCGACGCTCTCGAACCAGCGGGCCGCCTGCTGGGCGAAGCGCATGGTCAGGACGGCGCCGATGGAGAAGTTCGGCGCCACGAGGACTCCGGTGCCCGGCGAGGCGGCCAGCCAGCCCTCCAGGGTGGCCAGCCGCTCCGGCGTCCAGCCGGTGGTGCCGACCACGGCGTGGATGCCGTGGCCGACGCAGAACTCCAGGTTGCCGAGGACGGCGTCGGGGTGGGTGAGTTCGACGGCGACCTGGGCACCTGCCTCGGTCAGCGCCTTCAGGTCGTCGTCCCGGTCGATCGCGGCGACCAGGTCCAGGTCGTCGGCCGCCTCGACGGCCCGGGCCGTTTCGGAGCCGATCCGGCCCTGGGCGCCGATGACGGCCACGCGGAGCTTGCTCATCGTTCTGCGGTCCTCCGAGTCGTACGCGGTGCACACGAGGTGCTGAAGGCGTTCATACGGTTATGCGATGGCTTCGTGCAGGCGGGCGGCCTGCTTGTCCTTGAGCGGGCCGATGACGGCCAGCGAGGGGCGCTGTCCCAGCACGTCGCGGGCCACCGCGCGTACCTCGTCCGGGGTGACCGCCGCGATCCTGGCCAGCAGGTCGTCCACGGACAGCTGCTCGCCCCAGCACAGCTCACTCTTGCCGATCCGGTTCATCAGCGCCCCGGTGTCCTCCAGGCCCAGCACGGTCGAGCCGGAGAGCTGGCCGACGGCGCGCCGCAACTCCTCGTCGCTCAGCCCGTGCTCGACGACCTGCTGGAGCTCGTCCCGGCAGATCTTGAGCACCTCGGGCACCCTGCGCGGCTGGCAGCCGGCGTACACGCCGAACATGCCGCAGTCCGCGTAGGACGAGGTGTAGGAGTACACCGAGTACGCCAGTCCGCGCTTCTCGCGGATCTCCTGGAAGAGCCGCGAGCTCATACCGCCGCCGAGCGCGGTGTTGAGCACGCTGAGCGCCCAGCGGCGTTCGTCGGTGCGGGAGAGCGCGGGCATGCCGAGGACGACATGGGCCTGCTCGGTGCGCCGGTCGAGCAGTTCGACCCGTCCGGCGGTGCGGATCGTCCGGGCGCCACCGCGCGGGGACTGCGGTACGGCCTCGGGGTCGCCGAGCGCGCCGGCCCGCTCGAAGGCGCGGCGGACCTGGCGGACGACCGCGGCGTGCTCGATGTTGCCCGCGGCCGCGACGACCAGCCGGGTGGGGTCGTAGTGCTTGCGGTAGAAGCGGGCGATCTGGTCGCGGGTGAGGGAGTTGATCGTCTCCACGGTGCCCAGGACCGGGCGGCCCAGCGGCGAGTCGCCGAGCAGCGCGGTGGTGAACAGGTCGTGGACCTGGTCGCCGGGATCGTCCTCGGTCATGGCGATCTCTTCGAGGACGACTCCGCGCTCGGCGTCGATGTCCTCCTGGCGGATCAGCGAGCCGGTGAGCATGTCGCTGACCACGTCGATGGCCAGCGGCAGGTCGGTGTCGAGGACCCGCGCGTAGTAGCAGGTGTACTCCTTGGCGGTGAACGCGTTCATCTCGCCGCCGACCGCGTCGATCGCGGCGGAGATGTCCAGGGCGCTGCGCCGCCGGGTGCCCTTGAAGAGCAGGTGTTCCAGATAGTGGGTGGCGCCGTTGAGCACCGGGGTCTCGTCACGGGAGCCGACACCGGCCCAGATGCCGAAGGTGGCCGAGCGCACGGTCGGCAGCGTCTCGGTGACGACGCGCAGGCCGCCGGGCAGCACGCTGCGGCGTACCGTACCGGTGCCGTCGGTGCCCGGCAGCAGGGTCCGCGTGCGGACGGCCCGCCCCTTGGTGGAGGGGCGGGCCGTCACTGCGGTGGAGCGGGTCGTCACTTGTCCGACTCGTCCTTCGCGTCGTCTGCGTCGGCGTCCTCGCCGTCGATGACCGGGATCAGCGAGAGCTTGCCGCGCTGGTCGATCTCGGCGATCTCGACCTGGACCTTGGCGCCGACGCCCAGGACGTCGTCGACGTTCTCCACGCGCTTGCCGCCGGCCAGCTTGCGGATCTGCGAGATGTGCAGCAGACCGTCCTTGCCGGGCATCAGCGAGACGAACGCGCCGAACGTGGTGGTCTTCACGACCGTACCCAGGTAACGCTCACCGACCTCGGGCATGGTCGGGTTGGCGATCTGGTTGATCACCGCGCGCGCCGCCTCGGCCTGGGAGCCCTCGGTGGCGCCGATGAGCACCGTGCCGTCGTCCTCGATGGAGATGTCGGCGCCGGTGTCCTCCTGGATCTGGTTGATCATCTTGCCCTTGGGGCCGATGACCTCGCCGATCTTGTCCACCGGGATCTTGATGCTGATGATCCGCGGGGCGTTCGGGGACATCTCGTCCGGGACGTCGATGGCCTCGTTCATCACGTCGAGGATGTGCAGCCGGGCGTCACGGGCCTGCTTCAGCGCGGCGGCCAGCACGGAGGCGGGGATGCCGTCGAGCTTGGTGTCGAGCTGGAGCGCGGTCACGAAGTTCTTCGTGCCGGCGACCTTGAAGTCCATGTCGCCGAACGCGTCCTCGGCGCCGAGGATGTCGGTGAGCGCCACGTAGTGCGTCTCGCCGTCGATCTCCTGCGAGATCAGGCCCATGGCGATACCGGCGACGGGGGCCTTGAGCGGCACACCGGCGTTCAGCAGCGACATGGTGGAGGCGCAGACCGAGCCCATCGACGTGGAGCCGTTGGAGCCGAGCGCCTCGGAGACCTGACGGATCGCGTAGGGGAACTCCTCGCGGGTCGGCAGGACCGGGATCAGGGCGCGCTCGGCGAGCGCGCCGTGGCCGATCTCACGGCGCTTGGGCGAGCCCACGCGGCCGGTCTCGCCGACGGAGTACGGCGGGAAGTTGTAGTTGTGCATGTAGCGCTTACGGGTCTCGGGCGCCAGCGTGTCGAGCTGCTGCTCCATCCGGAGCATGTTGAGGGTGGTGACGCCCAGGATCTGGGTCTCGCCACGCTCGAACAGCGCGGAGCCGTGCACCCGCGGGATCGCCTCGACCTCGGCGGCGAGCGTACGGATGTCCGTCACGCCGCGGCCGTCGATGCGGACCTTGTCCTTGATGACCCGCTGGCGGACCAGCTTCTTGGTCAGCGCCCGGTAGGCCGCGGAGATCTCCTTCTCGCGGCCCTCGAACTGCGGGAGCAGCTTCTCGGCGGCCAGGCCCTTGACCCGGTCCAGCTCGGCCTCGCGGGCCTGCTTGCCGGCGATGGTCAGCGCCTGCGCCAGCTCGTCGGTGACCGCGGCCTGCAGGGCCTCGAAGACGTCGTCCTGGTAGTCCAGGAAGATCGGGAACTCGCCGGTGGGCTTGGCGGCCTTGACCGCGAGCTCCGACTGCGCCTTGCAGAGGACCCGGATGAAGGGCTTGGAGGCTTCGAGGCCGGCGGCCACGATCTCCTCGGTGGGCGCCTCGGCGCCGCCCTCGACCAGCTTGATCGTCTTGTCGGTGGCCTCGGCCTCGACCATCATGATCGCGACGTCGCCGTCGTCCAGCACCCGGCCCGCGACGACCATGTCGAACACGGCCTCCTCGAGCTCGGTGTGGGTCGGGAACGCCACCCACTGGCCCCTGATCAGCGCGACGCGGACGCCGCCGATCGGGCCGGAGAAGGGCAGGCCGGCGAGCTGCGTGGAGCAGGAGGCGGCGTTGATGGCGACCACGTCGTAGAGGTGGTCGGGGTTGAGCGCCATGATCGTGCAGACGACCTGGATCTCGTTGCGCAGGCCCTTGACGAAGGACGGGCGCAGCGGGCGGTCGATCAGCCGGCAGGTGAGGATGGCGTCCTCGGAGGGGCGGCCCTCGCGGCGGAAGAAGGAACCGGGGATCCGGCCGGCCGCGTACATGCGCTCCTCGACGTCCACCGTGAGGGGGAAGAAGTCGAAGTGCTCCTTGGGCTGCTTCGAGGCGCTGGTGGCCGACAGCACCATGGTGTCGTCGTCCAGGTAGGCCACGGCGGAACCGGCGGCCTGACGGGCCAGCCGGCCCGTCTCGAAGCGGATGGTGCGGGTGCCGAAGGTGCCGTTGTCGATCACGGCTTCGGCGTAGTGGGTCTCGTTCTCCACTATGGGGATTCTCCTCGTCCTTGCCCGCCGGGCGTGTCCCGGGCGGGCCATCGGCGGAGGGGCGTCCTGCCGGTGCCGGTCTTCGATCGAAGCCTCCGGGGGTGTTGCCACCCGGGGGCCACTACCGAGGACCGGCGTATGCGGCGGATAGGAGGACGCTCCTCCTCATTCGTTGTCTACGGAACCATTGCACCAGACGGTGCCGTGGTCGCGCACGTCGTGTGCGGGCCCGGTCGTCCGGTGGGTGCGGCGGCCGTGTCGTACGGCTGCCGCGCTGTCGTGCGCGTCGTCGGTGTACGTCGCCCGCTGTCGCGGGGTGACGCGGTGCCGCCGTGCTCTGTCGCGTATACGGCAAAGGGAGCGGCCCCCGACGGGAACCGCTCCCCCTGCACGGTGTCCTAGCGGACGCCCGCCGCGCCGGCACGGATGCCGAGGCGCTCGCGGAGCTCACGGAAGCGCGTGATGTCCTTCTTGGCCAGGTACTGCAGCAGACGGCGGCGCTGGCCGACCAGGATCAGGAGCCCACGACGCGAGTGGTGGTCGTGCTTGTGGGTCTTGAGGTGCTCGGTCAGGTCCGAGATCCGGCGGGACAGCAGGGCGACCTGGACCTCGGGGGAGCCGGTGTCGCCTTCCTTGGTGCCGAACTCTGCGATGATCTGCTTCTTGGTCTCGACGTCGAGCGACATTCGGACTCCTCAGTGTCGGTGGCCTCCGAGCGCCCCCGGTCTTCTTCGCGGGGGTTCCTCAGGTAACTCGCGAGGCGCGGCCGCACGGTGTGAACACACATGTGACCGTCACCCAGAGTACCAGCCCGTGGCGACGTACTTACCCACGGGTCATCTGGGCGGTGCCGGGGCCGTTCACGGCTGCTCGGTCGCCGTCGCCTCTCGGGCTTCACGGGCTTGTCGGGCTTGTCGGGCTTCACAGGCTTCTCGGGCGCGGGCCGCCGCGCGCAGGCGGGCGAAGGCGGTCGGCGCCTCGCCGCGGGCGACGGCGGACTCGACGTGGGCCTTGATCAGTTCGGCGCACTCGCGCGGCGAGGAGGCGGCGGAGTCGCACTCGACGTCGTACACACCGTGCGCGTGCACCCGCTCGTACTGGTACGCCGCCAGGCCCGGCGGGCGGTCGCCGCGGGCGCGTTCCCGACGCTCCAGCTCGGCGAGCGGGCAGCGGACGCCGACCAGGAAGACGTCGACGTCCGCCAGGACGGTCAGGCAGTCGTCGAGCCGCCACGGTTCGCTCAGCACATGGTCGACGACGAGATCGTTCCCGGCGGCCGCCATGCCGGCGATCGCGCGGTGGTACCCCCTGCGGGTCCGGGTCAGTACGTCGTCGAGCGCGGCGGGGTCGATCTCCTTCTTGCCGCGCATCGCGTTGAACGCGTCGACGGCGAGATGGAAGTAGGGGTCGCCGTCGAGGATCGGCAGCAGTTCACGGGCGATGCTCGATTTGCCCGAACTGGAGGTCCCGTTGAGGAAGACGACCCGGCCCCGGCGCATACCGGAGACCGTATCGGCGGGTGCGCGACGGGCGTACGACGGGGTGTACCGCGGGCGTACGGCGGGAGTTGCGCCGGGCCACTCGCGCGGGTGCGGTGCGAGGGGTGCCCACCGGGGCGGGCGGACCTCACATCGAGTGCCGACCGGCGATTAGTCTTGCCCTGACGGGGAGGGGGATCGGCCATGGGGTGCTTGGGTACATGCGCCGCGGGACGGCGGGGTTCAGCAGACCAGGAGGCATTGTGAGCAGCGATCGGGACGAGAACCGCGTGGGCGGGGCCGCCCCTGTCGAGGACCAGTCGGAGTCGGACTACACCGGCGAGTTCAGTCTCGGGCCGCGGCTCCCCGCCTGGTACATGCCGGATGCCGGGGGCGTCGGGGCGGATGACGCCGACGAGACGACAGATGAGACGGCTGACGGGTCGGCTGACGGGCCGTCCGATGAGCCGGCGGTCGAGGCTCCCGCGCCTTCTTCGTTCTCCGCGGCGCTTTCGTCCTCCGATACGCCTGCTGTGAGCGGGAGTTCGGCGGAGACGGCGAAGGAGGCGGAGACGGCGAAGGAGGCGGAGACAGCGGCGGACGAGTCGGCGCCCGGTAGTACGGCCGGTGTCTCCCGGTCGGCCGCGTCCGTGCCGTCCATACCGCTGCCCGCAGAGGACGCGCCTGCCGAGGCCGACACCTCTGACTCACCCAAAAAGGAACCGGAGCCGTCGTGGTCCGCGGCGTCCGTGCCGGTGGTTCCCGCGCCCAAGGCCGAGGCGCCCGAGGCCACTTCGGCGGCTGCGCCGGAGCCACGGACCGAGGCGGAGAAGCCGTCGTGGTCGGCCGGGTCCGTACCGGTGATCGCGGCGCCGGAGCCGAAGGCCGCCGAAGCGGCAGAGGTGGCGGAGACGGCGGACCGGTCCGAGGCCGCCGAACCGTCCGGTGGCGAGCGGGAGTCGGCGACCGGGAAGGGGTTCCCGTCCTTCGGGTCGCCCTCCGCGTCGTCGCCCGTGTCGTCGGTGTCGCCCGCGCCCTCCGTGCCGACCGCGCCGCCCGCGCCGCCGTCCGGTGGGGCGGCGGACCTGCCTCGGCACGACGAGACGATGCGGTTCTCGGCGGCCGCGCTGCGACGTGAGATCGAGGAGCGTACGGGGGAGAAGTTGGACGACCTGAGGCCGTTCGAGGCCGGACGGGACGAGCCGAAGCCGAGCGCGGAGGCGAAGGAGCCGGAGGCCGCCAGGGAAGCGGAGGCCAAGGAACCGGAGGACGCGAAGCCGGTGAAGCGGGCGCCGGTGTGGACGCCGTTGCCGCCACCGCCCGCCGACGCGCAGCCGTGGGAGCCCGGTCCGCCGCAAGGCCCGGTCCCGCCGCTGCCGCCGCAGTTCGCGCGCGCGGACGCCCCGGCCTCACCGCCGGTCGGCCATCCCTATCCCCCGCCGCAGGTCCCCCTCCACCCGGGCGGCCTCAACCCGCCGGCCCCGCAAGGCGCTTACCCGCCGGCCGCCGCGCCCACCGCTCCCCCGCACCCGGGCGGTCCCCACCCGCCGGCGCCGCCCACGAGTGACGCGACCCCAGCGCCCACAGCCGAGCCGCAGGTTCCCGTCCACCCCGGCGGACCGAACCCGCCCGCACCGCCCACCGGTTACGCATACCCCGCGCTCACCACCGAGCCCCCGGCAGCCGCGCCCCCGCCCGCGCAGGGCGGCCTCTCCTCCTTCCCGCCGCCCACGGGCGAGCCGCAGGTTCCCGTCCACCCCGGCGGACCGAACCCGCCCGCACCACCCACGGCCTACGCGTACCCCCCGCCCACCACCGAGCCCCCGGCGCCCGCACCCGTGCCTGCGCAGCGCGGGCTCGACTTCCCTCCGCCGACGGGCCGGCCGGTGGACCCGAGCGGCTACGGCTTCCCGCCCGCCGCCCAGCAGCCTCCGGCTCCGGCTCCGGCCCCGGCTGTTCCGGCTCAGGAAGCGGCTCGGCCCACCGAATACGCCGCCCCCCAGACCCCGCAACCGGTGCCGCCCGCCGCGCCGAGCCCGTACGGATACCCGCAGGCACCGGTATCGGCCCCCGCATCGGGCATCCCCGCCCAGTCCGCCGCGCCCGAAGCCCCGCAGCAGGCCCCTGCCGCCGGAGCTCCCCAGCCGGGCAACCACCTGCCCACCCCCACCGGCTACGCGCAGCCCACGCCCGAAGCCCCGCAGGCACCGCAGCCGCCCAGGCCGAACCCATACGGCCCGCCGCAGGGCCAACTCCCCACGCCGGAAACCCCGCAGAGCGGCTACGGCTACCCCCAGCCGGGCGACCGGCTGCCCGCGCCGACCGGCTACCCGCAGCAGGCGCCCGGCCCCGTACCGACCGGCCTCCCGCACGAGGCCGTCGCACCTCAGGCCGTTATGCCTCAGGCCGCGCCCCAGCCGGTCCAGCAGCCCGTGCCCCCGCCCGTCCAGCAACCGCCGGCCCAGCCGCAGGGGCCGAGCGGTTACGGCTTCCCGCAGGTCGCCCCACCGCAGCCCGAGGCCGGGCCGTTGCCGCCGGCCCAGGCGCAGGGCGGTGGCTACGGTTTCCCGCCGCCGGCCCAGGCGGCGCCTCCGGCGCACCCCGTCCAGCCCCTCCCGCCGGAGGCCGCCGCCCCCGCCGCCCCCGTCGACCCACGGACCGGCGGGTGGCCGACCGTGACGCCGGATCAGCGGCAGCGGACCACGCAGGGCGGCGCGCCGCTCGGCTACACCGCGGCCGTGGAGCTGTCCTCGGACCGTCTGCTGCGCAACCAGCCGAAGCCGCGCAAGCCCGGCGCCAACGCGCAGCCCTCCCGTTTCAAGATCGGCGGGAAGAAGGAGGAGGCGGAGCGGCAGCGCAAGCTGGAGCTGATCCGCACCCCTGTGCTGTCCTGCTACCGGATCGCGGTGATCAGCCTCAAGGGCGGCGTGGGCAAGACCACGACCACGGCCGCGCTGGGTGCCACGCTGGCCACCGAGCGGCAGGACAAGATCCTCGCCATCGACGCGAACCCGGACGCCGGCACCCTGGGCCGCCGGGTGCGCCGGGAGACGGGCGCGACGATCCGCGACCTCGTCCAGGCGATCCCGTATCTCAACAGCTACATGGACATCCGCCGGTTCACCTCGCAGGCGCCCTCCGGTCTGGAGATCGTCGCGAACGACGTGGACCCCGCGGTGTCGACCGCCTTCAACGACGAGGACTACCGGCGGGCGATCGACGTACTCGGCCGCCAGTACCCGGTGATCCTCACCGACTCGGGCACCGGTCTGCTCTACAGCGCGATGCGCGGTGTCCTGGACCTGGCCGACCAGCTGATCATCGTATCGACGCCTTCGGTGGACGGTGCCTCCAGCGCGAGTACGACCCTGGACTGGCTGTCGGCGCACGGGTACGCCGAACTCGTCCAGCGCAGCATCACCGTCATCTCCGGGGTCCGGGAGACCGGCAAGATGATCAAGGTCGAGGACATCGTCGCGCACTTCAGGACCCGGTGCCGCGGGGTGCAGGTCGTGCCCTTCGACGAGCACCTGGCGGCGGGCGCGGAGGTCGACCTCGACATGATGCGGCCGAAGACACGGGAGGCGTACTTCAACCTGTCCGCGATGGTCGCCGAGGACTTCGTACGGGCGCAGCAGGCGCAGGGGCTGTGGACGCAGAACGGCCCCAACCCGCCGCCCGTACAGGCGCCGCCGATGCCGGGGCACTACGAGGCGCCGGGAACGTACGGGGGCGCGCCGGCCGGTTACCCCCCGCCGCCGCAGCAGGGCGGCTACCCGGCCCCGGGCCAGCCCTACGGTCAGCCGGGCCCCTACGGGCAGCCGGGGCAGCCCGGGCCGTACGGTCAGCCCGGCCAGGTCCCGCCCGGCCAGTACGGGGTGCCGCCGCAGGGCGCACCGCAGGCGTACCCGCAGCCCCCGCAGGCCGACGCCGCGCCGCAGTTCCAGCCGCAGTCCTCGCAGCCCCAGGCTCCGCAGGCGCAGCAGGGCTGGCCGCAACAGCAGCAGCCGGAGCCGCCGCAGCAGTTCCCGCCGCCGCAGGAGCAGCAGGGGTACGGCTACCCGCCGCCTCCGCAGCAGCAGTAGCGGGCGAGCCACCGAAGGGCCGCCGCCGTGGACCGGTCACCGTCCGCGGCGACGGCCCTTCCGGCTGTCCGCCCGGCGGCGGTCCGGGCACGGCGGCTCGGACCATGTGGTCCGGCGCCGCACGGGAACCACCCGACGGCGGCCCGGTCGATAGGCCCCGGGCCCCCGCCGACGCCCCCGCACGGACCTCGCCCGGCCTCAGACCCCCGTCATCCCGTCGATCCGCTCCCGCAGCAGGTCCGCGTGGCCGTTGTGCCGCGCGTACTCGGCTATCAGGTGGACCAGCAGGAACCGCAGCGACGTCTCCTTGCCGGTGGACAGCGAGCGGAAGGTCGTGTCCAGCGAGGGCGCCTCGGCGATGATGATCCTGGCCCGGTCGCGCTCGGCCCGCCACACCGCGAAGGCCGCCTCCACCGGGCCGTCGAGGCGGTCGAAGTCCTGGTCGGGGTCGTCGTCGGAGTAGTGCAGCATCGGCAGGTCCTCGGCGGCGAACTGCATCCGCACCCACCAGCGCTCGACCCCGGCGAGATGCCGTACCAGGCCGTGCAGACTCAGCCCGGACGGCGGGATCGCCCGGTCCGAGAGCCGTTCGGCGGCCACCCCGCGGCACTTCAGCTCGAAGGTCGCCCGGTGCCAGTCGAGGAAGGCGGTGAGTATCTCCCGCTCGCCGCCGGTCGTGGGCAGCGCGGGCCGCGAATCGTCCTCCTCCCACCTGGGCGAGAGCTGAACGGTCCGCGCGGTCGCTGCGATTCCCTGCTGTGCCTGCTCGATCATGCCGAACAGTCTCGCAGGGACCACTGACAATTCCCCTGACCTGCGGTTACTCCTGCCCGGAGGACTCGGCGGCGGCGGGCTCCACCGAGCCGGCACCACTGCCGACACCCGCGCCCGCCCCCGAGTCAGCGCCCGCGCCCGTATCCGCATCCGCATCCGCCGGTCGGACGATTTCACGCGCCCGCTTCACGTCGTCCGCCATGCGTTCCAGCAGCGCGTCGATCGTGTCGAACTTCTCCATCCCGCGCAGATAGGTGACGAAGTCGACCGCGACGTGCAGGCCGTACAGATCGAGGCCGATCCGGTCGATCGCGTACGCCTCGACCGTGCGGGCGGTGCCGTCGAACGTCGGGTTGGTGCCGACCGAGATCGCCGCGGGCATCGCCTCGCCGTCCACGTGCAGCCAGCCCGCGTAGACACCGTCGGCGGGGATCGCGGTGTGCGGCAGCGTCTCCACATTGGCCGTGGGGTAGCCTAGTTCGCGCCCGCGCTGGGCGCCCCGGACCACGACGCCCTCGACCCGGTGCGGGCGGCCCAGCACCTCCGCCGCGCCCTCCACATCGCCCTCGGCGACCAGTCGCCGGGTCAGGGTGGAGGAGAAGGGCTCGCCGCCGCCCGCCTCGCCGCGCACGAACAAGTCGACGACCTCCAGCTCGTAGTCGTACTTGAGGCCGAGCGCGGACAGCACGTCCACGTCGCCCGCGGCCCGGTGGCCGAAGCGGAAGTTGGGACCCTCGACCACGTACTTGGCGTGCAGACCGTCCACCAGCACCGTCCGTACGAACTCGCTCGCCGGGAGCTTGGAGAACTCGCTGGTGAACGGCAGGATGAGCAGCGCGTCCACACCCAGGCCCGCGACGAGTTCGGCGCGGCGGTGGTGCGCCGACAGCAGCGGAGGATGGGTGCCGGGCCGTACGACCTCGCTCGGGTGCGGGTCGAAGGTCACCACGACCGAGGGCAGTCCCTGTTCCCTGGCGCGCCGCACCGCCCGGCCGATGATCAGCTGGTGACCGCGGTGCACACCGTCGTACGACCCGATGGTGACGACGCTGCGACCCCAGTCACCGGGAACGTCCTCCAAGCCCCGCCAGCGCTGCACCTTGACGCTCCGCTTCTTCGCCGAAATCTCTGACTGTCGTCCTGCAGGGCCAAGCCTGCCATGCCGCCGCCCGGCGGTGACCATCGGCACGGTCCGAGGGCGCGGTGGCGGGCCTTCCCACCTGCGGCGCGCCCCCCGGTGTGATGTCGGCCGCGCGACCCCCGGGCCACGGCCCCGGTGCGGGACCGCGGACCCGCACCGGGTCGGCCGGGCCCCACCTCAGGCCACCGTGTCGAGGCTGCGCCGCGCGCTCGGCCCGATCAGCGCGTCCCAGGTGGAGCCCTCGGCCAGCCACGCGCGCAGCAGCCGGATGAAGTCAGGGCGGCTGCCCGCGAGTTCGACGATCCGCAGGTCGAAGCGGGCGGCGCCCTGCGGAGTGCGGCCCAGCAGCAGGCCGAGCCGGTGGACGAGGTCGCGGGTGAGCAGGGGATGGCGGGTGCGGCAGCCGTCGGCGGCCGCAGTGAGCAGGTCGACCAGCACCTCGGGGTCGCGTTCCGCCTCCAGCACCGTGTCCAGCAGCTCCTGCCGCAGCGGCCGCGACACTCGTGTGCCGGGCGCGGCGAACACCGGGGCGAGCACCCGCCGCACCTCGGGCGGGTGCTCGCGGACCAGGGCGGCGGCGAACGGCAGCAGCAGCGCCCGCGCCGCCGGGCCCTGCTCCAGCCGCAGATCCAGATAGCGGGCCACGTGCCGCGCGGCCCCGGGCCGGTGCCGCAGATAGTCCTGGACCAGGTCGGTGACCCGGCGGGCCGGGCCGTGGCCGGTGACGGCGGCCAGCTCCCGCATGATCTCGGCGGTCTCCGCGCCGCCGTCCGCGCTCTCGCGCACGGCCCGCAGCCTGGCCTGGAAGGCGGCGAGCACCGGCTCGGGGTGCGTGACGAGCGCCGAGGCGACCGCGCTCGGCGGCAGTTGGCGGTCGCCGGACGCGAAGTGCCGCAGGGCGGTCGGCAGATGACGGTCCCGGGTCGCCGGGTCGCGGACCAGGAGGCCGAGCGCGGCGCCGTGCAGCGCGCGGTCCTCCGGCCGGGCGAGCAGCGCGAGGGCGGCGTAGCGCAGCAGTTCGCGGTCGGCCGCGGACCGTACGAAGGGAGCCGTGCGCCGGCCGTACGCCGCCGCCGCGACATGGCGCTCCGGGCGCGGGTCGTGCGCCCAGCGGTCGACGGCCCGGCAGACGGCCGACGGCTCGTCCTCGGCGAGGGCCGCGAGCAGTTCGTCGGCCGCAGGGTGCCCCGCGGTCACCAGCGCCTCGGTGAGGTCGTCCACGGCGAGCCCTCGGTGGGTGTGCAGCAGCGCCTGCGCGGCCGAGGCGACGGTGAGCCGGGGCGCGTCCGGGCCGGGCAGCCGCGCCCGCAGCGGCCGGTCGTCGCCGAACCATCCGCACACGACGGGCAGCGCCGCCGCCGGCTGCTCGCGCAGCAGCTCCGCGGCCACGGCCAGGAACCGTTCGCCCGGTCCCGGCGGGCCGTCCGCGGGCAGCAGCATCCGCAGCAGTTCGAGCCTCTCCCCCACGGGCAGCGGCACCTGCCGCCAGAACCACGGCCCGAACTCCCCGAGCCCTTCCAGTCGTTCGGCCGCGAACCCGCCCGCCGCGACGGCCCGTACGACGATCCGTCCGGCCAGCGCACGCAGAACTTCGCGGTACGGCCCTGCGTCCGGTACACGCAGCAGCGCCTCCCGTACGAGGTGGGCGGCCCACCAGCCGGCCTCCCGCCGCCTGGCCGCGAACCCCGGCGGCTCGACCCGGACCAGGCCGTGCGGCGGCTGCGGCCGCACCCGTCGGGCCGGGACGGTGTCGGCGCCCTCCGCGCCCGATGGCTGCGTGGATTCCAGGGCCGGGCGCGGCACCCAGCGGGTCGGGGCCGGGGCCGCCCGGTCCAGGGCGCCGACCAGGGCGTGCAGATGCGTGGCCAGGACGGGCGGCGGCGCCAGCAGCAGCGCCTGGAGCACGGGCCCCGCCCGGTGACGGGGTACGGGCAGCGAGCGCGGGGACGCCGGGGGCGCGACCGGTGGGGCGGGAGGCACCGGCGGAGGCCGGCCGGCCCAGGCGACGGCGCGGGCTCCGGGACGGGACGGCAATCGGACCGGGGCCTCCGGGCAGGGCGCCGGGGGCGCGAACCAGCGGTGGACCAGCGCGCCGAGCGCCGTCTCCAGGTCGAGGTGGAGCGCCTGGAGCCAGTCCCCCTGCTCCTCGTGCGCGAAGCGGTACCCCGCGCCGGCCGGGACCAGCAGTCCTTCGGTGAGCACCGCCGACGCCCACCCCGTACGCCACGGGAACAGCTCCTCGAACGTCTCCCGGTCCAGCTCCCCCTGCCCGGGTCCCAGGCAGCGCCGGGCCGCTTCGTGCGCCTGCCCGGCCACCCGCGCCGCCAGCCGCCGCACGGCGGCGCCGCGCAGAGGCGGCTCGGACCCGGCGGCCAGCCGGACCGCGATCCGCAGGCACATCAGGTCGAGGTGGGCCGAGAAGAGCGCCGCCCTCGTCGGCGGGGCGCCGGGCCCGTCCTCGCCGTCGGGCGGCACACCGGGTTCGTCCCCGGGCTGCGCGGCCCGCACCTCGGAGAGCAGCCGCAGGGCCAGCGGGTGCGCGGCGTCCGCCTCCGCCAAGGCACCCTCGGGCAGCCCGTAGCGGGCCCGCGCCCGCTCGGCCTGCCCCGCGCCCAGGTCCCCGAGCCGTACGCACGGCGGCAGCGGCCGTACCGGGGCCCCGGGCGGTGGCCCGGCCGCGGGGGCGCCGTGCAGCAGTTCTCGCGGCAGCAGCGCCCCGGCCTGCTCCCAGAACTCCGGGCGGCACGCCACGATCAACCGGGCCCGGTCCGCGCGCAGCCAGCGCGCGGTGCCCGCCGACCAGTCGGCCAGCGCGTGGGCGAGGACCGGGGGCATCTCCTCCGGCGCGTCGAGAAGCACGAGCAGCGGGCGGCCCGCCGCCCTGGCGAGCGCGGCGACGGCGTCGGTGGGGTCGGCCGGCCCTGAGCCCAGCGGGTCGGCCGCCGCGCCCCCGTACCCCGGGGCGGCGCCGACGACGCGCGCCGCGCTCCGCAGCGCGCGCTCCACCGCGTCGCGCACACCGCCGTCGCCCGGGCGGAGTTCGGCGCCGCGCAGCCAGACCGTGGGCGCGGGGTGGGGGCCGCGGGCCCGCTCGGCGGCGAGCTGCGCGAGTACGGTGCTGCGCCCGGTGCCCGGTTCTCCGACCAGGCCGAGCGCGAGCGGCGCGGACTCGCCGCGCATCGCCAGGAACTCCCCCAGCGCGGCGGCGACCTCGGGCCGGTCGACGGGCTCGCGCCAGGCACCGGGCCGGGCGGCGGCGACCGACGCGCCGGTCAGCTGGAGCGCGCCCGCGAGGTTCAGATGCGGGCCGTACGCGGGTACGGTCGCCGCGTTGCGGGAAAGCAGCTCGGCCAGCGGCGCGGGCGCGCACCGCGCGCGCAGCGGCACGGCGAACCCGCCGGCGCGGTGGCCGGTCTGGACCGCTGTCACCACCACGGCGAGCACGGCGCCGGTAGCGGCGTCGATCAGCGGCGCGCCGGACGCCTGCGGCGCCACCCGGTTCAGGTCGGCGCCGTCGAGGGCGAGCTCGTACACGTCGTCGAGCAGATGGAAGCGGTCGGTCGCGGTGTACGTGGCCGCGGTCGTGCCGACGACGACGCCCTCGGTGCGGTGCGGCAGCCGCAGCCGGGTCCGCCGCTCGGGGTGGGCGGGGCCGCCGGGTGCGATGGGCAGCGGCGGCAGGGCGAGCCCTTCGGTGGCGACCAGGGCGAGCCCGGTCTCGGGCAGGGCGGTGATCGCCCCCGTCTCGACCAGGCACACCTGCCCGCCGGGGGCGTGCAGCACCAGCCGGGCCAGCCCGTCGACCGCTTCGTGGCTGGTGATCATCGTGCCGTCGGCGTGCGCGAGGAATCCCGTGCCGCGTGGCCGTCCGGCCAGGTCGCAGACGCGGATCAGTACGTCGTCCCGTTCGCCGCCGCGTGTCGCCACCGCGGCACCTCCCCCGCCACCATCGCCCCGTTTCGTCCCGCTTCGACGGTAGGTGCCCGATGATCCCCCGCCTAGCTCACAAGACGAACGCGCCCCCTTGCGCCCCCCGAGTTCACTCCGAGCGCCCGGCCATCGGGGTGATTTTCGGGTTCGAGGTGGATAGGACTGCTCGGGGGGTCGGGAGGGGATCGTGGAGCGGAGCCGCCCAGGGGACGGCGACCCCGCTCCACGATGAGTCCCGATCCGGCCCGCACCCCGCCTCCGCGCGAGCAGTGCCGCGCCCGGTCCCGGGGCCCGGCCAGGGGTTACTGGGCGAAGCCCGCGACGATCTTGGACTGGCCGTTCTTCTCCTCGACCAGCGCGAGGAACCGCCCGTCCGGGCCGAAGGCCGCGTTCGGCCCCGCCGCCAGCGCGGGCGCCTTGATCCGTACGCCGTTGCCCAGCAGCCGCGCCTGATCGGCGTCCACGTCCCAGCGGGGGAAGGCCGCGTCCGCCGCCTGCTCGATCGGCAGCACGGCGAAGGACTCCTCCAGCTGCTCCAGGGTGCGCGCCCCGTCGAGCCCGTACGGGCCCACCCGGGTACGGCGCAGCGCGGTCAGATGGCCGCCGACACCGAGTCCGGCGCCCAGGTCGCGGGCCAGCGCCCGGATGTACGTGCCGGAGGAGCAGACCACCGTGACATCGAGGTCGACGGCCTCCGGCGCGTCCGGCGGGGTCCGCATGTCCTGGAGGGTGAAGGAGGAGACCGTCACCGGCCGCGCCGGAAGCTCGAAGTCCTCGCCCTCACGTACCCGGGTGTACGACCGCACCCCGTTGACCTTGATCGCGCTGACCTTGGACGGGACCTGCTCGATCGGCCCGGTGAGCACGGCGATCCCGGCGTCCACGGCCGCCCGGGTGACTGCGGTGGCGGAGGCCGTGGAGGTGACCTCGCCCTCCGCGTCGTCGGTGACCGTGCTCTGGCCGAGCCGGATCGTGGCGACGTACTCCTTCTCGGTCAGCGCGAGATGCCCGAGCAGCCGGGTGGCCTTCTCGACGCCGATGATCAGCACTCCGGTCGCCATCGGGTCCAGGGTGCCCGCGTGTCCGACCCGCCGGGTCCCGGCCAGCCGCCGCATACGGGACACCACGCCGTGCGAGGTGAGCCCTCCGGGCTTGTCGACGATCACCAGCCCGGAAGGGCCCTCTTTGCGTGTCATGCGGACGCGGAACCGTCCTCGTCGTCGGAAGAGGGAACATCTGAACCGGCGCCAGAACCAGAACCGGAACCAGACCCGGCACCGGAACCCGTGTCGTCCTCGTCCTCGTCGTCCTCGGCCGGCTTGCGGTACGGATCGGCGTCACCCGCGTACTGCTTGTCCGTGGCGGTCTTGCGGACCTCCTCGTCGGCCGCGCGGGCCTTGGCGAGCAGGTCGTCGATGGTCTTCGCGTTGTCCGGGAGGGCGTCCGCGACGAAGGCCAGCGACGGGGTGAAGCGCACCCCGGTCTGCCGGCCCACCTCGGAACGCAGCACCCCCTTGGCGCTCTCCAGCGCCGCGGCGGAGGCGGCCCGCTCCTCGTCGTCGCCGTAGACCGTGTAGAAGACCGTCGCCTCCCGCAGGTCACCGGTGACCCGGGTGTCGGTGATCGTCACATAGCCCAGCCGCGGGTCCTTGATCCTCCGCTGCAGGGTCTCCGCGACCACGACCCGGATGCGGTCCGCCAGCTTGCGCGCCCGCGCGGTGTCGGTCATCGTCTTCTTCTCTCTGTCTTCGGTTCGTTCGGCTCAGTCGTCGCCGTGGATGCGCTGCCGTGCCGACAGCAGCTCCACCTCGGGCCGCTCGACCATCCAGCGTTCGCACCGGTCGAGTACGTCCTTGAGGTGCCCCAGGTCCCCGGACACCATCGCGACCCCTATTTCGGCCCTGCGGTGGAGATCCTGGTTGCCGGTCTCCGCCACGCTCACCCCGTACTTGCGGTGCAGCTCGGCGATGATCGGACGGACGACGGACCTCTTCTCCTTCAGCGACCGTACGTCACCGAGCAGCAGGTCAAAGCACAGCGTGCCTACATACATGGCAGTGAACGGTACACGCGACGGCCGGGGCCGATCGACGGAATTTCTCCCGCCGACCGGCCCCGGACCGATGTCACGCCTGACCGAGGCGCCGGATCAGCCGCGCGGCTTCTCCCGCATCTCGTACGTCGCGATGACGTCGTCGATCTTGATGTCGTTGTAGTTGCCGAGGTTGATACCGCCCTCGTAACCCTCACGAATCTCGGTGACGTCGTCCTTGAAGCGGCGCAGGCCCTCGATGTTGAGGCTCTCCGCGATGACCTTGCCGTCGCGGAGCAGGCGGGCCTTGGTGTTGCGCCTGACCTCGCCGGAGCGGACCAGCACACCGGCGATGTTGCCGAGCTTGGAGGAGCGGAACACCTCGCGGATCTCGGCGGTGCCGAGCTCCACCTCCTCGTACTCGGGCTTGAGCATGCCCTTGAGCGCCGCTTCGATCTCCTCGATGGCCTGGTAGATCACCGAGTAGTAGCGGACGTCCACGCCCTCGCGCTCGGCCATCTGCGCGGCACGGCCGGCCGCGCGGACGTTGAAGCCGATCACGATCGCGTCGGAGCCGGTCGCCAGGTCGATGTCCGACTCGGTGACCGCGCCCACGCCGCGGTGCAGGACGCGGATGTCGACCTCGTCGCCGACGTCGAGCTGGAGCAGCGAGGACTCGAGGGCCTCCACCGAACCGGACGCGTCGCCCTTGATGATGAGGTTGAGTTCCTGCACCAGACCGGCCTTGAGGGCCTCGTCCAGGTTCTCCAGAGAGAACCGCACACCCTTGCGGGCGAAGCGGACGTTGCGCTCACGGGCGGCACGCTTCTCGGCGATCTGCCGGGCGGTGCGGTCCTCGTCGACGACCAGGAAGTTGTCGCCGGCGCCCGGGACGTTGGTGAGACCGAGCACGAGGACCGGGGTCGACGGACCCGCCTCGTCCAGGTTCTCGCCCTTGTCGTCGAGCATGGCCCGCACTCGGCCGTAGGCGTCGCCGACCACCATGGTGTCGCCGACCCGCAGGGTGCCGCGCTGGACCAGGACGGTCGCCACGGCGCCGCGGCCGCGGTCGAGGTGGGCCTCGATCGCGATGCCCTGCGCGTCCTGCTCCGGGTTGGCCCGCAGGTCGAGCGAGGCGTCCGCGGTGAGGATCACGGCCTCCAGCAGGCTGTCGATGTTCAGCCCCTGCTTGGCGGAGATGTCGACGAACATGGTGTCGCCGCCGTACTCCTCGGCCACCAGACCGAACTCGGTGAGCTGACCGCGCACCTTGGTCGGGTCGGCGCCCTCGACGTCGATCTTGTTGACCGCGACCACGATCGGCACCTCGGCCGCCTTGGCGTGGTTCAGCGCCTCGATCGTCTGCGGCATCACACCGTCATTGGCCGCGACCACGAGGATCGCGATGTCGGTGGACTTCGCACCGCGGGCACGCATGGCGGTGAACGCCTCGTGGCCCGGGGTGTCGATGAAGGTGATCGCGCGCTCTTCGCCGTTGACCTCGGTGGCGACCTGGTAGGCACCGATGTGCTGGGTGATGCCACCGGCCTCGCCCGCGACCACGTTCGTCTTGCGGATCGCGTCGAGCAGTCGGGTCTTGCCGTGGTCGACGTGACCCATGACGGTCACGACCGGCGGGCGGGAGACGAGCATCTCCTCGCCGCCCTCGTCCTCACCGAACTCGATGGAGAACGACTCGAGCAGCTCGCGGTCCTCCTCCTCCGGGCTGACGATCTCCAGCACGTAGTTCATCTCGCCGGCCAGCAGCTCCAGGGTGGAGTCCGAGACCGACTGCGTGGCCGTGACCATCTCACCGAGGTTGAGCATCACCTGGACGAGCGACGCCGGGTTGGCGTTGATCTTCTCGGCGAAGTCGGTGAGCGAGGCACCGCGCGACAGGCGCACGGTCTGGCCGTTGCCGCGGGGCAGCAGCACGCCGCCCACGGAC
This sequence comes from Streptomyces sp. NBC_00223, assembly GCF_036199905.1. Classification (NCBI taxonomy): domain Bacteria; kingdom Bacillati; phylum Actinomycetota; class Actinomycetes; order Kitasatosporales; family Streptomycetaceae; genus Streptomyces; species Streptomyces sp. NBC_00223. The sequence goes on along the minus strand of NZ_CP108109.1, from coordinate 6,364,253 downwards.
GGGGCCTGCATGGCCTCGTACTCCTGACGCCTCTGACGCTTGCTCTTGCGCCCGCGCGCCGGACGGCCGCCGGGGCCGCGACCGAACGCGCCCTGCGTGCCACCACGGCCGCCCGGGCCGCCGGGACGTCCGCCGAAGCCGCCGGGACGGGGACCGAAGCCGCCGCCACCGCCGGGAGCGCCGCCACCGGGACGGGGACCGCCGAAGCCGCCACCGCCGCCGCCGGGACGACCGCCGCCGCCGGGACCGGCCGGACGGCCGGCGAAGCCGCCGCCACCGCCGCCACCGGGACGACCGCCGGGGGCGCCGCCCGTGCGTCCGCCGGGACCGGGACGCCCGGGACCGCCGGGACGGCTGCCGGGACCGGTGGAGGCGGGACGCTGCGGCATCATGCCGGGGTTCGGGCGGGGGCCCGAGGACTGCGGACGGGGCATGCCGCCCGGGGACGGACGGGATCCGCCCGGACCGCCCTGGCCGCCGGCCGCGCCGCCGGGACGCGGGGCACCACCGGGACGCGGAGCGCCGCCGCCGGGACCCGCGGGACGCGGGGCACCGCCCTGGCCGCCGCCGGGACGCGCCGCGCCACCGGGGCGCGGCATGCCGGTGGAGCCGGACGTGAAGGGGTTGTTGCCGGGACGCGGGCCGGAGGGACGCGCGCCGCCGGGACGGGGACCGCCCTGGCCGGGAGCGGGACGGCTGCCCGGACGGGCACCACCGTCACGCTGCTGGCCGCCGGCGCCCTGACCGCCCGCGGCGGGGCGGGGCGGACGCGGGCCGGGAGCGGCGTTGGGACGCTGCGCGGCCGGGGTGGTCGGGGCCGCGGGCGCCGACGGGGGCGCCTGGAACTCCGCGGCGGGCACGGGTGCCGCGGGCGCGGGCTTGGGCGCAGCGGGAGCCGGCTTCGGGCCGGGGCGCGGGCCGGGCGCGGGCGCCGAGCCGGTGCTCGGCGCTGCCGGGGCCGCGGGGGCGGCAGGACCGCCGGCGGCCGGCTTCGGCGCCGGGGCAGCGGGACGGGCCGGCGCACCCGGGGTGGGGGCCGGCTTCACGGGCGCCGCCTTGCGCGGCGCGGAGGGCTTCGCAGCGGACTTGCCGGCGTTGCCGCCGGGCCCCTGGAAAGCGTCAGTCAATTTACGGACAACCGGCGCCTCGATCGTCGAGGACGCCGAACGGACGAATTCGCCGAGTTCTTGGAGCTTGGCCATGACGACCTTGCTCTCGACTCCCATCTCCTTGGCGAGTTCGTATACCCGGACCTTAGCCACTTCGCTCCTTTTAGGTCCGGGGTGATCGTCCGCCGGACCGTCGCTACTTCATGGGCGTACTCATCGCGTACTCATCGAGTGCTCATCGCAATCTCGACCTACTTCCATCTCGCGAGGTACCTGACCGCACGGGAACCCGTGCCGTTCTCTCTTACGGGGCTGCCTGCTCGACGAACCGGCGCAACTCCGCGGTATCGGGCGCCACCGGACCTTTGAGGGCCCGGCCGAACGCCCGGCGGCGGACCGCCAGGTCAAAGCAGGCAAGGGCGGGATGCAGATATGCGCCCCGACCGGGCAGCGTACCGCGATGATCGGGGACACATGCGTCCCCACTCACCACCACACGCAGCAGATCGCTCTTGGCCGCTCGCTGACGGCAGCCGATGCAGGTTCGCTCCGGGCATGCGCGGTCCAGCGTCCGACCAGACATCCTTTAGTCTACCTCCCCGCACCGACCTCACTCGTTCGAGTAGGTCGACGTACGGCTGTTCGTTCGCCGTCCGTCCCCGATTCGACTGAACGTGCCGGGGCGGATGGCCGGTTTTCAGCTCTCCGGCTGCTGCTCGGTGTCCGGGCGGATGTCGATCCGCCATCCGGTCAGCCGGGCCGCCAGACGGGCGTTCTGCCCTTCCTTGCCGATCGCCAGCGACAGCTGGTAGTCCGGCACGGTGACCCGGGCCGACCGCGCGCCGAAGTCCACCACCTCGACATGCGACACCCGGGCCGGGGACAGCGCGTTGCCGACCATCTCGGCCGGGTCGTCCGACCAGTCCACGATGTCGATCTTCTCGCCGTGCAGCTCGGCCATGACCGCCCGCACCCGGGCGCCCATCGGGCCGATGCAGGCGCCCTTGGCGTTCAGCCCGGACCGGGTGGAACGGACCGCGATCTTGGAACGGTGGCCGGCCTCGCGGGCGATCGCCTCGATCACCACCGAGCCGTCCGCGATCTCCGGGACCTCCAGCGCGAAGAGCTTCTTCACCAGGTTCGGGTGGGTCCGCGACAGCGTCACCGAGGGTCCGCGCACGCCCTTGGCGACCCGGACGACATAGGTGCGCAGCCGGGTGCCGTGGACGTAGTCCTCGCCGGGGACCTGCTCCTGCACCGGCAGGATGGCCTCCAGCTTGCCGATGTCGACCAGCACGTTCTTGGGGTCCTTGCCCTGCTGGACGACGCCCGTGACGATGTCGCCCTCGCGGCCGGCGTACTCCCCGAAGGTCACGTCGTCCTCGGCGTCGCGCAGCCGCTGGAGGATCACCTGCTTGGCGGTCGACGCGGCGATCCGGCCGAAGCCGGTCGGGGTGTCGTCGAACTCGCGCGGCTCGGCGCCCTCGCCCGCCTCCTCCTGGTCCTCGGTGGCCCAGACGGTGACGTGTCCGCTCGTACGGTCCAGCTCCACGCGGGCCCGGCGGTGGCTGCCCGGCTCGCGGTGGTACGCGATGAGGAGCGCCGACTCGATGGCCCCGACCAGCAGGTCGAACGAGATCTGCCTCTCCTGCACCAAACCCCGCAGGGCCTTCATGTCGATGTCCACGGCTACGCCTCCTCAGTGTTCTCGTCGTCGTGCGCGTCGTGCGCGTCAAGCTCGTCGTTGTCGTCGTGCTCGTCGAGGTCGTCGTACTCACCGTCGGCGTCGCCGTCGGCCGCGGTCTCGTCGTCCGCGCCGCCCTTGCGGTTGAACTCGATCTCGACCCGGGCCCTGGCGATCTCGGCGAAGTCCGCGCGGGCGGGCTTGGGCTTGCGGCCCTTGACGCCCGGGACCTCCAGGTCGAGCCCCGAGTCGTCCACCGTCATGATCCGCGCGATCAGCTCACCGCGCTCCTTGAGCTGGAGCTTGACCAGACGTCCCGCGTTGCGCCGGAAGTGGCGCGGCTCGGTCAGCGGGCGGTCGGTGCCGGGTGAGGTCACCTCCAGCACGTACTCCGTTTCGCCCATCGCGCCGGACTCGTCGAGGGTCTGCGAGACCGTACGGCTCAGCTCGGCGACGGTGTCCAGCCGCACACCCGCGTCCGAGTCCACGACGACCATCAGCTGCCGGCGCTTGCCCGCGGCCGACAGCGTGATCTCTTCCAGTTCCAGGCCCGCTTCGACGACAAGCGGCTCAAGCAGCGCGCGCAGCCTCTCGCTCTGGGTGGTGCTCATCCGGGTGACTCCTCGGCCGCGTCTGCTGTTGTCATGGAAGGTCGCGTGTAAACGGAAGGCTACCGGAGTTCGGGCCCCTCCTTTTCCCGTACGGCGGGCCGCGGGGGTCTCCGCGTGCCGCCGGAGCGGGCGCGGCACCCGTGTCACGGCTCCTCCCCCGCCCCACCCGTAGACTCCCCGCATGATCCCGGAGGCCGGTCGGCGGCTGAGCAGGCGCGGTGTGGTGGCGGTGGCGGCCGCGGGCGTGGTGAGCGGGTGCTCCGGGGGCGGAGGCACGGCGGCCGACGGGTCGGAGCCGTCCGGACCCGCGCCCGGCACGGTCGAGTCGGCCCGGGCCGCGCGGGAGAGCGCCGCGCTCATGGCGCGGTACGACGCCGTGGCCGCCGCGCACCCCTCGCTGGCCGCGCGGCTGGCTCCGCTGCGGGCCGAAGTCGCCCGGCACGTCGAGGCGTTCGGCGGGAAGCCGCCCGCGCCCGCCGCGGCCGCAGGACCGGAACAGAGCCCCGCCGCCGCGCTCGCCGCGCTCGCCGCCGCCGAGCGGAAGCTCGCCGACCGGCGGGCGGCCGCGCTGCTGACCGTGCCGGGCGATCTGGCCCGGCTGATGGCCTCGGCCGCGGCGGCCGGCGCGGGCCATGTGGTGCTGCTGAACACGGGGGCGAAGAACACGTGAACAAGGTCGTGGCCGCGGCGCGGGCGGCACTCGCCGCCGAGCACGCGGCGGTGTACGGGTACGGCGTCGTCGGCGGCCTGGTGTCCGCCGCGCGGCGGTCCGAGGCCCAGCAGGCGTACGACGCGCACCGGGCGCGCCGGGACGCGATGATCCGCACGGTCGCGGATTTGGGCGCCGCGCCGGTGTTCTCGGCGGGCGGCTACGAGCTGCCGTTCGCGGTCACGGACCCGGCCGGCGCGGTGAGGCTGGCCGCTTTCCTCGAGGAGCGGGTCGCGGGCGCGTACGGCGATCTGGTCGGGGCCGCGCTGGGCGCGGTCCGCCGGGACGCGGCGGACGCGCTGCGCGAGGCGGCGGTACGCGCGGTGCGGTGGCGCGGCGGCAGCGTAGCCTTCCCGGGGCTGGCGGAGCGCGACTGAGCGCCGCCCCGCCGGGCCGGCGACGTACCACGGAGGGAACGCGACACCATGAGTTCAGCGGCGCAGGACGGCCCGCCGGAGGCCGTGTCCCTGGAACCGCCCGAGCGGCTGGTGCGCGTCATCAGCGAGTGGGAGGGCGAGCCGGGCCGGGAGTGGCTGGCCGCTCTGCCCGGCCGGGCCGCGGGGTATCTGGAACGCTGGCGGCTGACACCCGAGCGGGTGTTCGCCTCGGGCGGCATGGTCAGCATGATCGTGCTGGTGCGGACCGCCGAGGGCGTGCCCGCCGTGCTCAAGCTCGGCCTGGTCACCCGGGAGACGGCGCAGGAGCACGCGGCGCTGGCGCACTGGGGCGGACGCGGCGCCGTGGAGCTGCTGCGGGCCGATCCGCCGGAGGGCGTGCTGCTGCTGGAACGGCTCCACGCCGATGTCTCGCTGCGGTCGCTGGCCGAGCCCAAGGCGATGCTGGAGGCGGCGAGCGTGCTGCGGCGGCTGTGGGTGCCGCCCGCCGAGGGGCACCCCTTCACCTCCGTGGCCGACCGGACGGCCGCGCTCGTCCCGCTGCTGCGGGAGCGGCGCGAGCAGCCGTACGCGGACGACGTCAGGCCGCTGATCGACCAGGCGCTGGAGCTGCGCGAGGAACTGCTCGCCGGGGACGCCGAGACCGTGCTGCTGCACGGCGACTACCACCACGGCAACGTGCTGGCGGGCGAGCGGGCGCCCTGGCTGGCGATCGACCCCAAGCCGATGGTGGGCGAGCCCGCGTACGACCTGGCGTGGCTGGTGCGGGACCGGCTCTCCACGCTCGCCGCGCAGCCGGGGTCCCGGGCGGCCGCGCGGCGGCGGGTGGGGAAGCTGGCGGCCGCGCTGGAGGTGGACGAGGAGCGGCTGCGCGGGTGGTCGCTGTTCCGGGCCGTGGAGGCCGGGGTGTGGAGCCTGTCGGTGGGTGACGGGGAGGACGGGGAACTGCTGCTGGAGTTCGCCGACTGGCTCTGAGGCGCCGTCAGGGCCGGGCGGACCGCGCGGCCCCCTCGGTGAGCCGCCGTACGGCCTGCTCCAGCGGGAGTTCCACGCGCTCGCCCGTGCGGCGGTCCTTGAGTTCCAGGACGCCGTCCTGGGCGCGGCGGCCGGCGATCAGGAGGGCGGGGACGCCGAGGAGTTCCGCGTCGGTGAACTTCACGCCCGGCGAGACACCCGCCCGGTCGTCCAGCAGGACCCGCAGGCCCGCCGTGTGCAGCGCCTGGGCGGCCTCCTCGGCGAGCGCCTGCTGCGCGGCCTTGCCGGCGGCCACGACGTGGACGTCGGCCGGGGCGATCTCGGCGGGCCAGCACAGGCCGTGCGCGTCGGCGGTCTGTTCGGCGAGGGCGGCCACCGCGCGGGACACGCCGATGCCGTAGCAGCCCATGGTGACGCGGACCGGCCTGCCGTCGCGGCCGGGGATGTCGACCTGGAAGACGTCGGTGTACTTGCGGCCGAGCTGGAAGATGTGGCCGACCTCGATGGCCCGTCCGACGGTGAGCGCCGCGCCGCAGCGCGGGCAGGGGTCGCCGGGCCGAACGGTGACCACGTCGAGATAGCGGTCGACGGTGAAGTCCCGCCCGCAGACGACGTTGGCGGCGTGCCGGCCGGGCTTGTTGGCGCCGGTGATCCAGGCCGTGCCGGGGGCGATCCGGGGGTCGGCGAGGTAGCGGACGCCGAGGCCCTGGGGGCCGACGTAGCCGCGGACGAGGTCGGGGCGGCCGGTGAAGTCCTCGGCGGTGACCAGCTCGACGACGGCGGGGGCGAGGTGTTCGGCGAGTTTGCCGAGATCGACCTCGCGGTCGCCGGGGACACCGACCGCGGTGATCTCGCCGTCCACCGTGACCAGCAGGTTCTTCAGGACGGCGGCGGCCGGCACCCGGCAGCGTTCGGCCAGTGCCTCGACGGTGGTCGTGTCGGGGGTGTCCAGTTCCTCGACCGGGCCGGGGTCGGTGGCCACGGGCACGGCCGCGGTGAAGGTGACCGCCTCGGTGTTGGCCGCGTAGGCGCAGGACGGGCAGTCCACGAAGGTGTCCTCGCCGGCCGCGGCGGGCGCCAGGAACTCCTCGGACGCCGAGCCGCCCATCGCGCCTGACACCGCCGACACCACGCGGATGTCGAGCCCGAGGCGCCGGAAGATCCGCGAGTAAGCCTCCCGGTGCAGCCGGTAGGACTCGGCGAGCCCCTCGGTGTCGGTGTCGAAGGAGTAGGCGTCCTTCATCAGGAACTCGCGCCCGCGCAGCACCCCCGAACGCGGCCTGGCCTCGTCCCGGTACTTGGTCTGGATCTGATAGAGGATCACCGGCAGGTCCTTGTACGAGGTGATCTGGTCCTTGACCAGCTGGGTGAAGATCTCCTCGTGGGTGGGCCCGAGCACATAGTCGGCGCCCTTGCGGTCCTTGAGCCGGAAGAGCAGGTCGCCGTACTCCTCGGCGCGGCCGGTGGTCTCGTACACCTCGCGGGGCAGCAGCGCGGGCAGCAGCACCTCCTGGCCGCCGATGGCGTCCATCTCCTCGCGCACGACCCTTGCGACGTTGTCCAGCACGCGCTTGCCCAGCGGCAGCCAGGTCCACACCCCGGCCGAGGAGCGGCGCACATATCCGGCCCTGACCAGCAGTTTGTGGCTGAGCGTCGCCGCGTCGGCCGGGTCGTCACGCAGCGTCTTGAGCATCAGCCGGGACATGCGCAGGACCATGGTGGTTCTCCGTAGGTTTCTAGGTGCCCAGGGTCCGGCGAGGATACCGACCTGCCCGGGCGCACCCGAAACGGTTATTCGCCCGTCCGGCGCGGCAGCGGCAGCGGCGCGCCCATCACCGCGTACGGGCGGGGGGCGCTGGGGAAGTGGACCGGGCGGGCCAGGTCCCGGTAGCCCAGCGAACGGTAGAGCCGGCGGGCCGGGGTCTCCCCGTCGATCGCCGACAGGATGCTGCGCGGCTCGCTCGCGGTGTCGGTGATGCCGGTGATCAGCCGGCGGCCGATGCCGCGACCCTGGAAGCCGGGCAGCACATGCAGTTCGGTGATGACGAAGGAGTCGTCGAGCCAGGCGTCGTTGCCCGCCTCGCGCACATACGGCTGTACGACGCTGGACCACCAGTGCGCCCGGTCGTTGGGCTGCCCGTACACGAAGCCGACCATCGCGCCGTCGTCGGTGTGCGCGGCCAGGGCCCGGGCCCCGGGGGACGCCAGGTGCCGCAGCACGATCTGCCGGCGGATGATCACCTCGTCGGGCCCGAGGCCGAAGGCGAGCGCTTGGACGGCAAGGGCTTCGTCGACGTGTGCGGTGAGATCGCACGGGCCGACCACCACGTTCTCCATGTCGGGGGACCTTACCCGGAGCGGGCGGCGGCACCCGCCACGCACCCTGTTCCGGCCGCTCGCGAAGACCCGCGGACGGCGGCCGCGGCTCAGAACAGCACGCTCATGAAGGCGCCGACCTCGGTGAAGCCGACCCGGCGGTAGGCGGCGCGGGCGGGGGTGTTGAAGTCGTTGACGTAGAGGCTGACGACGGGGGCCACATCGCGCAGCGCGTAGTGCAGCACGGCGGCCATGCCGGTCTCCGACAGACCGCGGCCGCGGTGGGAGGGCGCGACCCAGACGCCCTGGATCTGGCAGGTGTGCCGGGTGACGGCGCCGATCTCGGCCTTGAAGACGACCTCGCCGTCCTCGATACGGGCGAACGCGCGTCCGGCGGAGACGAGTTCGGCGACCCGGGCCTGGTAGAGCAGCCCGCCGTCACCGGCGAGCGGCGAGACGCCGACCTCCTCGGTGAACATCGCCACGCAGGCCGGCATCAGCACGTCCATCTCGTCCCGCCGCACCCGGCGCACCCCGGGGTCGGGGGCGACATCGGGCAGCGCGCGGGTGGTCATCAGCGGCTGACGGGCGCGGACCTCGCGGGCGGGCCCCCAGTACGGTTCGAGCCGCGCCCACAGATCGGCGGTGGGCTCGGCGGGGCCGACGATGGACGAGCAGCGGCGGCCGGCCCGGCGGGCGCGCTCGGCGAAGGCGCGTACGGCCTCGGGGGTGGCGCAGATGGGTACGAGGTTGGCGCCCGCGTAGCACATCGAGGTGAGCTTGCCGGCGGAGTACCAGCCCCACATCTCGCCGCCGAGCCGCCAGGGGTCGAGCCCGGCGATGCTCACGCGTGAGGTGACGAAGGCGTTGGAGACCGGGTCGCGGTCGAGCAGTGCGAGGGCCGCGTCGAGGTCGCCGGGGTCCAGGACTCGGGCAGTCGGGTGGGTCAACACGGGGACGCCTCACCGTACGGGCCGCGGGCGACGGCGGGAATTGACCCTGGCACCCTACCGCGCGGGCGGCCGCGGTGCCCCGCGGCCCCGCACCGGTACGCGTGACGCGGCCGGAACCCGGCGGTGGCCGGCGGCCGGAACCCGGCGCCGGGCCCGGGCCCGGCCGCGGGCCGCCCCGCCGGGGTGCGCGTCGGCGGCACCGACGGCACCGACGGCGGGGATCCTGACGGCCGGTACTTCTCGCTCAGGAGACGCTCACCTGCGGTTCGCCGGAGGCGGCACCCGCTGCTTCCATCTGCTCGGCGAGCTTCATGGCCTCTTCGATCAGGGTCTCGACGATCTTGGACTCGGGGACGGTCTTGATGACCTCGCCCTTGACGAAGATCTGACCCTTGCCGTTGCCGGAGGCGACACCGAGGTCGGCCTCACGGGCCTCACCGGGGCCGTTGACGACGCAGCCCATGACGGCGACGCGCAGCGGCACCTCCATGCCCTCAAGGCCGGCGGAGACCTGGTCGGCGAGCTTGTAGACGTCGACCTGGGCGCGGCCGCAGGACGGGCAGGAGACGATCTCCAGCCGGCGCTGGCGCAGGTTCAGCGACTCCAGGATCTGGATGCCGACCTTGACCTCCTCGACCGGCGGCGCGGACAGCGAGACCCGGATGGTGTCGCCGATGCCCTCGCTGAGCAGCGCGCCGAAGGCGACCGCGGACTTGATGGTGCCCTGGAAGGCGGGGCCGGCCTCGGTGACGCCGAGGTGCAGCGGGTAGTCGCACTTCTGGGCGAGCAGCCGGTAGGCGGCGACCATCACGACCGGGTCGTTGTGCTTCACGGAGATCTTGATGTCGTGGAAGTCGTGCTCCTCGAAGAGCGACGCCTCCCACAGCGCGGACTCGGCGAGCGCCTCGGGGGTGGCCTTGCCGTACTTCTCCAGCAGCCGCTTGTCGAGCGAGCCCGCGTTGACGCCGATCCGGATCGGGGTGCCGGCGGCCGAGGCGGCCTTGGCGATCTCCTTGACCTGGTCGTCGAACTGCTTGATGTTGCCCGGGTTGACCCGGACGGCGGCGCAGCCCGCGTCGATGGCGGCGAAGACGTACTTCGGCTGGAAATGAATGTCGGCGATGACGGGGATCTGCGACTTGCGGGCGATCGTGGCGAGCGCGTCGGCGTCGTCCTGCGTCGGGCAGGCGACCCGGACGATCTGGCAGCCGGAGGCGGTCAGCTCGGCGATCTGCTGAAGGGTCGCGCCGATGTCGGAGGTCCGGGTGGTCGTCATCGACTGGACGGACACGGGTGCGTCGCCGCCCACAGCGACACTTCCGACCTGGATCTGACGGCTTTTGCGGCGGTCGGCGAGTCTGGTCGGAACATCCGGCATACCGAGCGAAATCGCGGTCATCTGCGTGGCATCCCCAAGGTGTGGAACGAGGTCCCGTCGTGGGCGGGCTCCGGCATCGAGGTTACGGCACCCCGCCCACGAGTCTCACCTCGTACCGCATGTCATGAACTGAGTTTGACCGGGTTGACCACATCGGCGATCAGCACGAGCAAGGTGAAGGACACAAAGATTCCGGCCACGACATAAGCGATCGGCATGAGCTTGGCCACGTCGAAGGGGCCGGGGTCGGGTTTGCGGAAGACCTTCGCCGTCTTGCGGCGGACCGCCTCCCACACCGCGCCCGCGATGTGGCCGCCGTCGAGCGGCAGCAGCGGGAGCATGTTGAACAGGAACAGCGACAGGTTGAAGCCCGCGACCAGCATGACCATCGTCACGACCCGGTCGACGGCCGGCTCCTTGAGCGCGAAGACCTCGCCGCCGACCCTGGCCGCGCCGACCACGCCCATCGGCGAGTCCTGCTTGCGGGGGGCGCCGTTGAAGGCCGAGTTCCACAGGTCGGGGATCCGCCTGGGCAGGCTGACCAGGGAGCTGACGCCCTGCTGGGCCATGTCGCCCATGTGGCCGAAGGAATCGGTCAGGCCCAGCGGCTGGATGTGCGTGGCGGGGCTGAACCCGAGGAAGCCGGCCTTCACCGTGCCGTCCACGTAGTTGCCGTCGCTGTCGGTCTTGGCGACGGTGTTGGTGGTGATCGTCGGGTGCAGGGTGATCCGCTGTCCGTGGCGCTCGACCACGACGGTGGCCGGGCCCGCGCCCGTGCGGATGTCCTCCGACAGGGTGTTCCAGTCGTGCACCGGACGGCCGTTGAACTCCACGAACTTGTCGCCCGCCTTGAGCCCGGCGATCTTCGCGGGGGCGATGGGGTCACCGGCGCGGCACGGGTTCTCCACGTTGCGCTTGGAGGTGTCGGCCTGGGAGATCACACAGTCGCTGACCTGGCCGACGACGGTGGTGCGCATGTTGATGCCGAAGCCCATGAAGACGGTCAGCGCCAGCGCGACGGCCAGGATCAGGTTCATGAAGGGCCCGGCGAACATCACGATGACGCGCTTCCACGGCTTGCGCGTGTAGAACATCCGTGTCTCGTCGCCGGGCTGGAGCTCCTCGTACGCGGCCGAGCGGGCGTCCTCGATCATGCCGCGCCACGGCGAGGTGGAACGGGCGGTGATCCTGCCGTCCTCGCCGGGCGGGAACATGCCGATCATCCGGATGTAGCCGCCGAGCGGCACGGCCTTGAAGCCGTACTCGGTCTCGCCCTTGCGCCGCGACCAGATGGTGGGGCCGAAGCCGACCATGTACTGCGGCACGCGGATCTTGAAGAGCTTGGCGGTGGACAGGTGGCCCAGCTCGTGCCAGGCGATGGACACCATCAGGCCCACGGCGAAGACGACTATGCCGAGGATCGTCATGAGAGCCGTCATACGCCTGCTACCTCCGATGCTTGTGCCAGTTCCCTGGCCCGGGCGCGCGCCCAGGTCTCCGCTTCGAGGACGTCCTCGACCGTCAGCCGAGTTCCCGCCGGCGGTGTGCCGTGTTCCTCCACGACCTTGGCGACGGTGTCCACGATCCCGGTGAACGGCAGCCGGCCGGCGAGGAAGGCGTCGACGCACTCCTCGTTGGCCGCGTTGAACACCGCGGGAGCGGTGCCCCCGAGGCTACCCACATGCCGGGCCAGAGCGACGGAGGGAAAGGCCGCTTCGTCCAGCGGGAAGAACTCCCAGGTGGACGCCTTCGACCAGTCGAACGCGGGCGCGGCGTCCGGCACTCTGTCCGGCCAGCCGAGCCCGAGGGCGATCGGCATCCGCATGTCGGGCGGGCTGGCCTGGGCGAGCGTGGACCCGTCGGCGAACTCGACCATGGAGTGGATGTACGACTGCGGGTGCACGACGACCTCGATCCGGTCGAACGGGATGTCGTACAGCAGATGTGCCTCGATGACCTCCAGCCCCTTGTTGACGAGGGTCGCGGAGTTGACGGTGATCACCGGGCCCATGTCCCACGTGGGGTGGGCCAGGGCGTCGGCGGGCGTCACGCCGGCCAGTTCGGCCTTGGTACGGCCGCGGAAGGGGCCGCCGGAGGCGGTGACGATCAGCCTGCGCACCTCGGCCCGGCTGCCGCCCAGCATCGCCTGGAACAGCGCGGAGTGCTCGGAGTCCACGGGGACGATCTGGCCGGGCCTGGCGACGGCCTTCACGAGCGGGCCGCCGACGATCAGCGACTCCTTGTTGGCGAGGATCAGCACCCGGTCGGCCTCCAGGGCGGCCAGGGTGGGCCGCAGGCCGATGGAGCCGGTGATGCCGTTGAGCACCGAGTGGCACTCGAGGGTCGCGGCCTGGGTGGCGGCCTGCGGTCCGGCGATGATCTCCGGCAGCTCGGCGCCGCCGTAGTGGCCGGCCAGCGCGGCGCGCAGCGGGCCGACGGCGGCCTCGTCCGCGACCGCGACCGTGTGCACCCGGAGCAGGTACGCCTGTTCGGCGAGCAGGCCGACCCGGCTGCCCGCCGCGGAGATCGCGACCACCTTGAAGCGGTCGGGGTTGCGGAGCACCACGTCGATGGCCTGGGTGCCGACCGAGCCGGTGGAGCCGAGGATCACGACCGTCCTGGGGCCCGCGCCGGGGTCCGGCGTGACGTGCGGGCGGTAGTGCGGGTCTGCGAGAGCGTCCGTCATGGACTTCATTCTGTCCTGCCGCGGCGGTTTCTCACGCACTGCCCCGGACGGCCGGGCCGGGAGCCTGCCGCGCGCCCGCTCAGCGGCGTGGCGCGCGCCCCGGCGGATCAGCGCACCGGCCGGTGCACGTTGTCCCGGGCGCTCGGCCCCGGGGCGGCGTCGGCGATCCAGGGGCCCTCGCGGGTGGGGTCGACAATGCCCGCCTCCAGCCAGGTCACCGAGCCGTCGAGCACCGCCTTGGCGAGCCTGCGGTCGGGGCCGTCGGTGTTGGTCCACAGCCGGGCGAAGAGTTCGTCGACGCGGACCCGGGCCTGCCGGCAGAAGGTGTCGGCGAGCAGCCGGGCCTCGCGCCCGTGGTCGCCGGTCGCGGCGAGGTGCTGGGCCCGTACGCAGGCCGCGCTCATCGCGAACAGCTCGGCGCCGATGTCGACGATCCTGGCCAGGAAGTTCTGCTTCGACTCAAGCCGGCCCTGCCAGCGCGACATCGCGTAGAAGGTGCTGCGGGCGAGCCTGCGGGCGGCCCGCTCGACATACCGCAGATGACCGGCGAGTTCACCGAACTCGGCGTAGGAGTGGGGAAGCTGGCCGGGTCCGGCGACGAGCTTGGGCAGCCAGCGGGCATAGAACCCGCCGGCCTTGGCACCCGCCCTGGCCTTCTCGCCGAGCGAGGTGTCGGGGTCGATGAGGTCACCGGCCACCGACAGATGGGCGTCGACCGCCTCACGGGCGATCAGCAGGTGCATGATCTCGGTGGAGCCCTCGAAGATCCGGTTGATCCGCAGGTCGCGCAGCATCTGCTCGGCCGGCACCGCGCGCTCGCCGCGGGCGGCCAGCGAGTCGGCGGTCTCGAAGCCCCGGCCGCCGCGGATCTGCACGAGGTCGTCGGCCATCAGCCAGGCCGCCTCGGAACCGTAGAGCTTGGCCAGCGCGGCCTCGATCCGGATGTCGTTGCGGTCCTCGTCGGCCATCTGCGAGGACAGGTCGAGCACCGCCTCCAGGGCGAAGGTGGTGGCGGCCATACGGGCGATCTTGGCGCCGACGGCCTCGTGCCGGGCGATCGGCTTGCCCCACTGCTCGCGGGCCACCGACCACTCGCGGGCGATCTTCAGACACCACTTGGCCGCGCCCACGCACCCGGCGGGCAGCGAGAGCCGGCCGGTGTTGAGGGTGGTCAGGGCGATCTTCAGCCCGGCGCCCTCGGGGCCGATCCGGTTCGCGGCCGGCACCCGGACGCGGTGGAAGCGGGTGACGCCGTTCTCGATGCCGCGCAGGCCCATGAAGGCGTTGCGGTTCTCCACCGTGATGCCGACGGACCCGGCCTCGACCACGAAGGCGGTGATGCCGCCGCGGTGCCCCGCCGACTTCGGGACGCGGGCCATCACCACGAGGAGGTCGGCCACGACGCCGTTGGTCGTCCACAGCTTGACGCCGTCGAGCACATACGTGTCGCCGTCCGGTACGGCGGCGGTGGCCAGCCGGGCCGGGTCGGAGCCGACGTCCGGCTCGGTGAGCAGGAAGGCGCTGATGTCGGTGCGGGCGCAGCGCGGCAGGAACTTCTCCTTCTGCTCCTTGGTGCCGAACATCTTCAGCGGCTGCGGCACGCCGATCGACTGATGGGCCGACAGCAGCGCGCCGACCGCGGGGCTGACGCTGCCGACCAGGGCGAGTGCCTTGTTGTAGTACACCTGGGTGAGGCCGAGGCCGCCGTACAGCTCGTCGATCTTCATGCCGAAGGCGCCGATCTCCTTCAGGCCCCTGATCGTCTCGTCCGGGATACGGGCCTCGCGTTCGATCAGGGCCGCGTCCACCCGGGTCTCGCAGAAGTCGCGGAGCCGGCCGAGGAACGCCTCGCCCTTCGCCACGGCCTCGGGCGCGGGGAGCGGGTGCGGGTGGATCAGGTCGAGGCGGAAGCGGCCGAGGAAGAGTTCCTTGGCGAAGCTGGGCTTGTGCCAGTCCTGCTCCCTGGCGGCCTCCGCCACCTGGCGTGCTTCTCGCTCCGAGACCTTGCGTGCTGCGACGGGTGCGGACACGGTTGCGTCACCTCCGGGTAGGACGGCTACCGACCGGTACTACTTGTCCGTACTACCCGAGATCCGGTGATCCCACCAGAGAAGTTGGGCCGGGCTGCTGACCGTACGTCAGCAGCCCGGTGGCTCGGAGGCCGGCGCTCAGCCGCCGGGTCGCCGACGGCAGAGGCCGGCCCCCGGCGGCTCAGAGGTCGAGGCCGGTGAGGACGAGCACCCGCTCGTAGGTGTAGTCGTCCATCGCGTACCGCACGCCCTCACGGCCGGTGCCGGAGTCCTTCACCCCGCCGTACGGCATCTGGTCGGCCCGGTACGACGGCGCGTCGCCGATGACCACCCCGCCGACCTCCAGCGCGCGGTGGGCCCGGAACGCCAGTTGCAGATCGTGGGTGAACACCCCTGCCTGCAAGCCGAAACGCGAGTCGTTGACGGCCGCGAACGCCTCGTCGGCGCCCTCGACGCGGTGCAGGGAGAGCACCGGGCCGAATGCCTCGGCGCCCGTCAGGATCGCGTCGGCGGGCAGGTCCGCGAGCACGGTCGGCGCGTAGGCGGCGCCGTCGCGCACCCCGCCGGTCAGCAGCTTGGCGCCCTTGGCCACGGCGTCGTCCACCCACGCCCCGACCCGCTCGGCGGCGGCCTCGCTCACCAGCGGGCCGACGTCGGTGCGGTCGTCGCCGGGATCGCCGGTGACCTGCTCGCGCACCTTGGCCACGATCTTCTCGGCGAGCGCGTCGTAGACGGCGGTGTCCGCGACGACCCGCTGCACGGAGATGCAGGACTGGCCGCCCTGGTAGTTGGCGAAGGTGGCGATACGGGTCGCCGCCCACTCCAGGTCCTGCTCGGAGGACCAGTCGGCCAGCACGACCGCGGCCGCGTTGCCGCCGAGCTCCAGGGTGACGTGCTTGCGCGGCACCGAGTCCATGATCGCGTAGCCGACCGTGTCGGAGCCGGTGAAGGAGATCACCGGCAGCCGCGGGTCCTGGACCAGCGCGGGCATCCGGTCGTTCGGCACCGGCAGCACGCTCCAGGCGCCCTCGGGCAGGCCGGTGGTCTCGGCCAGGATCTCGCCGAGCACGAGCGCCGACAGCGGGGTCGCGGGCGCGGGCTTGAGGATGATCGGCGCGCCGACCGCGAGGGCCGGGGCGACCTTGTGGGCGACCAGGTTGAGCGGGAAGTTGAAGGGCGCGATGCCGAGCACGGGTCCGCGGGTGAAGCGGCGGGTCAGGGCGAGCCGGCCGACGCCGCCGGGGTCGGTGTCGAGCCGCTGCGCCTCGCCCCCGTTGAAGCGGCGGGCCTCCTCGGCGGCCCAGCGGAAGACGGAGACCGCCCGGCCGACCTCGCCGCGCGCCCACTTGACGGGCTTGCCGTTCTCGGCGGTGATCAGCCGGGCCAGCTCCTCGGTGCGCTCGGCGAGCCGCCGGGCCACGTGGTCCAGGGCCGCGGCCCTGATGTGCGCGGGGGTCGCGGCGAACGCGTCCTTGGCCGCGGCGGCGGCCGCGACGGCCTGCTCGACCTGACCTTCCGTCGGCACGCTCACCCGGCCGACGAGCGCGCCGTCCCACGGGCTGGTCACGTCGAAGGTGTCCGCGCCGGTGGCCGGGCGGCCGGCCGGCCAGAACGCGTACGGGGCTGCGGCAGTGGTGGTCACGGTGGGTCCGCCCTCTCTGGAAACTCGGTCCGACGCCCACACGGTAGGCGGGCCCGCCCGCCGAGTCCGTTGTCCACCGCGGAGTACGCGACCCCCCGCACGCTACGTATTGGCCACGCCGCCGAAGCCCGCCCCGGGTGCGGCCGCTGTCGGCGGGCGCTCGTACCGTGGTCGGCCGCTGTCCGGCGGCGGGGCTTACGTGTCGGCGCTTATGTACCGGCGCTTACGTGCCGGCGCTTACGTACCGGCCTTGAGGGCGAGCCACAGCTCCATGCGGACATCCGGGTCGTCCAGCGAGCGGCCGAGGATTTCCTCGACCCGGCGCATCCGGTAGCGCAGGGTGTGGCGGTGGACGCCGAGGTCGGCCGCCGCCGCGTCCCACTGGCCGTGGTGGGAGAGCCAGGCGGCGAGCGAGGCCACCAGGTCACCGCGGGCCGTCGCGTCGTGCTCACGCAGGGGACGCAGCAGACCCTCGGAGAAGGCCCGCACCGCGTCGTCGGCGAGCAGCGGCATGACCGAGCCCGCGCCCACCTCGTCGTGTTCGACCAGGTTGCGGCCCCGGCGCAGGGCGACGGCGAGGGCGCGTTCGGCCTGACGGTGGGCCTCGGGCGCCTCGGCCGGTTCGACGGCCCCGGACAGACCGGACGCCAGGGCGTCCTCGCCCTCCGCGAGGTCGGCCGTCGTGGACAGCGCCGCCGCGTCCTCCGCGGCCAGCACGACCAGCCGGTCGCCCTCGCGCACGGCGAGCAGCGGTTCGCCGGAGCGGACGGCCGCCGCCTCCGCGCGCTCGGCCAGCAGGGCGACGGCGTCGGGCCCGAGGTGCGGATCGGAGGGCTCGGCGATCAGCAGCCGCACCGGCCGGTCGAGCAGCGTGCCGTACAGCCCTCCGGCGACGCTGCGGGCGTGGTCCGGCTCCCCGGCGAGCAGCATCCGCAGCAGCGCGGCGGCCAGCCGGCCCTGCGCGTCCTGGAGGGTACGGGACTGTTCGAGGGACAGGGTCAGCAGCGCGACGGCGGCGTGCACGACATAGCGCGCCGAGGTGTCGAGACGTTCCTCCGTACCGACGGCGAGGAAACCGCGGGGGCGGCGGCCGGTGCCGAGGGACTGGAGCTCGACCCGGTCCTCGGTGCCCGCGGGCCCGGCGACGGCGGCGCTCGCCGGGGCCGGGGTGTCACGGAGCCGGTCGATCTCGCCGGCCAGCCGGGCGGCGCGGCGGCCCGCCCAGTCGGGGGCGGCGGCCAGGACCGCGCCCGAGGCGTCGTAGAGCGCGGCCCAGCCGTCGAGGTGGGCGGCGAGCCGGGCCAGCAGCGCGCCGGTGCCGTCGGGGGCGAGGGCGGCCCGGGTGAGTTCGCGCTGGGCCTCGAACCCGGCGGTGACCGCCTGGTACCGGTCGGCGGCGATGGCCGCGGAGACGGTCTTGCTGATGGCGATGAAGGGGGTCGCGCGCGGCACTTCGAGCAGCGGCAGCCGGGCCTGCGCGGCGGCGGTCACCAGGGCGGGCGGCACCTCGTCGTGGCCGACGCCGACACCGAAGCCCACCCCGACCACGCCGGCCGCGGCGAGCCGCCGTACGTAGGCGCGCAGGCTGTCCGGGTCGTCGACGTCGAGCTTGAGGCCGGTGGTCAGCAGCAGCTCGCCGCCCTCGAGGTAAGGCGCCGGGTCGTCCAGTTCGCTGGTGTGCACCCAGCGGACCTCCGCGTCGAGCCGGTCGTCGCCGGACAGGACGGTGAGCTTGAGTGCCGAGTGATGGGCGAGGGACGCGAGGGTGAGGGGCATACAGACCTGGTACCGGTGGGCGGTGGATGGTGGCCGGGCGGTGAGTGATGGCCGAGCGGTCGATGCCGGCCGACCCGCGGCGGTAGACACCCTCGATTGTTCCGCACCGTACAGCACCCGGCCCATCGGACCCCCATTTCATGATCGTCCGACGATCGGCGTACCTCGCCGAACGGGGTCGTACCCGCTGGTCAGGCCCGCAGGTCGAGCAGGACCGGCGGCGCGTGCTCACCCGCGGTGGTGGACAGCGACAGCACGGCGTGTCCGGCCGGTACGTTGTGCGCGAGGTCGGAGGCGGACCAGCGCTCGCGCTCGACGCTGCGCACGGTGACCGACTCGGTGGTCGCCGCCTCCCCCGTGAACAGCCGCCGCACCCCGCGTGTCGTCCGGCGCATGAACCCGCCCGACTGGTCGGGAGTGCGGGTGACGTCCCGGGTCTCGACCCAGGTCGTTCCCCACGCCTCGGCGAACCGCCTGCCGTCCCAGGTGGTGACCCCGGACAGCGCCATCCGGCAGCCGACCGCGCCGAGCAGCGCGGTGCGCAGATGCTCGGGCACGTCGTCCAGGGTGCGCAGTGTGAGCAGCACCCCGGCGTTGGCGGACCGCAGCCGGGCCAGACCGCGTACGGCGTCGGCGGTGATCGTGTGGGACGCGTCGTCGAGCACCAGGCAGGCGAACAGGGAACGGTCGCGGCGCGCGGCGACGGCCGCGGTGAACTGGGCCAGGACCAGCCGGGTGAGTATCCGGGACGCCTCGGCGTGGCCGCGCTCCGGCAGCTCGATCCTGACCCGCAGCGGGTATTCGAGCGCGTACATCGAGAACGGGCGGGAGCGGCCGGTCACGTCGAAGAACCCGGCGAACGCGGGCCGGTCGAGCAGGGCGACCCGGTCGGCGAGGCGGGGGCCGATGTCGTCGGGGCGGGCGGCCTCCCGCTCGCGCGCGGCCAGCTCCCTGACCATGGAGTGCGCTCCGGCCGCGTCGAGGGCGTCGCGCAGGGCGGCGAAGGCGTGCGCGGTGCCGTCGAGGAGTTCACGCAGTTCGCTGACGGCCGGGAAGCGGCCGTGGGCGGCGGCGAACGGGCCGAGCACCTGGGCGATCGCGGTGGCGGCCCGGCGCGGCTCGCCCTGGTCGGTGCTGTGCGCGTCGAGCAGGGCCTCGGCGAGGGTGGCCGCGGCGGTGTCGGGGTCGGTGCCGCCGCCGTAGAGGTCCAGGTCGTGCGGGGAGGCGGGGTCGGTCGGCGAGATCACCACGTCGTAGGCCTCGGCGGGCCCGAGGTCGGCGCCCGCGGCGCCGACGGCGACGACCGCGGCCTGCCCGGCGAGCGCCTGGAGGCACAGCGACTCCAGCACCGGGCGGACGATCTGCCGGGTCTTGCCGGAGCCGGGCGGCCCGACGGCGAGCATCCCGGTGCCGAGCACGGTCGGGTCGAGCGCGATGCCGGAGCCGCGGTGCTGGTACGGGTTGCGGTCGTCGTCGGCGCCGAGGCCGATCCTGACCTGACGGGTGTACAGGTCGTGCGGGGCGCCGCGGCGGGGCAGGTCGCGGCGGCCGGACGGGTGGCCGCAGGCCTCGGCGCCCTCTCGCAGTACGGCGTCGGCGAAGGAGTCGAGGAGGGCCGGTTCGTGCCGCGCGCGCTCCCAGGCGTGGCGGATGCGGGCGTAGTCCACGTCCTGCATCCGCCCGCCGCGGACCTCGGCGGTCAGCCGGTCGGCGAGCGCGTACTGCCCGGCGGCGCGCAGTTCGGGCCAGCCGACGGGGTCCTCCCGGCCGTCCTCGGGGGCGGCGCCGGCGGCGGGGGTGTCCCACAGGGAGCGCAGCCCCGGCCGGACGTAACGGCGCCACACCTCGGGCCAGTTGCCCAGGCGCGAGCAGATCCAGGCGACCAGCGCGGTGAACAGGACGTAGTAGACGTTGGAGGCGACGTTGAAGGCGTGGGTGTCCGCACCCGCGCCGCTGCGCCAGTCGGTCGGGGTGAGCCACAGCACGGGCCAGAACCAGAAGTGGAAGTAGCGGTTCCAGCACAGCGACCAGAAGAGCGCGCCGACCAGAGCGGCCAGCACCGCGCCGCCGATCAGCCTGCGCCCCGGCAGCCGGTCCGGGTCCGGCTTCGGCCGCGGCGTGTGCCCGAACCCGAAGATCCCCGGCGCGTCGATCGCCCGCGGCGTCCGCAGCCACACCTCCAGCGCGGACGGCGGCGGCGCCTGCGCGGGCATCGGCGGCGGCGCGGAGGGCCGCGGCACCGCTCCGCCCGGCCGCGGCGGCACGGACGGCGGCGGGGTGTACGGCGGCGGCGCGGAGGGCGGCAGCGAAGGGGGTGGCGGCCGCAGCGGGCCCGGCTCGTGGCCGTGCCCGTGCTTGCCCTCGTAACCCATGGCATCCATGGCGTGTCGCCCCTCGCCCCTGCGTCTCCGACGATGTGCTCAATGTAGTCGAGCCGCTACGCCAGTAAAAGGATCTTGACCAGGCCCGATACGCGGCTTCCCCGGAGGCTTCCCGCGTCTTCCCCACGTCTTCCCGCGGCGCGCGCACTGTCCGTTCCGGCGCAGAGCGCCCGAACAGTGCTACCTATCGGCGTATGCGGCCGCGCCGGACACCGGCCTAGCCTGCGGGAAAGACGTGAACACAAGACGCGAATACCGGACGACACGCCGTACGAGGGGAATACCCGCCATGACCGAACTGCCCCAGGAGCGCCGGCTCGTCACCGCTGTGCCGGGACCGAAGTCGCAGGAACTGCTGGCCCGTAAGTCCGCGGCGGTCGCCCACGGCGTCGGGGTGACCCTGCCCGTCTTCGTGACCCGGGCGGGCGGCGGGATCGTCGAGGACGTCGACGGCAACCGGCTGATCGACTTCGGCTCCGGCATCGCCGTCACCTCGGTCGGCAACAGCGCGCCCGCCGTGGTGCGCCGGGCCACCGAGCAGCTGGCCGACTTCACCCACACCTGCTTCATGATCACCCCGTACGAGGGGTACGTGGAGGTCGCCGAGCAGCTCAACGCGCTGACCCCGGGCGACCACCCGAAGAAGTCGGCGCTGTTCAACTCCGGCGCCGAGGCGGTGGAGAACGCGGTGAAGATCGCCCGCGCCCATACCAAGCGCACCGCGGTGGTGGTCTTCGACCACGGCTACCACGGCCGGACCAATCTCACGATGGCGCTGACCGCGAAGAACATGCCGTACAAGGAGGGCTTCGGGCCGTTCGCGCCCGAGGTGTACCGGGTGCCGCTGGCCTACGGCTACCGCTGGCTGACCGGTCCCGACCGGGCCGCCGAGGAGGCCGCGGACCTGGCGATCGACCAGATCACCAAGCAGATCGGCGCCGAGCACGTGGCCGCGATCCTGATCGAGCCGATCGCGGGCGAGGGCGGCTTCATCGAGCCCGCCAAGGGCTTCCTGCCGCGGATCGCCCGGTTCGCGAAGGAGAACGGGATCGTCTTCGTCGCGGACGAGATCCAGACCGGCTTCTGCCGGACCGGGCAGTGGTTCGCGTGCGAGGACGAGGGCGTGGTGCCCGACCTGATCACCACGGCCAAGGGCATCGCGGGCGGTCTGCCGCTGGCGGCGGTGACCGGGCGCGCGGAGATCATGGACGCGGCGCACTCCGGCGGTCTCGGCGGCACCTACGGCGGCAACCCGGTGGCGTGCGCCGCGGCGCTCGGCGCGATCGAGACCATGAAGGAGCTCGACCTGCCGGCGAGGGCGCGGCGGATCGGCGAGGTGATGACCCCGCGGCTGCGGGCGATGCAGGAGAAGTTCCCGTTCATCGGCGAGGTGCGCGGGCGCGGTGCGATGATCGCGATCGAGCTGGTCGAGCCCGGGACGAAGGAGCCGAACCCGGCGGCGACCGGCGCGGTGGCCAAGGCGTGTCACGCGGCGGGCCTGATCGTCCTCACCTGTGGCACCTACGGCAACGTGTTGCGCTTCCTGCCGCCGCTGGTCATCGGCGAGGATCTGTTGAACGAGGGCCTGGACATCATCGAGGAGGCCCTCGCCGGAGTGTGAGCCGCGAGGGGGCCGGGGTCGTGAAGAAGGTGTGCGGGCCTGATGGCGGAGGGGTGATCAAGCGGTTGAGTGGCCGTTCGGTGACGTACGGTTTCACCGGAACACCCCGCACGCGGCGGACTCCTCCGGAGGACTCCACGGGCGACACCGCGCCGGTGAATCCCCATCACCGGCACATCAGTGCCTTCGCGCACGACACCGCCGGGACCTCTGGCCCCGGCAATCCTCGCCGATCGGTCGGCCGTTCGTCCCACACCCCCCGGGACGGACGGTACGGCGGTCGCACTGGCCGCCCCGGAACTCTCCCCCCTGTTCCGGGGCGGCTGACTCGTCTGTGGGGCCTTGGCGCCCTGTTCTCGCTGGGTGTCGCGCTCTTCGCGGTACTGACCTGGCAGGTGACGTCCGGCGGCGCGCTGGTCGGCACCGACGGGCGGGTGCTGCGGGTCTTCCGGCGGGCGGCCGCCGCGCATCCGGGCTGGACCACCACCGCGCACTATCTGTGCAAGCTGGGCAACATCCAGGCCGCCGTGCCCGTACTGCTGGCCGCGGTGTGCCTGACCGCCTGGCTCGGCCGCCGGGCCGCGCTCCCCCGCTGGTGGCTGCCGCCGCTGGCCGCCGCGCTGGCCATGGCGGTGGTCCCGGTCGTGGTGAGCCTGGTGAAGTCGGCGGTCGTCCGCCCGGCCCCCGGGCGGATCCACCCGCGCGCCGACGGCTACGGCTACTTCCCCTCGGGCCACACCGCCACTTCGGCGATGGCCTTCGGCGCGGCTACCCTGCTCGTCCTGCCGTTCGTCCGCCGTGTGGCGGGCCGGATCGCGCTCGCCGCCGCGACCGCGCTGCTCCTGCTGGCGGTGGGCGCGGCGCTGGTCTGGTGCGACTACCACTGGCCGCTCGACGTGCTGGCGAGCTGGGCCCTGACCCTCACCCTGCTGTCGGCGGTGGCGGCGGCCAGGCTGCTGTCGGAGCGGGCCGCCGCGGCGGCTAACTGTTCGTCGGGAAGCCGAGGTTCAGACCCCCGTGACTCGGATCGGGCCAGCGCTGGGTGACCGCCTTGGTCCGGGTGAAGAAGCGCACACCCTCCTCGCCGTACGCGTGGGTGTCGCCGAACAGGGAGGACTTCCAGCCGCCGAAGGAGTAGTAGGCGACCGGCACCGGGATGGGGACGTTGATCCCCACCATGCCGACCTCCACCTCGTGCTGGAAGCGGCGGGCGGCGCCGCCGTCGTTGGTGAACAGCGCGGTGCCGTTGCCGTACGGGTTGGCGTTGATCAGCGCCAGCCCCTCGTCGTAGGAGCCGACCCGGACGACGGAGAGCACCGGGCCGAAGATCTCGTCGTCGTACACCGACATGCCCGGGCGGACGTGGTCGAAGAGGGTCGGGCCGAGCCAGAAGCCGTCCGCGGTGGTGTCGCCGGTGACCGGGTGCTTGCGGCCGTCCACGGCGAGGGTGGCGCCCTCGGTGACGCCTTGGTCGAGGTAGCCGGTCACCCTGTCGCGGTGGGCGCCGGTGATCAGCGGGCCCATCTCGGAGCCGGGGGCGCTGCCGGGGCCGACGGTCAGCCCCGCGACGCGCCGGCTGATCCGGTCGACCAGCGCGTCGCCGACCGGGTCGACGGCGACCAGTACGGAGACGGCCATGCAGCGCTCGCCCGCGGCGCCGTACCCCGCGTTGACGGCCGCGTCGGCGGCCAGGTCGAGGTCGGCGTCGGGCAGGACCAGCATGTGGTTCTTGGCGCCGCCGAGGGCCTGCACCCGCTTGCCGTGCCGGGTGGCGGTCTCGTAGACGTGGCGGGCGACCGGGGTGGAGCCGACGAAGGAGACGGCCTTGACGCCGGGGTGCTCCAGCAGCCGGTCGACCGCGACCCGGTCGCCGTGGACGACGTTGAAGACCCCGTCGGGCAGCCCGGCCTCGCGCCAGAGCGCGGCCAGGAAGTTCGCGGCGGAGGGGTCCTTCTCGGACGGCTTGACGACGACGGTGTTGCCCGCCGCGACGGCCAGCGGGAAGAACCACATGGGCACCATCGCCGGGAAGTTGAACGGCGAGATGACCGCGACCGGCCCGAGCGGCTGCCGCAGCGCGTACACGTCGACGCCGCCGGATGCCTGCTCGGTGTAGCCGCCCCTGGTCAGATGGCCGACACCGCAGGCGTACTCGACGACCTCAAGGCCGCGGGCGATCTCGCCGAGCGCGTCGGAGCGCACCTTGCCGTGCTCGGCGACGATCACGTCGGCCAGCTTCTCGCGGCGGGCGTGCAGCAGCTCGCGGAAGGCGAAGAGCACGGAGGTGCGCCGGGCGACCGAGGTGTGCCGCCACTGCTCGAACGCCTCGGCGGCCGCCTCGACCGCCCGGTCCACCACCTCGGGCCCGGCGAAGTCCACCCGCCCGGTGACGGCGCCGGTCGCCGGGTCGTACACGTCGCCGTGGCGGTCCGAGCCACCGGTCCAGGGCCCGCCGGCGATCCAGTGGGTGATGTGCTCGGTCGTCACGATATGACCCTTCCGTCGTCCTCTGCCCGCCAGTCTCGTCACTCCGGCCGCCGCCCCACAAGCGCCACGCGGGACCGGCCGTGTGCCCCGCGCCACCCTCACTCGCCCGCGAGCCGGGCCGCCGCCTCGTGCATCGCCAGCTCCAGCACCACGGGGTCGGTGAGGTGCCCGGTGCCGTCCGGCGGCACCAGCCAGCGCACCCCGCCGGTCGGCCGCCCGGGGTACGGGACCACGATCCATGTGCCGGGCCCGGCCGCCCGTACCCCCGTGCCCAGCCAGCGGGCCGCCGTGCCCGGGGGCACGAAGAAACCCATCCGCGCGTCGCCGAAGTCGGCGAGCACCGGGCCCGGCCGGTCGATCAGCCGGGCCAGTACGTCCAGGGTGGGATAGCCCAGCTCGCCGCCGAGGATCAGGACGTCCCACAGCCGGCCGGCGGGCAGCAGCGTCACCCCCAGCGGATTGCGCTCCCACTCCCACCGGCAGCCCTTCGGGTCGGCCGCCACCGACACCAGCCACTCGACCGCGTTCTTCGCTCCGGAAACCGCCATCGCAGCCCCTCCGTTCTCCCAGTCACGTCGTCCGTCACGGGGAGAGAGGGGGTAGGGGGCGGATCATTACGCGGGTTTCACTACTCATCGGTAGTGAGCCGCCTCACACGGCGTCCCGGCGGTCAGACCCGTGTCGTACGGGGCAGCCGGGCCGGGTCGTCCATCGGCAGCAGCGCGATCCCGCCGGGGTGCTCCATGGACGCGAACAGCGCGGCCGTCGCCGGGTCGTCGTCGGAGACCTTGCCCTCGGTCTCGACCAGGTACTCCGTCATGAAGAGCCGTACGGGTCCGGCGGGCACGGCGTCGGCCCCCCTCAGCTCTGGCGCGGTCGCCAGCAGGCCCAGCACCATGCCCGGCACCCGTGAGGTGCCCGGCCGCAGGGCGGGCTGGAAGTACGGCACGTCCAGCACGCGGGCGCCGTGCCGGGCGTAGAAGCGCAGCCGGGCCGCGGGGTCGCCGCGCCGCTCGTCGGACGGGTGGGCGTCGGGGTGCTCGATCTCCGCGAGGGTCAGCAGCGGGTGGACGCGCTCCTGCCAGGTGTCCCGGACGGCGGCCATCAGCGCGCTGCCGATGCCCCCGGACCGCACGTCGCCGCGCACCGACATGTAGGCCAGCAGCAGGACCCGGCCGGCCGGTGACCACTCGGCGACCGCGGCGCCGTCCGGGCGGCCGTCGCGCACCACCGCGGAGACGAAGTGCAGGCCCGCCGCCAGGCCGGCCCGCAGTTCGTCGGGGGTGATCAGCTCGTCGGGCGGAAAGGCCGGGACGAGCAGTTCGCCGTAGACCGTGTCGAGCAGCGGACTGTCGAGCCCGATGTCACTGACCTGCACGCCGTTCACCCCAATGCGACTCGCCGGCGGCTGACCGGGCCTGCCCCGGTGTCCGGGCGCGACCCTCCGTGTCCAGCGTGACACGCGCTCCGGGGCGCGGCAGGGCGGGACGCGGCCGCCGCCCGAGCCGATCACCCGCCGGGAGCCGTCAGGGGATCGCGCGGCGGCCGTGCCGGCTCGTCGGCCGGTGGAGTGGGACGGGCCTCCCCGGAGGGCCGACTTGGGGTTCGAACCCCAGGCGCCGCGGCGGCCGTACGCGTCAGGAGTCCGCTGCGGTTGTGTGACGGAACGGTATGCGGCCGGCCGGGCGCGCGGCCCTCCTAGGATGGTGGGCACGGATCAGCCTCCAGGGAAGGACCCCGCATGCCCGACCTCGTATCCGGTCAGGGACCCGGCAGCGCGCCCGCCGGGCTCGGCGCCCCCAGTGGCCTCGACGCCTTCATCGCCGGGCTGCCGAAGGCCGAGCTGCACGTCCACCACGTGGGCTCCGCGTCCCCGCGGATCGTCGCCGAACTGGCCGCCAGGCACCCGGACTCCGCGGTCCCAGCCGACCCCGCGGCCCTCGCCGAGTACTTCACCTTCCATGACTTCGCCCACTTCATCGAGGTCTATCTGTCCGTGGTGGACCTGATCAGGGACGCCGAGGACGTACGGCTGCTCACGTACGAGGTGGCCCGGGACATGGCCCGGCAGAACATCCGCTACGCCGAGCTGACCGTCACCCCGTACAGCTCGACCCGGCGCGGGATCGCCCCCCAGGCGTTCATGGAGGCGATCGAGGACGCCAGGAAGTCCGCCGAGTCGGAGCTGGGCGTGGCGCTGCGCTGGTGCTTCGACATCCCGGGCGAGGCCGGTATCGCCTCGGCCGAGGAGACCGCGCGCCTCGCGGTGGACCTGCGGCCCGAGGGCCTGGTCTCCTTCGGTCTCGGCGGGCCCGAGATCGGGGTGCCGCGGCCGCAGTTCAAGCCGTTCTTCGACCGGGCGCGGGCGGCCGGGCTGCACAGCGTGCCGCACGCCGGGGAGACCACAGGGCCGGAGACGATCTGGGACGCGATCCGCGAGCTGGGCGCCGAGCGGATCGGCCACGGCACGAGCGCCGCCCGGGACCCGCGGCTGCTCGACCACCTGGCCGAGCACCGGATCCCGCTGGAGGTCTGCCCGACCTCCAACATCGCCACCCGCGCGGTCGCCGCGCTGGACGAGCACCCGATCAGGGCGATGGTCGACGCGGGTGTGCTGGTCACCGTCAACAGCGACGATCCGCCGATGTTCGGCACCGACCTCAACACGGAGTACGCGGTCGCGGCCCGGCTGCTCGACCTGGACCCGGCCGGGGTCGCCGCGCTGGCCAGGAACGCGGTCGAGGCGTCGTTCCTCGACGACGCGGACAAGGCCCGGATCGCCGCCGAGATCGACGCGTACACCACCGGCTGGCGCTGATGGCGCCTGGTGCGGCGCGGACCGTCGCCCACCGCGGCGACCCGTACCACCACCGCGAGAACACGCTGCCGTCGGTGCGGTCGGCGCTGCTCAAGGGCGCGGACGTGGTGGAGGTGGACATCCGGCTCACCCGGGACGGGGTCCCGGTACTGCTGCACGACGCGACGCTCGACCGGCTGTGGAAGGACCCGTCCGAGGTCACGGAGCTGACCTCGGACGAGCTGTTCAAAGCCACCGGGGGCGGGGTGCCGTCCCTCGCGGACGCGCTCGGCGAGCTGCGTACGCACGGCTCCGGCCTGATGCTGCTCGATCTGACCGAGGCCGATCAGGCGGCCCCCACGGTCGCCGCGGTACGGGACGCGGGGGCGGCCGAACGTGTCTACTACTGCGGGGAGCTGTCCGCGATCCGGCAGGTGCGCGCGCTCGACCCCGACGCGGAGATCGCGCTGACCTGGAAGACCTCGCTGCGGCCGGCGGACAGCGTGCTGGACGGGCTGGCGCCGCGCTGGCTCAACCTCCGCTTCGGGCTGGTCGATCCGCCGACCGTGGCCTGGGCCCGCGAGCACGGTCTGCTGGTCGGCGCCTGGACCGCGGACTGGCGGCGCTCGATGACCCGGCTGCTGGACCTCGGGGTGGACGCGATCACCACCAACCGCCTCGACGCCCTCCAGCGCGTACTGGCCCGCGGGCGCTGACCGCCCGGCGGCCGACCGGAACCGCCGGCCGGCCGTTCGTCCGTCTCCTAGGCGTCGAGCGCGCTCATCACGTGCTTGATCCGCGTGTAGTCCTCGAAGCCGTAGCCGGAGAGGTCCTTGCCGTAGCCGGACTGCTTGAAGCCGCCGTGCGGCATCTCGGCGACCAGCGGGATGTGGGTGTTGATCCACACGCACCCGAAGTCCAGCCGCTTGGACATCCGCATCGCCCGCGCGTGGTCCTTCGTCCAGACCGAGGACGCGAGCGCGTAGTCGACCCCGTTGGCCCACGCCACCGCCTGCTCCTCGTCGGAGAAGGACTGCACGGTGATCACCGGCCCGAAGACCTCGTGCTGGATGATCTCGTCGTCCTGCCGCAGCCCGGAGACGACGGTCGGCGCGTAGAAGTAGCCCTCCTCGCCGATCCGGTGGCCGCCGGTCTCGACCTTGGCGTGCGCGGGCAGCCGCTCGATGAAGCCGCTCACCTGGGCGAGCTGGTTCGCGTTGTTGAGCGGGCCGTAGAGCACGTCCTCGTCGTCGGGCAGACCGGTCTTCGTACCGGCCGCGGCCTTGGCCAGCGCCGCGGTGAACTCGTCGTGGACGGACTCGTGCACCAGGACGCGCGTGGCGGCCGTGCAGTCCTGGCCCGCGTTGAAGAACCCGGCGACCGCGATGTCCTCGACCGCCTTGGGGATGTCGACGTCGCCGAAGACCACGACCGGCGCCTTGCCGCCGAGTTCGAGGTGGACGCGCTTGACGTCCTTGGCGGCGGACTCGGCGACCTGGACGCCGGCGCGCACGGAACCGGTGATCGAGGCCATCGCGGGCACCGGGTGCTCGACCATCGCCCGGCCGGTGTCGCGGTCGCCGCAGACCACGTTGAAGACGCCCTTGGGCAGGATCCCGCCCAGGATCTCGGCGAGCAGCAGCGTGGAGGCCGGGGTGGTGTCGGACGGCTTGAGCACCACCGTGTTGCCCGCGGCGATGGCGGGCGCGAACTTCCAGACGGCCATCATCATCGGGTAGTTCCAAGGGGCGACCTGCGCGCACACCCCGACCGGCTCGC
The DNA here is from genome assembly GCF_036199905.1 of Streptomyces sp. NBC_00223. Taxonomy (NCBI): domain Bacteria; kingdom Bacillati; phylum Actinomycetota; class Actinomycetes; order Kitasatosporales; family Streptomycetaceae; genus Streptomyces; species Streptomyces sp. NBC_00223. Next base: position 6,334,924 of record NZ_CP108109.1, on the reverse strand, counting down.
GCCGCACGAAGGAGGTCATGCCGTCCATGTACTCGCCCGCCGAGCGGCCCTCCAGCATGCGGGCGGCGCCCGCGAAGAACCGGATCTGGTCGACCATCGGCGGGATCTCCTCGCTCGCGGTCAGCCCGAGCGGCTTGCCGGTGTTCTCGCTCTCGACGGCGACCAGCTCGTCGGCGCGCGCCTCGACCGCGTCGGCGATCCTGAGCAGCGCCTTCTGCCGCTCGGCGGGCGTGCTGTCCCGCCAGGCGGGGAACGCGGCCTCGGCGGCGGCCATCGCGGCGTCCACATCGGCCTTCCCGGACAGCGGCGCGACGGCGTACGCCCGGCCGGTCGCCGGGTTGACCACCTCGGTGGTGCGCCCGTCGGCCGCGTCGCGGAATTCTCCGTCGATGTAGTTGCGCAGAGTACGGAGTTCGGTCACGGCGCTTGCTCCCTGGTCCTACGAGTCCGATGTCCACTGACTGATGTCCACTTGCTGAGACGAACCCCAGCTTAGTCCGATCGCCGCACGACTCCAGGGGCGGGCGCCACCCGATTCCGTCGCCCGGACAGGCCGCGCACCCGGTGATCCGCGGCCCGTTCCGCCCGCCGCCGCGCCGCCGCCGCGCCCCCGCCGGGCGTACGCCCACCGGACGCGTACCACCGGCATACGACCCCCGTACGGCCACCCGCGCACGCCGGGGCTCACCCGTCCGGACGATCCGCGCCGCCCGGCCGCCGCGCCTGCGCGCCCTGGGCGCCGCGGCCTGCCTACGGTGCCCAGGAGTGACCGCTCCCTCCCCGGTTCGTTCGGCCCGGTGCCGAACGTCGGGGGGAACGACCCGCGGAGGAACGTCATGGCGACCCCGCCCGACAACGACGTGCTCTGGGCCCGCGCCCTGCGCCACTCCCACCAGGGCTCGCCGGCCTTGCTGGGTGTCTCGATCAACGTGAGGGCCGGCGAGATCCTGGCCCTGGTCGGGCCGCGCGGCTCCGGCAAGACCACGCTCCTGCGCTGTCTGTCCGGGCAGCTCGTGCCGGACGAGGGCGAGGTGTGGTTCAACAGCTCGCCCGTGCACACCCTGCCCGAGACCGCCAGGGACCGGCTGCGGCGGGACCGCTTCGGCTGGGTCGGCCCGAGCGCGGAGCTGCTGCCCGAGCTGAACGTGTGGGAGAACACCGCGCTGCCGCTGCTGATGGCCGGCGCCGGCCACCGCGCCGCGCGGGCCGCGGCCCGCGAGTGGCTGGAGCGGCTCGACATCGGGGAGATCGCCCGCAAACGGCCCTCCGACCTGGTCCAGGCGCAGCTGCAACGGGTCGCCGTGGCGCGGGCGCTGGTCGCCGGCCCCGCGGTGGTCTTCGCGGACGAGCCCACGGCGCCGCTGCACCGGGCCGACGGGGCGCAGGTGCTGCGCATGCTGGTGAGCGCGGCCCGCTCGCACGGCATCACGGTGCTGCTCGCCACGAGCGACCCGGAGACCGCCCAGCACACGGACCGGACGGTCCCGCTGATCGACGGCCGGCTCGGCGCGCCCATGCCCGCCCAGGACCGTGACCTCGACAGCCCCCGGCCGGCCTCGGTATGAGACACCCCGGTATGAGCCGCCTCGACACGAGACCTCCCGGCGGGGGACGGACCGGCGGAAGAACGCCTTCGGCGGGACGGGTGGTGGCGGCGTGCTGAGTCTGCGGGTGCTGCGCGGGGCCCGGCTCGCGGCCTTCGGACGCTGGGCCCTGGTGGCCGCGGCCTCGGCCGGTACCGGTCTGCTGCTGCTGTCCGCGCTCGGCTGGGCGCTGGACCATCCCCAGCACGGCGCGTCGGACGCGCTGGCACGGCTCGGCTGGTGCGCGGTGCCGGTCGCGGTGACCGTGCAGCTCGCGGTCATGGTCGCCCGGGCGCAGCCGGGGGGCTGGCCGCGCTCCGGCCTGGCCGCGGTCGGGCTCGGCAGGATCGGGCTGGTGCTGCTGTCGGCGGCGACCGCGGCGGCGGTGTGCGCGGCCGGGAGCGCGGTGGCGCTGCTGGTCTTCCTGCAACTGCGCGGCGATGTGACCGGGGTGCCGTTCGACGGGGTCGGTCCCGAACTGCTCGCGGCGGGCCGGCCGCTGCCGCTGGCCGGAGCGATCACCCTGCTGGCCCTGGTGCCGGTGGCGTCGGCGGCGGTGCGTACGGCCGCGCTGCGTCCGGAGCGGGCGCCCTCGGCGGAGGCGCCGGGCGGCCTGCCGTGGGGCGTCGCGCTGACGGCGGTCGGTCTGGCCGTCGAGGTGACGGCCCCCGGGGGGCACGACGTGCCGCTGCCCAGCGGCCTCGGGACGATTCCCCCGGTGGCCGTCGGCGGCTGGATCGTGACGACCGTGGGCATGATGCTGGCCGCGCCCGGTCTGATGCACGCGTGCGGGCGGGTGCTGGCCGCCTTCCGGCCGGGCGCCCTGCGGCTGCTGTCCGGGCGGGCGCTCCAGCAGGAGGCGCGGCGGCTCGGCCGGCCGCTGGGGCTGCTGTGCGCGACCGCCGCGGCGGGCCTGGCGGCGTACGGTCCGCTGCGCGACAGCGATCATCCGGTGGGGCCGGTGAGTCAGTTCGCGGCGGTGCTGGTCGCCGCGTGCGTGGTGGCCACGACGGCGCTCGCGGTGGCGGAGTCGCGCCGGACCCGGACGCCCGCGACGGGCACGCTGCGGGAGATGGGCGCGTCGCGGGTGATGGTCCGCTCGGCGGCGGCCCTGCGGGTGGGGGTGCTGGTCGCGGTGCTGCTGCCGGCCACGGTGGCGGTGGCCGCGCTCTCCAGGCTGGGCTGAGCCCGTCCGGGTGGCCGTCGGCCCGGGGTGAACACCGGGCCCGCGCCCTCAACGGCCGGACGGGCGGGCGCACTTCAGCGCTGTCCCCCGCACGCCGCACGGCACCCAGTGCCACGGGCGCGGGTCCGGAGGGCTATCGTGCTGGGGTGGTCCCACAGATGCCTGAATCCGAGGAACCGTCGTCCGTCAAGCGTTCCGGCGGGCGGGAGGTGGGAAGCCTTGAGGAGTTCGACCGGGTGGCGCTCGGCGGGTCGTTCGCCGGGTGCCGGGTGCAGTCGCTCGATCTGACCGAGCGGACGTTCGCCCTGCTGGTCACGGACACCTCGGACGCCGTCTTCCTGGGCTGCCCGATGGAGGAGCAGGCCCTCGTCCACATCCGGGCCGGCGGCGGCCTGGTCTTCCCGCCCGTGCCCGACCTGCCGTTCAACCCGTACCGCGCGGCGCCGTACAGCCCGGACGAGCTCTACGCGGGGCTCGCCGAGAGCGGGTACGAGGGGACGCCGGACGCCCTGACGTACGGCTGGTACCGCGACACCGCGCGGGGCGGCGACGTCTTCGCGTCGATGCTGCGCTCGATCCACGACGACGCGATGTCCGACACCCTCGACAGGCATCTGCGCGGGGCGCGCGTCGTGGGCGTGATGGGCGGGCACGCGATGGAACGGGGCGCCCCGGCGTACGCGGGCGCGGCGCGGCTCGGCCGTGAACTGGCCCGCGCGGGGCTGACCGTGGCGACCGGCGGCGGCCCGGGCGCGATGGAGGCCGCCAATTTCGGTGCCTACGCGGCCCCTTACGACGACGTGATGCTCGGCAAGGCGCTGAACGTCCTCGCCGGGAGTCCGTCCTTCCTCCCCTCGGTGAGCGCCTGGGCGGACACGGCCTTCGCCGTACGCGACCGCTGGCCCGACGGCGGCCCCTCGTACGGGCTGCCCACCTGGCACTACGGCCAGGAGCCGTCGAACGCCTTCGCCTCCGGCATCGCGAAGTTCTTCGCGAACGCCACCCGCGAGGACGGTCTGCTCTCGCGCTGCACGGCGGGCGTGGTGTTCCTGCCGGGCGCGGCCGGGACCGTGCAGGAGGTCTTCGACGCGGCGACGCCGAACTACTACGGTTCGCTCGGCGGGCCGGTGCCGCTGGTGCTGGTCGACCGGGCGCACTGGACGACCGAACTCCCCGTGTGGCCGCTGCTCGAAGCGCTGGCGCGGGACCGGGCGATGGCCGGCCGGATCGCGCTGGTGGACAGCGTCACGGAGGTTCCCGGCGCGCTGGCCCGGCTCACGGCGGCGTGAGGACGACCACGTCCTGCGGGACGAAGGTCGCGCCGACCACCGCTCCCACCTCCGGCGCGTCCCGCAGTCCGCACTCGGCGTCCAGCGCGGGTCCGCGTTCGGGCCGCAGCAGTACGCCGACATGCCCGCCGCGGAAGGTCCGCGCGACCACCTCGCAGCGCAGCGCCCCCTCGGGCGGGCCGAGCCGTACGCCGCCGGGGCGGACCATCAGCCGGACCACGCCCTCCGAAGTGCCGTCGGGCACCGGCACCTTGCCCCACTCCGTGACGGCCGTGCCGCCGCTGACCTCGCCGTCGGCGATGTTGTCGAAGCCGAGGAAGCGCGCGACGAACTCCGACGCGGGCCGCTGCCAGACATCGAGCGGCGTACCGGACTGGGCGATCCGCCCGTCGCGCATCACCACGACCCGGTCGGCGAGCGCGAACGCCTCGCCCTGGTCGTGGGTGACGGCCAGCACGGTCGTGCCCAACCGACGGAAGAGCTGGCGGAGTTCGACGACGAGCCGTTCGCGCAGCGAGCGGTCGAGCTGTCCGAGGGGTTCGTCGAGCATCAGCAGCCGCGGCTCGGGGGCGAGCGCGCGGGCCAGCGCGACCCGCTGCTGCTCGCCGCCGGAGAGCGTGGCGACCGCGCGCCCGCCGGCGCCGGGCAGGCCCACGAGGTCGAGGAGTTCGGCGACCCGGCGCTCGCGCCGGTCGCGCGGCTCGCGGCGCATCCGCGGCCCGAAGCCGACGTTGCCGCCGACGTCGCGCTGCGGGAAGAGCTGGTGGTCCTGGAACATCAGCCCGACCCCGCGGCGGTGTGCGGGCACCCCCGTCTGATCGGCGCCGTCCAGCAGCACCCGCCCGCCGTCGAGGTGCTGGAGGCCCGCGACGGCCCGCAGCAGCGTGGACTTGCCGCTGCCGCTGGGCCCGAGCACACAGACGATCTCGTGCGCGGCGACCTCCAGGTCGACGGCGTCCAGCGCGGTCCTGGCCCCGAAGCGTACGGTCGCGGCCTCGATACCGAGCAGCGCGGTCGTGGTGGTCATCGTCAGAACTCCCCGGTGGGTGCGGTGGTCCTGAGGTTCTCCAGGATCAGCAGCGACGCGGCGCAGACCAGCATCAAGATGGTGCTCAGGGCCATCGCCTGGCCGTAGTTGACCTCCCCGGCCCGGCCCAGCAGCCGGGCGACGGCGACCGGGAGGGTGGGGCTGTCGGGCCGGGCGATGAAGACGGTCGCGCCGAACTCGCCCAGTGACACCGCGAAGGCGAAGCCGGCCGCGATGCCCAGCGCCCGCCCGACGATGGGGAGTTCGACCTCGCGCCAGACCTTCACCGGGGACGCGCCGAGCACCGCCGCGGACTCCCGCAGCCGGTGGTCGACGGCCCGCAGCACCGGCAGCATGACCCGGATCACGAAGGGCGCGCCGACCAGCGCCTGGGCGAGCGGCACCAGCAGCCAGGAGTCCCGCAGATCGAGCGGCGGCGTGTCCAGGGTGATCAGGAAGCCGAAGCCGACGGTGACCGCCGAGGTGCCCAGCGGCAGCATCAGCAGCGCGTCGAAGCCGCGGACGAACCGGCCGGCCCGGCGGGTGAGCGCCGCAGCGGCCAGCCCGCCGATCACGAGGGCGATGACGGTGGCGACGGCCGCGTACCGCAGCGAGTTCCAGACCGTCTCCAGGGGCGCGACCAGGAAGGTGCCGTCACCGGAGGAGCCGAGGGCGCGGTAGAAGCCGAAGCCGTAGCCGCCGGGCGCGTCGAGCGAGCGGGCGGCGAGCACACCGAGCGGCAGCAGGATCAGCAGCGCGATCACGGCGAGCACCGCGCCGAGCAGCGCCCACTCACCCCTTCCGCGCGGCCGGTGCGCGGTGCGGGCGGCGTCCACCAGCCGCAGCGCCGACTCGCGGCGCCGTACCGTCCAGGCGTGCACGGTCAGGATCGCGACCACCGCGGCGAGTTGCACCAGCGTCAGCACGGCGGCGGTCGGCAGGTCCAGCATCTCGGCGGTCTGCCGGTAGATCTCGACTTCGAGCGTGGAGTACGTCGGCCCGCCCAGCACCTGGATCACTCCGAAGGAGGTGAAGGTGAACAGGAAGACCATCAGCCCGGCCGCCGCCACGGACGGCCCGAGCGCGGGCAGCACGACTCGCCGCCAGGCGGCGAAGCGGCTCGCGCCCAGCATCCGTGCCGCCTCCTCCTGCCGCGGGTCGAGCTGCGCCCACAGCCCGCCGACCGTACGGACGACGACCGCGTAGTTGAAGAAGACATGGGCGATGAGGATCGCCCACACCGAGGTGTCGAGCCGGACGCCGAAGAGCGCGTCGGTGAAGCCGTTGTGCCCGAGCAGGGCCAGGAAGGCGGAGCCCGCGACGACGGTCGGCAGCACGAACGGCACGGTGACGACCGCCCGCAGCAGCCGTTTGCCGGGGAAGTCCAGACGCGCGAAGACATACGCGCCCGGCAGCGCGACCGCCAGCGTCAGCGCGGTGGAGGCGGCCGCCTGCCAGCAGGTGAACCACAGGACGTGCCTGATCGAGCCGTCGCCGAGCACGTCGCCGATCCGGCCGAGCCGCCAGCCGCCGTCCTGGCGCAGACCGCGCCCGACGATCGTGGCGACCGGGTAGGCGAAGAAGAGCGCGAAGAAGGCGGCGGGCAGGGCCATCAGGGCGAGCCGGACAGCGGTCCCGCGCGAGACACGCGGGACCGCTCGGCGGGCCGGACGTGCGGACCGCGCCGAGGGCGTCGGCCGCTCGGGCTGCTCAGGCGGTGCCGGCGGCCCTTCCGGTGCGATTACAGGACGATCGAGTTCCACGCCTTGACCCAGGTGTCCCGCTCGGCGGCGATCTTCTCCGGCGCCAGCGTCGTCGGGTGGTCGATCCGCGCCCCGTACTTGGTGAACAGCTCCGGCTCGGCGGCGTCCCGGCGGACCGGGTCGACGTACATCTGGAGCGGCATGTCCTGCTGGAACTCCTTGCTCAGCAGGAAGTCGATCAGCGCCTTGCCGCCCTCGGTGTTCTTCGCGCCGTGCAGCAGCCCGGCGAACTCGATCTGCCGGAAGCAGGTGCCCGTGGACACACCGACCGGCGACTGCGCGGGTTCGGGGCTGACGCCGACCACCTCGGCGGGCGGGCTGGAAGCGTAGGAGACGACCAGCGGACGGTCGCCCTTGGCCTTCTTGCCCGCCGACGACCCGGAGAAGCGGTCGTCGTACGCCTGCTCCCAGCCGTCCACCACCTCGACGCCGTTGGCCTTGAGCTGCTTCCAGTAGCCCTGCCATCCGTCGTCGCCGAAGGTGGCCGCGCTGCCGAGCAGGAAGGCCAGGCCCGGTGAGGAGGTGGCGACGTTCTCGGTGACCAGCATGTTCTTGTACTCGGGCTTGACCAGGTCGGCGAAGGTCTCCGGCGGCGCGAGGTGATGCGCGGCGAAGTACGCGCGGTCGTAGTTGACGCAGACGTCGCCCGAGTCGATCGGGGTCACCCGGTGCTTGTCCGCGTCGAGTTGGACGTCGGCGGACACCTGGTCGAGGCCCTTGGCCTCGTACGGGTCGAACAGGCCGTTGTCGAGGGCGCGGGAGAGCAGCGTGTTGTCGACGCCGAAGAAGACGTCGCCGCGGGGGTGGCCCTTGGTGAGGATCGCCTGGTTGACGGCCGCGCCCGCGTCACCGCCGCGCAGCACCTTGACGGTGTAGCCGGTCTCCTTGGTGAACTCCGCGAGCACGGACTTGGACGCCGCGAAGGAGTCGTGGCTGACCAGCGTGACCGTCTTGGAGTTCGCGCCCTTGGTGCCGGAAGACCCGGACGACCCGGAGTCGCTGCCGCAGCCCGCGAGGGCCGTGACGCCCGCGGTGGCCAGGACGAGCGCGCCGATGGCACGCCGACGGATGGTGTTCATGAGGCTGACTCCCTACGCCGGTATGACCCGGATCAGGTCCGAGGGTCTGCGGCCTCGGGGGCCGCACTCTCAGCGCCGTCTCAGGCGCTCCCCTGTCGGAATGTTCATTTGTGTGAAGGTCGGACTACCCGTGCACGATAGCAGCAGGTCAGCGTTCCGCCGCAGCCAGCTGTCCGCACGCGCCGTCGATCTCCTGGCCGCGGGTGTCCCGTACGGTCACCGGCACGCCGTGGGCCTCCAGCGCGGCCACGAACGCCCGCTCGTCCTCGGGGCGGGAGGCCGTCCACTTCGAGCCCGGAGTGGGGTTGAGCGGGATCAGATTGACGTGCACCCGGTGGTTCTTGAGCATCCGGCCCAGCCGGTCGGCGCGCCACGCCTGGTCGTTGATGTCCCGGATCAGCGCGTACTCGATGGAGATACGGCGGCCGGAGACCTCGGCGTAGTGCCAGGCGGCGTCCAGGACCTCGCGGACCTTCCAGCGGGTGTTGACGGGCACGAGGGTGTCGCGCAGCTCGTCGTCGGGCGCGTGCAGGGAGACCGCGAGGCGGCATTTGAAGCCCTCGTCGGCGAACCGGTACATCGCCGGGACCAGACCGACCGTGGAGACGGTGATACCGCGCTGCGACAGGCCGATGCCGTCGGGCTCGGGGTCGGTCAGCCGGCGGATGGCGCCGATCACCCGGTTGTAGTTGGCGAGCGGCTCGCCCATGCCCATGAAGACGATGTTCGACAGCCGGGCCGGGCCCCCGGGCACCTCGCCGTCGCGCAGGCTGCGCATGCCCGCGACGATCTGGTGCACGATCTCGGCGGTCGACAGATTGCGGTCGAGACCGGCCTGACCGGTCGCGCAGAAGGGGCAGTTCATCCCGCAGCCGGCCTGTGACGAGATGCACATCGTCACCCGGTCCGGGTAGCGCATCAGCACGGACTCGACGAGCGTGCCGTCGAAGAGCCGCCACAGCGTCTTGCGGGTGTCACCGTCGTCGCAGGACGCGTGCCGGACGACGGTCATCAGCTCGGGCAGCAGGTCGTCGGCGAGCTTGCCGCGGGCCGCCGCCGGGATGTCGGTCCAGGCGGCCGGGTCGTCGGTGAAGCGGGCGAAGTAGTGCTGCGAGAGCTGCTTGGCCCGGAAGGGCTTCTCCCCGAGCGCGGCCACCGCCTCCTTCCGCTCCGCGGGCGAGAGGTCGGCGAGGTGCCGCGGCGGCTTCTTGACTCCGCGCGGCACGGCGAAAGTCAGTTCACCGGGTGCAGGCATGCGTCCCAGTCTCTCACCCTTTTGCCGGAGGGTTTTCCGGGTGCGCCACAGGGTCTTCCGGGTGCGGGAGCCCGGCAGCGCGACGGCGGGAAGGGGTCGCGGCGGCGGGAAGGCGGCGGGAAGGGGCGCTCAGCCCTTGCCGACGAAGGCGACCAGCAGCAGCCAGACCACCGGGGCCGTGGGCAGCAGCGAGTCGAGCCGGTCCATGATGCCGCCGTGGCCGGGCAGCAGCGTGCCCATGTCCTTGATGCCCAGGTCACGCTTGATCATGGACTCGCCGAGGTCGCCGAGCGTGGCGCTGACGGCGGCGGCGAGGCCCAGCAGCAGGCCCTGCCACCAGCGGCCGTCGTCGATGACGTACTGCATCAGCAGGGCCCCGGCCACCATGGCGAAGGAGATCGCGCCGAACAGGCCCTCGCGGGTCTTGCCGGGGCTGATCCGCGGCGCGAGCTTGTGCCGGCCGAAGCGCCAGCCGACCGCGTAGGCGCCGGTGTCGCTGATCACGGTGAGCAGCAGGAAGACCAGGACCCGGCGTGGGCCGTCGTCCGCGGCGAGCATCATCACCACGAAGGTGGCGAGGAAGGGGACGTAGAAGGCGGCGAAGATCCCGGCCGTGACGTCGCGCAGATAGTTCTCCGGCGGCTGGGCCATCCGCCAGACCAGGACGGCCAGCGCGGTCAGCGCCATGACCACCCAGGCCCCGTCGGCGCCGCTGACGTATCCGGCGACGACCATCCCGGCGCCGCCGACGGTGAGCGGGATCTGCGCCGCGTGGATGTCCTTGCGCTCGGCCAGCCGCGAGGTCAGCTCCCACAGGCCGATCACGACGGCGACCACGACGACGCCGACGAAGACCGCCTTCACGATGAAGAGCGCCGCGACGATGATCGCGCCGAGGCCGACCCCCACCCCTATCGCGGCCCGCAGATTCCGCCCGGCGGACTTCTTCGCGGGCGCGGGCTGCGGTTCCGGGGAAGGCGGCGGTGGCGGCATGGAAGGAGTCTTCCTCCTGGTCCCGGGTTCGGCGGGGGAACCCGCCGGATATGCGGTGTCTCCCGCGTGCCCGGCGCGTGGCGAAGCGCCCCAGGAAGAGTCGTTCACGGAGCTTCGCCTCGCGTCGTCGTCGGGTGGTGGGCCGGTGATGGGATGGATGGTCGGGGCAGTACGGGCACAGGCGCACCCGCCCGGTGGTACGGGCGCGGACCCGGTGGATACGGGCGCGGCCACGCCGCCGGGGGGCGCGGGCGGTCTTCCGCAGGGCCGCGGGCGGAGGCCGCCCGCTGCCGGAGCGGGCCGGTCAGACCTCCAGCAGCTCGGCTTCCTTGTGCTTGAGCAGCTCGTCGACCTGGCCCACGTACTTGGACGTGATGTCGTCCAGCTCCTTCTCAGCGCGGCGCACCTCGTCCTCGCCGGACTCGCCGTCCTTGACGAGCTTGTCGAGGGTCTCCTTGGCCTTGCGGCGGACGCTGCGGATGGAGATCTTGGCGTCCTCGCCCTTGGTCTTGGCGACCTTGATGTAGTCCCGCCGGCGCTCCTCGGTGAGCTGCGGGAAGACCACCCGGATGATGCGGCCGTCGTTGCTCGGGTTGACCCCGAGGTCGGAGTTGCGGATCGCCTCTTCGATGTTGCGCAGGCTGCTGCTGTCGAAGGGGGTGATCACGGCCATCCGCGGCTCGGGCACCGCGAAGGAGGCGAGCTGGTTGATCGGGGTGATGGCGCCGTAGTACTCGGCCACGATCTTGTTGAACATCGCCGGGTGCGCACGGCCCGTACGGATCGCCGCGAAGTCGTCCTTGGCGACGACGACGGCCTTCTCCATCTTCTCCTCGGCCTCAAGGAGGGTTTCTTCAATCACCATGTGCTCCTGGTTTTCGGAAGGCAGAGCCTGGTCCCTGCGCGCGTCTTCCTGCACGGTGTCCGACCGGGCAGCCTGTTGTCCATCCCCGTACCGGACGGGCGGGGCGTGTCGGGGGCGCGGTGCCCCGGCCGCCGTTACTCCCGGGTACCCCGGTCGTTGACCAGCGTGCCGATCTTCTCACCCTTGACCGCCCGCGCGATGTTGCCCTCGGCGAGCAGCTCGAAGACGAGGATCGGCAGCTTGTTGTCCTGGCACAGGGTGATCGCGGTGAGATCGGCGACCCGCAGGTCCCGGGCGATCACCTCGCTGTACTCAAGGGCGTCGAAGCGCACCGCGTCCGGGTTGTGCTTGGGGTCGGAGTCGTAGACCCCGTCGACCCCGTTCTTGCCCATCAGCATGGCCGCGGCGTCGATCTCCAGCGCGCGCTGGGCGGCGGTGGTGTCGGTGGAGAAGTAGGGCATGCCCATACCGGCGCCGAAGATCACGACGCGGCCCTTCTCCAGATGCCGGACCGCGCGCAGCGGGATGTACGGCTCGGCGACCTGTCCCATGGTGATGGCGGTCTGCACCCGGGTCTCGATGCCCTCCTTCTCCAGGAAGTCCTGGAGGGCGAGGCAGTTCATCACGGTGCCGAGCATGCCCATGTAGTCCGAGCGGGCGCGGTCCATGCCGCGCTGCTGGAGTTCGGCGCCGCGGAAGAAGTTGCCGCCGCCGACCACGAGTGCGAGCTCGTACCCGTCCCTGACGACGGCGGCGATCTCCCTGGCGATGGCGTGCACGACGTCCGGGTCGACGCCGAGCCCTCCTCCTCCGGCGAACGCCTCGCCGGACAGCTTCAGCAGATAGCGGCGGGGCGCGACACCGTTGCGGGTGCCGTGGCCGGCTGTGTCGTGGGCTTTGTCGGCGCCATCGTCCATGGAATTCTCCTCGTGCACGTACTGAGGAGGCCACTGCCGAGGGTCCTCAAGGGTTCCCTGTACGGCAATGGCCTCCTCGTCACCTCTGCGGCCGGCCGGCGGGCGGCCGACCGCGTACGACCCTAGCGGGGCCGTCGGTCATTCGCTGCTCAGACGCCGACACGGAAGCGGGCGAAGCCCTTCAGCGTCACTCCGGCCTCGTCCAGCACCTTCTGTACGGTCTTCTTCGCGTCCTTGGCGAACGCCTGCTCGACGACGACGTTCTCCTTGAAGAAGCCGTTGACGCGGCCCTCGACGATGCGCGCCAGGGCGGCCTCGGGCTTGCCCTCCTCGCGGGCGGTGGCCTCGGCGACACGGCGCTCGTTCTCGACCGTCTCGGCGTCGATCTCGTCGCGGCTCAGGTACTTCGGCGCGAAGGCGGCGATGTGCTGGGCGACGTCCTTGGCGACCTGCGGGTCGGCCTTGTCCAGCTCGACCAGGACACCGACCTGCGGGGGCAGGTCCGGGCTGGTGCGGTGCAGGTAGGAGGTCACGTAGGCGCCGGAGAACTGCGCGAAGCGGTCCAGCACGATCTTCTCGCCGAGGGTGGCGTTCGCCTCGTCGACGAAGGCCTGGACGGTCTGGCCGTCCTTGATCTCGGAACCGAGCAGCGCCGCGATGTCCGCGGGCTTGGAGGCGGTCACGTGGGCGGCGATCGCGTCGGCGACGACGATGAACTTGTCACCCTTGGCGACGAAGTCGGTCTCGCACTTCAACTCGACGAGGACGCCCTCGGAGTTGTCGGCGGCGATCTGGCTGACGACGGCACCGTTGGAGGCCGAGCGGCCCTCGCGCTTGGTGACGCCCTTCTGGCCCTTGACCCGGAGGATCTCGACGGCCTTGTCCAGGTCGCCTTCGGCCTCGACAAGGGCGTTCTTGCAGTCCATCATGCCCGCGGCGGTCAGCTCGCGGAGCTTCTTGACGTCGGCGGCGGTGAAGTTCGCCATGGGTTTAAGTCTCTTCCCGAATGGTCGGTGGATCTACGGGTGAACGGCGGGGGCGCTGGCCCCCGCCGTCGTCACGCGTGGTTCTCGGCGCGCACGCGATCCGTGCCGTGCGCGCCGCAACTGCTGCCGGAAGGCTGCCGCCGACGGTGATGCCGCCGGCGGCGGAGAAGGCTCAGGCCTGCTCGGCGTCACCCTCGGCGGCCGGGGCCTCGGCCGGAGCGGCGTCGGCGGGAGCCGCGGGGGCTTCCTCGGCAGCGGCTTCGGCGGCGGGCGCCTCGTCGGCCGGGGCCTCAGCGGCCGGGGTCTCGGCGACCGGGGTCTCGGCGGCCGGGGTCTCGTCGGCCTTCTTCTCGCCCTCGAGCAGGTCGCGCTCCCACTCGGCCAGCGGCTCGGCGGCGCCCTCGGGCTTCTTGTCGCCCAGCGCGGCGCCGGAGCGGGCGATCAGACCCTCGGCGACGGCGTCGGCGATCACACGGGTGAGCAGCGTGACGGAACGGATCGCGTCGTCGTTGCCCGGGATCTTGTAGTCGACCTCGTCGGGGTCGCAGTTGGTGTCGAGGATCGCGACGACCGGGATGTGGAGCTTGCGCGCCTCACCGACGGCGATGTGCTCCTTCTTGGTGTCCACGATCCAGACGGCGCTGGGCACCTTCTGCATCTCGCGGATGCCGCCGAGGGTCTTCTCCAGCTTGTCCTTCTCGCGGGAGAGGACCAGGAGCTCCTTCTTGGTGAGGCCGGAGGCGGCCACATCCGTGAAGTCGATCTCCTCGAGCTCCTTGAGGCGCTGCAGGCGCTTGTAGACGGTGGAGAAGTTGGTGAGCATGCCGCCCAGCCAGCGCTGGTTGACGTAGGGCATGCCGACGCGCGAGGCCTGCTCGGCGATGGCCTCCTGCGCCTGCTTCTTGGTGCCCACGAACATGACGGAGCCGCCGTGCGCGACGGTCTCCTTGACGAACTCGTAGGCGCGGTCGATGTACGACAGCGACTGGAGCAGGTCGATGATGTAGATGCCATTGCGCTCGGTGAAGATGAAGCGCTTCATCTTCGGGTTCCAGCGACGGGTCTGGTGCCCGAAGTGGACGCCGCTCTCCAGCAGCTCCCGCATCGTGACGACGGCCATGGCCGTACTCCTTGAGGTACTCGGTTACCGCGGTCGCCGGACGGCGGCCGCGCCTGACACCCCGACGCGCCGTGCCACGAGGGACCGAGAGGCGCGGCCACCGTCCCCTTGCGGGGGTGGGTGGCGGGGCGTGCGAAGTCGATCCGGTGACCCGGATCGCCAGAGAAAGTGTACGGGACCGGCGGAGCACCGGGCGACACCCGCGTTTTCGGCCGTCCGCGGGGGTTGTCCACAGGTTTCCCCGGTGGACGGACGTTGTCCACAGGCCACGGACCAAGATCATCGCGGGGGCGGTGGAGTACGGCACCGTGGGGGGCATGACGTTCACGACGATGTGGTTGACGATGATCGCGGCGCTCGCCCTGGCGCTCGCGCCGGGCGGTACGGGCGGACGCGGCGGCTTCGCGGGACCGGGTACGGGTCCGGGCCCGAGCGCGGATGTGGGTACGGGCGCCGGCGCGGCGGGATGCGCGGGCGGGGCCGGGGCGGACGCCCGGTGCTGGCCGGTCGTGGGGCCCGGGCCGCGCGGCCGTCCCACGGTGCTGCGCGGCTTCGACCCTCCCCCCGCGCCCTGGGCGGCCGGCCATCGCGGCGCCGACTTACGCGCGGGGCCGGGCGCGACGGTCCGGGCGGCGGCGCCGGGCAAGGTCGCCTTCGCCGGGCCGGTGGGCGGCTCCCCGGTGGTCGTGATCCGGCTCGCCGACAGCCTGCGGATCACCTATGAGCCGGTACGGGCCACGCTCCCGGTGGGCGCACGGGTGACGGCGGGCCTGCCGGTCGGGGTGCTGACGGGCGGGCTCGCGCACTGCCCGGCCGGGTGCCTGCACTGGGGGCTGCTGCGGGGCACGGACTATCTCGACCCGCTCACCCTGCTGCCCCCGTCCCTGCTCCGGTCGGCACCGTCCCGGCTGCTGCCGGTGTACGGGGTGCCGAGCGGGTAGCGCCGGACAGCGCGGCGAGCGGACGCCCGCGCGGATATGGGGTGCCCCGCAGCGGCGGTCCGCCGCGGGTGGCGGGCGGGCTCAGCGGGTCGCGTTGACTCCGTGCAGGGCCATGGCGACGGCGGCGTCGACGATCTGCGGGGAGGGCTCGGCGGCGCCGAGGTCGATCCGGCGGACGGCGGCGTCGACCACGCCCTGGAGCAGCATGGCGGTCAGCCGGGGTTCGGGGTGGCCGAGGTCGGAGAGGGCGGCGACGACCATGGCCACCAGGGCGCCGTGGGCGGCGCGGATCTTCTCCCGGGCGCCCGCGTCGAGTTCACCGGCGGAGATGGCGACCACGGCCCGGTGCCTGCGGTCCCCGACCAGGGTCAGCTGGGTGCGGACATAGGCCTCGATCTTGGCGCCGGGGGTGTCCTCGGCCTCCATCGCGGTCTCCACCTCGGCGGCCCAGACCGGGAAGTCCACCGCGCACAGCTCTTCGACCACGGCGGCGCGCGAGCGGAAGTACTCGTAGACCGACGAACGTGCCAGGCCGGTGCGCTCGGCCAGGGCGGGGAAGGTGAGGGCCTCGGTGCCGCCCTCGGACAGCAGCGCACGCGCGGCGTCCAGCAGAGTCCGGCGCTGCATCGTCCGATGTTCGGCCACGGAGGCCGCTCGAATCCTGGGCATCCCACCACTGTAGACAGTCCACGAGGGGACGGTCATCGGCCGAGGGAAGTACTTCAGCGCGCGCCCACGTCGGCGAGCTTCGCCCGCAGCTGGAGTACGGACTTGGTGTGGATCTGGCTGACCCGGCTCTCGGTGACGCCGAGCACCTGGCCGATCTCGGCGAGGGTCAGGCCCTCGTAGTAGTAGAGGGTGACGACGGTCTTCTCGCGTTCGGGCAGGGTGTTGACCGCCCGGGCGAGCAGTCGGCGCAGCTCACGGTCCTCGGCGACCTCGACGGGGTTGTCCGCGCCGGTGTCCTCCAGGGTGTCGACGAGGCTGAGCCGGTCGCCCTCGACGCCGACGTGCAGCAGTTCCTCCAGCGCGACGACATTGGCGAGGGAGAGCGCGCTGAAGACGCCGTGCAGTTCCTCCAGGCCGACGCCCATCTCGGCGGCGACCTCCGGCTCGCTGGGGGTGCGGCGCAGTTTGGCTTCCAGCGTGGCGTAGGCGCGTTCAACGGCGCGGGCCTTCTGCCGTACGGAACGGGGAATCCAGTCCAGCGCCCGCAGTTCGTCGATCATCGCGCCGCGGATCCGGGTGATGGCGTAGGTCTCGAACTTGATGGCGCGTTCCGGGTCGAACTTCTCGATGGCGTCGATGAGTCCGAACACTCCCGACGACACGAAGTCGGCCTGCTCCACATTGGCCGGCAGCCCGACACTGACCCGGCCGGCCACGTATTTCACCAGGGGCGAGTAGTGCAGGATCAGCTGTTCCCGCAACCGCGCGTCCCCGGTGGACTTGTAGGTCCGCCACAGCGCGTCGAGCGAAGTGGGGGCGGCGGGCCGGGCGGCGGCGGGGGCGGCGGTCGCCGCCGTCGCCCGTTCGGACCCGGGGATGTGCTGGGGCATGCGTCGTTGTGAGCCGTTCTGCCGTGACGTGGGCGGGGAGTCGAGCCTCCGCGAGCGTAGCGTGACCATGGTGTCGCTGGTTGCTACGGCATCCGTGTGGGACATGCGCAGATACGTTCCTCTACGGGTGCGTGGTCACCGGACCGGGTGGGTCGTCCGGCGTCGGGGCGGGCGGGGGAACCTCTGCGCAATGATGCGCGGCCACAGCGCGCCACTTGACCGGTCTTACGATCGTCCCAGGTCACGGCGTTTTCGTGTCACCTGATGGTGTGTCGATAGCGTCAACCGGTTCAGTACGGCCCCCCTTCCCCAACGGTACGTACCAACTTCCACCGGCCCTCCTCGCGTTCGACGAAGCCGAGGGCCTGCAATTCGTGGAGGCGGCCGAGCGTGTCGTCCCTGGTGGCACCCGCCGTGTGCGCGATCTCCTCGTCACCGGCGTCGCCCCGGCTGGGCAGCGCGTCCAGGATCCGGGCGGCGGCCGGCCCGAGCCGGTCCCGCGGCAGCACGGGGCCGAGCCGCCGCGGGGCGAGGTCGGCGCCGATCTCCCCGACCAGCTCCACGACTTCGGCGGCGTCGGTGACCAGGGCGGCCCCACCGCGCAGCAGTTCGTGCACACCTTCGGACAGACCACTCGTACAGGGGCCGGGAATCCCCATGGTGACCCGGCCGAGCGCGGCGGCCCGGCGCGCGGTGATCAGCGAGCCGCTGCGGTAGCGGGCCTCGACCACGACCGTGCCGCGGGTCAGCGCGGCGATCACCCGGTTCCGCAGCACGAACCTGCTCCGGGTCGGGTGGTCGCCCGGCGGCAACTCGCCGACCAGCAGACCGCGTTCGGCGACCTCCCCGATCAACTCGGCGTTCCGCGGCGGATACGCCACATCCACCCCGCAGGCCAGTACGCCGATCGTGGCGCCGCCCGCCGCCAGCGCGGACCGGTGCACGACGCCGTCCACCCCGTACGCCGCCCCGGAGACCACCACCCATCCCGCCCCGGCCAGTCCGGCGCCGAGCCGCGCGGCCATGTGGGCGCCGTAGTCCGTGCAGGTACGGGCGCCGACCACCGCGACCGAGCGCAGCGCCCACAGCCGTAAGGAGGGCCGGCCGCGCACCCACAGCCCGTAGGGGCGCTGCACCCCGAGGTCGTCGAGCTGACCGGGCCAGTCGCCGTCCCCGGGGCAGACGAAGCGGCCTCCGGCCCGGTGCGCGGCCGCCAGGTCGGCCACGGGGTCGGCGCGGGCGCCGCGGATCGCGTAACTCTCCGTCCGCCGCGGGCTCGCCCCCGGCAGTCGCTTGCCGCCCAGGGCCGCCCGCAGCGCGCCGCCCACCCCGCGGTCGCGTACGGCCCGGCCCATGACCTCGTCCCCCGGCTCGGCCACCCGGGTCAGTGCCACCCGCGCCAGCCGCTCCTGCCAGGAGACCGCCGAGGTGAGCCCTTCCGTCCCCGTCAGCCCGCCCGTCCCGTACGTCTCCCGCAGCGCCGACTCGACGGCCTCCGGCCCGCCCGGCGCCGCTTCGCCGCTCCTCCGCCGCTCCCCCGTCATGTGCTCCCCGCCATCGCGGCGCCACGGCTGAAGCCGGTCCGCAGTTGGAGGGCCCGCAGGACGTCGTCCGGGTCGGGGCGGTCGTGGCCCGCCAGGTCCGCGAGGGTCCAGGCGACCCGCAGAACGCGGTCGAGGCCGCGGGCGGTGAGCAGGCCGCGTTCCATGTCGCGCTCGACGCAGTGCAGTGCGCCGGGGGCGACCTGCCAGCGGGTGCGGATCGCATGGCCGGGAACCTCGCTGTTGAGCGTCCACGGGGTCTCGGCGTAGCGCGCGGCGGCGCGGGCCCGGGCCTCCCTGACCCGGGCGGCCACGGTCGCGCTCGACTCGCCGCCGCCCTGCGCGATGAGGTCGGAGCGGCTGACCGCCTCGACCTCGACCCGCAGGTCCACCCGGTCGAGCAGCGGCCCGGACAGTCGCGCCTGATAGCGGCGCACGGCGCTGGGCGAACAGTCGCATCCGCTGCCGAGCAGGGAGTGCCGCCCGCACGGGCAGGGGTTGGCGGCGAGCACGAGCATGAAGCGGGCCGGGAGCCGCATCACGCCCGCCGCCCGGGCCACCACCACGTGCCCGGACTCCAGCGGCTGCCGCAGGGCGTCCAGCGAGCGGACGCTGAACTCCGGCGCTTCGTCCAAAAAGAGGACCCCTCGATGAGCCAGCGAGACCGCCCCCGGCCGGGGTAGTCCGCTGCCGCCGCCGACCAGCGAGGGCATGGTGGCCGAGTGGTGCGGCGCGCAGTACGGCGGAGTGTCGACCAGCGGCCGCCCCGGCGGCAGGATTCCGGCGACCGAGTGAACCGCCGTGACCTCAAGCGACTCCTGCCGGGTGAGCGGCGGGAGGATGCCGGGCAGCCGCTCGGCCAGCATCGTCTTGCCCGCGCCCGGCGGGCCGTGCAGATAGAGATGGTGGCCGCCGGCCGCGGCGACCTCCAGGGCGAGCCTGGCCGCCCGCTGCCCGGCGACATCGGCCATGTCGAGGCCGTCCGCACCGCCGGAGCCGCCCGAGCCCCCGGGACTCCCGAACCCCCCGGTGCCGCCCGAACCGCCGAGGCCGCCGACCAGCCCGGCTCCCACCCCGACGCCCGGCACGGTCAGCCCGGCCAGCATCGGCTCCGGCCGTCCGTCCCCGTACGGCCTCTCCCCGAACAGGCCCTCCGGGTCCTCCTCGGGCACGGTCTCGTCGTTGAGCACCGCGATCAGCTGCCGCAGGCTGCGGACACCGAGCACGGCGACACCCGGGACGAGCGCGGCCTCGGCGGTGGTGCCCTCGGGCACCACGACATGCCGGTAGCCCGCGTCGGCCGCGGCGAGCACCGCGGGCAGCACGCCCCGGATCGGGCGGACCCGGCCGTCGAGTCCCAGCTCGCCGATCATCATCAGATCGGCGATGGACTTCGGGGCGATCCGGTCGTTGGCGGCGAGCACCGCGCACGCGACGCCGAGGTCGAAGCCCGAGCCGCCCTTGGGGACGGAGGCCGGGCTGAGCCCGACGGTGAGCTTCTTCTGCGGCCAGATCTCACCGCTGTTGACGATCGCGGCGCGCACCCGGTCGCGGCTCTCGCTGAGGCTCTTGTCGGGCAGGCCGACGAGGGTGAAGGCGGCGACACCCGGTTCCAGGTCGGCCTGGACCTCGACCACCACCCCCTCGACGCCGGTCAGCGCGACCGAGCACGTACGGGCGAAGCCCATCACGCCACCCCCCGCACATGCTCGACGCGGGCCGCGCCGCGGGCGGGCAGGACGACACCGACCAGGTCGATACGGACCCCGCCGGGCGGCGCGCCGCCGTGTTCCGCCGTCCAGCGCTCGGCCAGCGCGCGCAGCCGGGTCACCTTGTCAGGGGTGAGGGCCGCCATCGGATGCTGGAACGGTCCCTCGCGGCGTGTCTTGACCTCGCACACCACCAGGGCGTCGCCCTCGGACGCGAGGATGTCGATCTCGCCCCGCCGTCCGCATCGCCAGTTCCGGTCCAGCACGGTCAGACCGGCGTCCCGCAACGCGCGAACCGCCACGTCCTCGCCGTACCGCCCCAGCGCACCTCGTGCGTTCATGAGTACCACCTCCGTCACTCACTGTGACAGAGAACGACCCACCCGAGATGATCTTGGTCCGCGGCCTGTGGATAACTTCTCCGAGGCGCCTCGCCCGGGACACCCCGAAGGGCAACCCACCCAGGGCAGCCCGACCACGGCACCCCGCCCGAAGGCTCAGCCGTTGAAGCCCGCGTCGTCCGAGGACAGATCCAGGTCCGACTTGTTCAGCTCCTCGATGTTCACGTCCTTGAACGTGAGCACCCGGACCTGCTTGACGAAGCGGGCCGGGCGGTACATGTCCCACACCCACGCGTCGGCCATCGAGACCTCGAAGAAGACCTCGCCCTGGACCGAGTGCACCTGCATCTCGTAGTCGTTGGTGAGGTAGAACCGCCGCTCGGTCTCGATCACGTACTTGAACAGGCCGACGACGTCGCGATACTCCCGGTAGAGCTTCAGCTCCATCTCGGTCTCGTATTTTTCGAGGTCCTCGGCGCTCATGGCATGTTCCCCTTCAGCCGTACGTGCCCCCATTGTGCGCCAGCCGGGCTCAGTCCCCCACCACTCGGGACACGCGGCGTCGTAGCGGCACCGCGGCGGGGTCACCGCCGTCGCAGCAGCTTCGCCACCGGTGGGTACGCGGCGCCGCCCAGGATGAGCGCGGCCCCGGCGAGGATCACCACGGTGATCCAGCCCAGCGGCCCCCGCGGTGACTGGCCGCCGCCCGGCAGCGCGTCGAAGGAGGAGGTCCGGGCCAGCATGCCCATCCGGCCCGGCGGCCATGCCGTGGCCTCCACCCGGGCACGTATGTCGCCCACCGGGACCGAGCCCCGACCGGCGTCGTCCAGATGGACGCGGGAGTCCTGGGAGACCGCCCGGTTGTCGCCCAGCACGAAGAGTTCGCCCTTGGGCACCGTGGTCCTGAACCCCTCGACGGAGGCCGGGCCGGTGCCCTTGAGGTAGCCCTCCGCGACCGGGGTGCCGTTCACCATCAGCCGGCCCCGCTTGTCGCAGCACTCGACTGTGTCACCGCCGACCCCGACCACCCGCTTGACCAGCGGCTGACCGCCCCACAGCGGGTCCTGGAAGACCACCACGTCACCGCGGCGCACCGCCGTGCCCGACACATGCCGGGCCAGCACCTTGTCACCCGGGTGGACCAGCGGCTCCATGGAGTCGGTCGGCACGGTGTAGGGCCGGTAGAGGACCGCGGCCCAGGCGAAACCGCCCAGGAACAGCACACAGCCCAAGGCCACGGCCAGCCCGGACACCCTGTGTCCGAACCGGCCGTGGCCTTCGCGTATCGCGCCGCTACCGCTGCTCGGGGAGTTCATGGAGCGGAACCCTACCGGTCGGTATGCCGAAGGTCAGCTCTCGCCCTCGGCCTTGTCCAGCAGCCTGCGCCGGCGCATCAGCACCAGCGGCATCGCGCCCGCCAGCCCCGCGGCCGCCGGGACGGCCGCCCCGACCGCGTTGATGCCCGGCTGCGAGAAGGTGCTCGGGATGCCCAGCCAGTCCCAGCGGTTGATCGGCCAGGCGACCACGACGGCGCGGCCGACCACCTGCTTGTCCGACACCGTGCCGTGCCCGGGCATCGACGTGTGGAAGCGGGAGTCCAGCGAGTCCTGGCGGTGGTCGCCCATCACCCAGATCCGGCCCTTCGGCACATGGACGGTGAACTCCGCCTCCGGGCTGCACGGGGTGTTGCCGGCGTAGACATACGGCTCGTTCAGCGCCTTGCCGTTGACCATCACCGGACCGTCGCCCTTACAGCTGACGGTGTCGCCGCCGACCCCGATCACCCGCTTGATCAGGTCCTTCTCCTCGGCCGACGGCATCAGGCCGATGAAGCTGAGGCTCTTCTGCAGACCGCGGACCACCGGATTGCTGCTCGGCGGGGGGTTCTCGGGCAGCCAGCCGCCCGGGTCGTGGAAGACGACGACCTCGCCACGGGTCGGTGTGGAACCGAACCACGGCGTGAGCTTGTCGACCAGTACCCGGTCGCCGCGCTCCAGGGTGTGCTGCATCGAGTCCGACGGGATGGAGAACGCCTGGACGAGGAAGGTCTTGATCAGCAGCGCGAGCACCAGCGCGATGCCGATGAGCAGCGGCAGCTCTTTCCAGAAGGAGCGCTGCGTGCGCTCGGGCGGCGAGGGCTCATCCGCCGGATGGGCGCCACCCGGCATGTCAGGACCGCCGGGACCCTCTTGGTCGAGCGCGTCGTCACGGGCCACGCCATCGGCCTCCACCCTGTTGACAGGGGGTACCGGCCCGTCTCCCTTCTCGGGCTCGCCGGAACCAGACCGTGCGCCGACCACCAGGTCCCCCACGTCCACTCCTCACTTGAGATCTCCGCCCGCGCCGCCACCGGCGCAGGCCCACCACTCCCATAACGAGCGGGAGTTCCGCAGGAGTCGGCAGGTCGTTCGTCCTTTGGCTGTTGTTGGCCGAGCCCAC
The DNA here is from genome assembly GCF_036199905.1 of Streptomyces sp. NBC_00223. NCBI lineage: Bacteria > Bacillati > Actinomycetota > Actinomycetes > Kitasatosporales > Streptomycetaceae > Streptomyces > Streptomyces sp. NBC_00223. Next base: position 6,312,331 of record NZ_CP108109.1, on the reverse strand, counting down.
CCTAGTGGCCGTACCTGTGGCCTCCGTGCCCGACGCGGTGGGTCCTGGCACGGAGGCGAACGTCCCCGGTTCCTTCAGCCGCTCCCAGTGGCCGAGCGGCCAGGCCACGACGAAAGCGCGTCCGACCACCAGATTCAGCGGGATCGTCCCGCCGCCCGGTTGGTCCGTGTGGTACCGGGAGTCCGCCGAGTCGGAGCGGTGGTCACCCATCACCCACAGTCGCCCCGGGGGCACATGGACGGTGAACTTCATCATCGACGGCGGATTGTCCGGATAGATGTACGTCTCGGCGAGCGGGGTGCCGTTCACCATCAGCCGGCCCTGCTTGTCGCAGCACTCGACCGTGTCACCGCCGACCCCGATCACCCGTTTGATCAGATCCTGCTCGCCGGAGGCGGGCAGCAGGCCGATGAAGGTGAAGAACTCCTTGACCTGCTTGACGACCACGGGGTCCGCTTTCGGCTGCGGCTCGCTGGAGAGCCAGCCGCCGGGGTCCTTGAAGACCACGACGTCCCCGCGGTGCGGCTCGGCGCCGAACCAGGGGGTCAGCTTGTCGACCAGCACCCGGTCGCCGATCCGGATGGTCTGCTCCATCGAACCCGACGGGATGACGAACGCCTGGAGCAGAAAGGTCTTGAGCACCAGTGCGATCACCAGCGCGACCGCCACCAGCAGCGGCACCTCGGCGACCAGCGAGCGGCGGCGTTTGCGCTTGACTTTGCGGGCCAGCTTGCGGCGCTCGACCCGGCTGGTCTCGGGCGGGCGCGACCCGGCCTCGGCATCGGCGTCGGTCACGCTGTCCTCATCGATGTCCCCCTCAACACCGCCGCCAACGCCCCCGCCGATGCCGCCGTCCACGCCAACGCCCCCGCCATCACCGTCGAGGCCAGGGCCCTCGGGACCGCTCTCGCGGCCGTCACCCGGCCCGTTTCCCGACCCGCCCGCCGCTGCTCCTTCCGGCGCCTTGTGGTGCCCGTAGCGCGGCCGTCCCCGGTTACCCATGCCGGCCGGCCGGAGGCGCGGGTACCGCGGCGAAGCCGGCGGGGCGGTTCAGCCGGCTCCAGTGGCCCAGCGGCCAGACGATCCACTCGGCCCGGCCGATCACCCGCCCGACGGGTACGGTGCCACCCCCGGGTTCACCCAGGTGGTCCCGGGAATCGCGGGAGTCGTCACGGTGGTCACCCATCACCCACAGCCTGCCCTCCGGTACCACGATGTCGAACGGTACCCGGGACGGCACGTCACCGGGGTGCAGATACGTCTCTTCCAGCGGGTGGCCGTTGACCAGCAGCCGGCCCTGCCGGTCGCAGCAGGTGACCCGGTCGCCGCCGACGCCGATGACGCGCTTCACGTAGTCCGTCCCGCCGTCCTGGGTGAACGATCCCTTGCCGTCGAACACGATCACGTCCCCCCGGTGCGGGGTGCCGCCGAAGCGGTACGCCAGCTTGTCGACCAGGATGCGGTCACCGATCCGCAGAGTGCCCTCCATGGACGCGCTCGGCACCTGGAAGGGCTCCACCACGAAGTGGGTGACGAGCAGCATGGCGGCGACGCAGGCAAGCCCGAACAGCACCGTCCGCCGCCAGGCCGCCCACCAGCCGGCCGGGCCGGAAGGGTCCGGCTCGGGCACGGGGTCGGCGCCCGAATCGGCGTCCGGCTTGACGTCCGCCCCTGCGTCGGCCCCGGCATCGGACCCGGCCGGAAACGCCGGGACAACGGAACGCGACCGCTCCTCCGGCTCCGCCTCGTCGGCGGGAGAGGAACGGTCGCGTTCCGGTGTCACTGCTTCGCTGTCCATCGGGGCGGAAGCTTATCCGGCCCGTGCCAAGGACGGGTCAAGCGGTCAGTCCCGCTTCTCCTTGATCTTCGCGGCCTTGCCGCGCAGCTCACGGAGGTAGTACAGCTTGGCGCGACGGACGTCACCGCGGGTCACGACCTCGATCTTCTCCACGATCGGGGTGTGCACCGGGAAGGTGCGCTCGACGCCGACGGAGAAGCTGACCTTGCGGACCGTGAAGGTCTCGCTGATGCCCGAGCCCTGACGGCGGATGACAACGCCCTTGAACTGCTGCACACGGGAGCGGTTGCCCTCGATGACGCGCACGTGGACGTTGATGGTGTCGCCGGGGCGGAAGGCCGGCACGTCGGTGCGCAGTGAGGCACTGTTGACGCTGTCGATCAGATTGGCCATGATGCTTCGCTTCCTCGCCGATGCCACAGGTCATCGACGGAATGTCGTGATTCGTCTACGGGGTGGCCGCTCGGTCACGGCTGGCGTCGTTCCCCCTGTGGCAGGGGCGCGCGCCGGACAGGCGACAGCGGGTCATTCTTCCATGGCGTCGGGGTTCCGCCCAAATCGGCCGTCGGGTCCGGGCTGCCAGCCGAGGATGCTGAGCATCTCGCGGTCCTTCTTGTCGAAGGCGGCGGGGCCGCAGCGCTCGATCAGATCGGGCCGGTTGGCGACCGTACGGCGGAAGGCCTCGTCGCGGCGCCAGCGGGCGATCTTCCCGTGGTGGCCGCTGAGCAGCACCTCGGGGATGCCGCGGCCGCGCCACCGCGGCGGCTTGGTGTAGACGGGCCCTTCCAGCAGGTTGGCCATCGGGCCGGGCGCGAAGGAGTCGTCGGCGTGCGACTGGGCGTTGCCCAGCACGCCGGGCAGCAGCCGGGCGACGGCCTCGGTGACGACCAGTACCGCGGCCTCGCCGCCGGCCAGCACATAGTCCCCGATGGAGACCTCGTGGACCGGCATCCGGGTCGCGTACTCGGCGGTCAGCCGGCTGTCGATGCCCTCGTAGCGGGCCGGGGTGAAGATCAGCCAGGGGCGTCGGGACAGTGCGACGGCCACCTCCTGGGTGAAGGGGCGGCCGCTGGGGGTAGGGACGACGAGGACCGGTTCGCCCGCGCCGGCCTCGTAGCCGTCGGCGAGGGTCTGGTCCAGTGCCTCCCCCCACGGTCCGGTCATCATGACCATGCCGGGGCCGCCGCCGTACGGCGTGTCGTCCACCGTGTTGTGCCGGTCGTGGGCCCACGCGCGCAGGTCGTGGACGTGCACGTCCAGCCGCCCGGCGGCGCGGGCCTTGCCGACCAGCGAGACGTTCAGCGGGTCGAGGTACTCGGGGAAGATCGTGACGACGTCGATCCGCATCTCAGACGCCGTCCCCGGACCCGGCGGAACCGCTGTCCGCACCCGACTCGGCGTCAGCACCGGCGCCCGACTCGGCGTCAGCACTGGCACCCGGCTCCGCGTCAGAATCCGCGCCCGGCTCCGCGTCCGCGCCCGGAGACCCGCCCTCGTCCAGCAGCCCCGGCGGCGGGTCGATCACCGCCCGCTGCTCCTCCAGGTCGATCTCCGGCACGATCTCGCCGACGAACGGGATCAGCACCTCGCCGCCGTCCGGCCGCCGTACGACCAGCAGGTCCTGGTACGGCAGATGGGTGATCTCGGCGATCCGCCCGACCTCGCGTCCGTCGACCGTGACCACGTCGAGGTCGATCAGCTGATGGTCGTAGAACTCCTCGGGGTCCTCCGGGGTCTGCGTCGGGTCGACCTCGGCGATCAGCAGCGTGTTGCGCAGCGCCTCGGCGCCGGTGCGGTCGCTGACGCCCTCGAACCGCAGCATCAGCCGGCCGCTGTGCACCCGGCCGGTGGCGATGGTCAGCGGACCCGTCGACGCCGGGTCGGTGGCGAGCACGACGCCGGGGGCGAGCCGCAGCTCCGGCTCGTCCGTGCGCACCTCGACGCTGACCTCGCCCTTGATGCCGTGGGCGCGGCCGATCCTGCCGACTACCAGCTGCATGGAGCGCTTCACCTTTCCAGTTTCCGGAGGGGGTTCCGGACCGAACGCGGTCGGGACATACGGCGCGGGCCGGGAACGGCCGAGGCCGTTCCCGGCCCGCGCCGGTGTTCATCAGATGTGTCAGCCGATCGGCGGACGACCCGCCCGAGGGACGGTGCGCCCGGCGAACCGCCCGCTCAGTGGACCTGGTCCACGTCCACGAGGTCGACGCGGACACCGCGGCCGCCGAGTGCTCCCACGACGGTACGCAGCGCGCGGGCGGTACGGCCGTTGCGGCCGATCACCTTGCCGAGGTCGTCGGGGTGCACCCGGACCTCCAGCACGCTGCCGCGCCGCAGGGTGCGCATGCCGACCTGCACATCGTCAGGGTTGTCGACGATGCCTTTCACGAGGTGCTCAAGAGCCTCCTCGAGCATGCTCAGGCCTCGGTGGAGTCGGCCGGGGCGGTGGCCTCGGCGTCATCGGCCTTCTTGTCGGACTTCTTCGCCTTGGGGGTGATGGCCTCACCCTTCGACTCCACCGAGTCCTTGGCGGCGGCCTCGAACAGGACGCGCTTGTCGGCCTTGGGCTCGGCGACCAGCAGCGGAGCCGGGGCCTCAAGGCCCTTGTGCTTCTGCCAGTCACCGGTGAGCTTGAGGATGGCGAGCACGGGCTCGGTCGGCTGCGCGCCGACGGAGAGCCAGTACTGCGCGCGCTCCGAGTCGACCTCGATGCGCGACGGGTTCTGCACCGGGTGGTACAGGCCGATCTCCTCGATGGCCCGGCCGTCACGGCGGGTACGGGAGTCGGCGACGACGATGCGGTAGTGAGGCGAACGGATCTTGCCCAGACGCTTCAGCTTGATCTTGACTGCCACGGGAGTGGGTTCTCCTGGTGTTGACGTGGTTGGGCACGACGAACGGCCACGTGGGGTTGTGGAGGTCGCGCGCCCGACGGACGCGTCAGCCGAAGGAGAGAGGGTTCCTGCACGGCTGTCGAGTGCTCAGCTGAACATTCTGCCACACTCAGGCCACCCCTACGACCTCCGGGATCCTGAACGGCTGCCCGCACGCCCCGCACATGATCGGCGCCTGGGCCAGCACGGACGGCACGACGCGGACGTTGCGCCCGCAGTCGCAGACGGCCTTGACCCGTACGCCACCGCCCGACGAGCCGTGCCGCGCGGCCGGGCCGCGGAAGGAACGGGCGGTGTCGGCGGTGGTGGCCGCGGTGTGCGCCTTGAGCGCGCGCTGCAACCGGTCGATGGTGCCCCGATATCGTTTCCGGGTGTCGGGCCGCATCACCACGAGCGAGAAGCCGCTGCTGGGATGCGGCTCCTCCGCGTGGTCGAGGCCCATCTCGTCGGCGATCGCGAGGAAACGGCGGTTGTGGTAGCGGCCGGCGCGCGAGGTGTCACGGATGCCGCGGGCGGCGGCGATCCCGTGCACTGCCTCGTGCAGCAGCCTTTCGAAGGAGAGCTCCGTCCCGCAGGCGGACGACGACTCTCCGATCAGGGACTCGGGCGCGGCCAGGTCGGGCAGCTCGGAATGGTGCCGTTGAATATCGGCCCAGGCGACTGCCAGCTCGGCGGCGAGAACAGGTGGTGTCGTGCTCACGCCGTAACAACGAGCCGGACGCTCCCGGTGTTCCGATTCCGGGCCAGTCCAATTAATTTGCACTGATCGGTCAGTTCCGGATGATGCGCATGACGAAGGGCGGGTGCGGAGGACAGTGGAGAACCCTCGCACCCGCCCCAGGGACGGACGTATGACGTATTCCGTACACCGTTTTTCGGTCAGCGGACGCCGGTAGGGGCTAGTAGGCCCTCGCGACGATCGCCAGGGTGCCCGGAGCGTCGTCGGAGACCGGTACGGAACCGTCCTCCGCGACCAGGCAGCGGACGGAAACGCCCTGCTCGGCGAGCTTTGCCTCGCCCTCGGCGCCGAGGTCGGCCCACGGGATACGAGCCCAGCCGGTGGCCGCGGCCTCGGCCGCCTCGCCGATGGTCGCGACGTCCACAGTGCGAGACGCCCGGCGTTCCCGGGACTGCCGCAGCAGTGTCTCCTGGTCCTCGTCAAGCACTCCGGGCAGCAGCGATACCAGGCTGTCCAGGGCGACCGGCGCCTTGCCGCCGGGAATCCGGCGGGCCAGCATCGCGGTGCCGGCCTCCAGGTCGCGCGGCCCGATCTCCACCCGCAGCGGCACTCCCTTGAGCTCCCAGTCCACCGCGCGGCGGCCGAAGGGGGTGTCCGTGCGGTCGTCCACGACCACCCGCAGGCCGGCCTCGCGCAGCCGGTCGCCGATCTCGCGCACCTTCGCGACGACGGCCTCGTCGTCCTTGATCGCCAGCACGACGACCTGGACGTGCGCCAGCCGCGGCGGCACCCGCAGCCCGTTGTCGTCGCCGTGCATCATCACCAGGGCGCCGATCATCCGGGTGGTGCTGCCCCAGGAGGTCTGCCAGACGTACTCCTGGGCGCCGTCCTTGGACAGGTACTGCGTGTGGAACGCCTTCGCGAAGTTCTGCCCCAGCTCATGGCTCGTGCCGAGCTGGAGCGCCTTGCCGTCGCCCATCATCCCTTCGAGGGTGAGCGTGTTGATCGCCCCGGCGAAACGCTCCTTCGGCGTCTTGCGGCCCAGCACCACGTCCATCGCCAGGACCTTCTCCATGAAGTCGGCGTAGACGTCGCGCTGGATACGGGAGGCGAACTCGCGCGCGTCCTCCTGCGTCGCGTGCGCGGTGTGCCCCTCCTGCCACAGGAACTCCGTGGTGCGCAGGAACAGCCGCGGCCGCAGCTCCCAGCGGACCACGTTCGCCCACTGGTTGATCAGCAGCGGCAGATCGCGGTAGCTCTGCACCCACTTGGAGAAGTACTCGTTGATGATCGTCTCGGAGGTCGGCCGTACGACGATCGGCTCCTCCAGCTCCTTGCCGCCGCCGTGCGTGACCACGGCCAGCTCCGGCGCGAAGCCCTCGACGTGCTCGGCCTCCCGGGTCAGGTAGGACTGCGGGATGAAGAGCGGGAAGTACGCGTTCTGCGCGCCGACCGACTTGATCCGCGCGTCCATGTCCTGCTGCATCCGCTCCCACAGGCCGTAGCCGTACGGCCTGATGACCATGGTGCCGCGCACGGGGCCGTTGTCGGCCAGCTCGGCCTTGTTGATCAAGTCCTGGTACCAGCGCGGGAAGTCGTCCGCCTGGGGGGTGAGAACGGGAGCCTTTGCCATGAAGGCGATGGTACGGCCCGGCGCGGCGTGACCGTGAATCGGTGGCTTTGGCGGGGACGGCGGCGCTTCGCCTCCTGGCTGCGAGCGCGGGCGAAATCCGGTTGGCCGCCCCGGGCGCCGTGCACCAGGCTGACCGTATGACCACTGCGCTCACCCCCGACGCCGCCACCACCGTCCGACTGGTCAAGGCGGGCCGCGAGAAGGTCCGCTACCTGGCGACCGTGCTGTACGACGACGGCGTCCGTGTGACCGTACGCGCCCCCTGGTCGCTGCCGGACGTACGGGACTTCGGCTTCGTCCGCTTCGAGCCGGGCGATGTGTTCACCGAGCACTACTGGCGCGACCGCTGGTACTCCCTCAAGGAGGTGGTCGACGCGCGCGGTGTCCCCAAGGGCTGGTACTGCGACATCACCCGGCCCGCGGCCGTCGCCGCCGACGGTCTGACCGTGGAGGACCTGGACCTCGACCTGTGGGTGTCCGCCGACGGCGCCGACGTACTGCGGCTGGACGAGGACGAGTTCGCCGACAGCGGGCTGGCCGCGCGGGACCCGGCGGCCGCCGCGCGGGCGGTGGCGGCGCTCGACGACCTGGAGGCGGTCGCCCGCGGCGCCGGGCTCAGGAGTCTGCTGGCCGCGGAGCCGCCTGCGCCGGACCGTCGAGACCCGGCCACTCCTCGGCCGTGAGCGCGAAGCGCTCGTGATCGCGCCAGGCGTCGTTGATGAAGAGCATCCGCGGGGAGAAGCCCTCGTGGCGGAAGCCGAGCCGCTCGGCCATCGCCACCGAACGGCTGTTGTCCGGCTGGACGTTGATCTCCAGCCGGTGCAGCCCGAGCCCGTCCGGGTAGCTGGTGAAGCAGCGGTCCACGACCAGCCGCAGCCCCTCGGTCATCCGCCCGGTGCCGTTGTACGGCCGGTAGCTGTCGTACCCGAGGGCTGCGTTGCGGAAGCGGGCGCGGACGATGTTGGCGACGTTGACCCGGCCGACGATGCCGCCGTCCTCCTCGTTGATGATCAGGAACGTCCGCAGCTCGTGGCCCTGGCGCCGCAGCAGCTCGTGGAAGCCGTCGGGGTCCACCGGATTCCACGGGCGGAGGTGCTCGACTGACCTCAGCACGGCCGCCCGATGGGCTTCGGCGTCACTGGTACGGGGCTCTCGGATCGATACGCGCATGATCCCATCATCGCCTCCCGGCCGGTGCGCGCAGCGCGCGGGGGCGCCCACCGGCCGTCGGGCGGCGGACGTCAGTCCATGAACTTCTTGAACTCGTCGGGCAGTTCGAAGTCCTGACCCGGGCCCGGCAGACCGAACGGAGAGGCGTTCGGGTCCTGGTTCTGCTGCTGCTCGCGGCGGGCGGCAGCGGCGGCGGCCTCCTCCTTGCGCTTCATCGGGTTGCCGCTCTGCCGCCGGCCCTTGGCCTGCTTCTGCTGCTTCTTCTGCCGCCCCGGACCGCCGCCCATGCCGGGCATGCCCGGCATCCCGGGCATGCCGCCGCCCTGGGCCATCCGGGACATCATCTTGCGCGCCTCGAAGAACCGCTCGACCAGGCTCTTGACCGCGCTGACCTCGACCCCGGAGCCCTTGGCGATCCGGGCCCGGCGCGAGCCGTTGATGAGGTGCGGGTCCTGGCGCTCGCCCGGGGTCATCGACTTGATGATCGCCGCGGTGCGGTCCACGTCCCGCTCGTCCAGGTTGTTGATCTGGTCCTTGATCTGGCCCATGCCCGGGAGCATCCCGAGCAGCTTGGAGATGGAGCCCATCTTGCGGACCTGCTCCATCTGGGCCAGGAAGTCGTCGAGCGTGAACTCCTTGGGGCCCTTCGCCAGCTTGGCCGCCATCTTCTCGGCCTCGGCCTGGCTGAAGGTCTGCTCGGCCCTCTCGATGAGCGAGAGCACATCGCCCATGCCGAGGATCCGCGACGCCATCCGGTCCGGGTGGAAGGCGTCGAAGTCGTCCAGCTTCTCACCGTTGGACGCGAACATGATCTGCTTGCCGGTGACGTGCGCGATCGACAGCGCGGCGCCGCCCCGGGCGTCGCCGTCGAGCTTGGAGAGCACCACGCCGTCGAAGCCGACGCCGTCGCGGAAGGCCTCCGCGGTGTTCACCGCGTCCTGGCCGATCATCGCGTCGACGACGAAGAGGATCTCGGTCGGCCGGACCGCGTCACGGATGTCCGCGGCCTGCCGCATCATCTCCTGGTCGATGCCCAGGCGGCCCGCGGTGTCCACGACGACGACGTCGTACTGCCGGGACGTGGCGTAGTCGATGGAGTCCTTCGCGACCTTCACCGGGTCGCCCACGCCGTTGCCCGGCTCGGGCGCGAAGACGGCGACGCCCGCGCGCTCGGCGACCACGGAGAGCTGGTTCACGGCGTTGGGCCGCTGGAGGTCGCAGGCGACCAGCAGCGGGGTGTGGCCCTGCTTCTGGAGCCACAGGCCGAGCTTGCCCGCGAGGGTGGTCTTGCCCGCGCCCTGGAGGCCGGCGAGCATGATCACGGTCGGCGGCTGCTTGGCGAACCGCAGCCGGCGGGACTCGCCGCCGAGGATCGTGACCAGTTCCTCGTTGACGATCTTGATGACCTGCTGCGCGGGGTTGAGCGCCTGGGAGACCTCGGCGCCCACCGCCCGCTGCTTGACGTTCGCGATGAACGACCGCACGGCCGGGAGCGCGACATCCGCTTCGAGCAGGGCGATACGGATCTCGCGGGCGGTGGCGTCGATGTCCGCCTCGGACAGACGGCCCTTGCCCCGGAGGTTCTTGAATGTCGCGCTGAGGCGGTCAGACAGCGTATCGAACACGGCGGACGCAGATCCTTGCGGTCGGGAGTGGGGTCAATCGCCTTCCAGGGTATCCGGCCCGGGGAGCGTACGGTCCGCCCCGCCGTAACGGGTGCCCGCCCGAACGCTCCCGTCCCGCCGCGGGGACGCGTCACCGCAGCGCCGCCTCCACCTGGCGGGCGACCTCCGCCGCACGCGCCTCGGGCAGCGGGCGGCCGTCCTCGCCGACGACGTAGAAGGCGTCGACCGCGTTCGCGCCCAGGGTGGAGATACGGGCCGAGCGCACGGTGACGGCGGCCGCTGACAGCGCGAGGCCGATGCGGTGCAGCAGACCGGGCGCGTCATGGGCGCGGACCTCCAGGACGGTGGCCTTCCGGGAGGTGCCGGGCGCCACGCTCACCCGCGGCGGGGGCGGGGTGATGCCGCGGCGGCGCGGATACGCGGCCTCCCGCTCGGCCAGCCGGGACTCGATGTCCAGCGAGCCGTCGAAGGCGCGGGCCAGGTCGGCCCTGAGCCTGGCCGTCTCCGGCAGGGCGCCGTACTCCGCGGAGACCCGCCAGTTCAGCAGCGCGACCTGGCCCTCGCCGATCGGGTCGACCGAGCGCAGATCGGCCGCCCGTACGGTCAGCCGGTGCAGGGCCAGCACTCCCGCCGCCTGGGCGACGAGCCCGGGCCGGTCCGGCACGGCCAGCAGCAGTTCGACGCCCAGTGCCTCGTCCAGGGCGTCTCCCTCGGCCTCGGGCTCGCTGTGCGCGTGCAGGGCCAGTACGGGGCCGCGGGTGCGGGCCGCCTCCACGGCGAGCCGCTCCTCCTCGGCGGTGGGATCGCGCTCGGCGGTGTCCGGGAGCGCGCCGCCCACCAGCGCCTCGGCGACCCGCTCGACCAGGTCGGCCAGGAGCGAGGCCCGCCAGGTACTCCAGGCGGCGGGCCCGGTGGCGAGCGCGTCGGCCTCGGTGAGGGCGGCCAGCAGCTCCAGCGTGGAGGTGTCCCGTACGGTCTCGGCGACCACGCGGATCGTCTCGGGGTCGTCCAGGTCGCGGCGGGTGGCGGTCTCGATGAGCAGCAGGTGGTGCCGGACCAGCAGGGCGAGGGTGTCCACGTCCGCGGGGCCGAAGCCGATCCGGGCGGCGAGGTCGCGCGCGATCACCTCGCCGGCCTCGCTGTGGTCGCCCGGCCAGCCCTTGCCGATGTCGTGCAGCAGGGCGGCGGTGAGCAGCAGGTCCGGGCGGCCGACCCGGCGGGTGAGCCCGGCGGCCCGCACGGCGGTCTCCACCAGGTGCCGGTCGACGGTGAAGCGGTGGACGGCGTTGCGCTGCGGACGGCAGCGCACCCGTTCCCAGTCCGGCAGCAGCCGGGTGATCAGGCCCTCCGCCTCCAGCGCCTCCCAGACCGGGACGGTGGACTCCCCGGCGCCGAGCAGGGTGACGAGCTGTTCGCGGGCCTCGGCGGGCCAGGGCACGGGCAGCGGCTTGGCCGAGGGAGCGCTGAAGCGGCGCACGGCGTACAGCGACAGCGGCAGCCCGGCCTGGGCGGCGGCAGCGGCGGCCCGCAGCGGGAGTACGGGGTCGCGCTCGGGCTTGGCGGCGAGCGCGAGCACGGCCTCGCCCTCCTGCTCGACGACGCCGTCGGCCAGCGGCACCCGCTCGGGCGCGTGGGTCGTGGGGGCGCTGCGGCCGCGGCCGAGCAGCCGGCGGCGGGGCCGGGACTCACGGGCGCGCAGCACCCGGCCGACCTCGCGCCAGGTGACGTCGGCGGCGTAGGAGATACGGCGGGCGGCCTCGTAGACCTGGCGGAGCAGGGCGTCGGCGTCGAGGAGGCCGAGGGCGGCGGCGACCTGGTCCTGTTCCTGGAGGGCGAGCCGGTCGGTGGCCCGCCCGGTGACCAGGTGGAGGGCGTCGCGGGCGTCCAGAAGGCGGGTACGGGCGTCCTCAAGCCCCTCGCGGGGGGCGTCGGCCAGCCAGGAGGCGGCGACCGCGCGCAGGGCCGTGGCGTCGCGCAGGCCGCCGCGGGCCTCCTTGAGGTCGGGTTCGAGCAGATAGGACAGCTCGCCCTGGCGCTCGCCGCGCTCCTGGCACAGCTCGCGGAGTGCGGGCAGCCGTTTGGGGGCCTGGTTGCGCCAGTCGGCGAGGACGGCGCTGCGCAGATGTGAGGTGAGGGACGGGTCGCCCGCGAGGTGGCGGGCGTCGAGCAGCCCGAGCTGGACCTTCAGGTCCTCGCCCGCGGTCCTGCGGGCCTCGGCCGGGGTGCGCACCGAGTGGTCGAGGGCGAGGCCGAGGTCCCAGACCGGGTACCAGACGCGGTCGGCCAGGGCGGCCACGGATTTCTCGGAGTCGTGCAGGAGCAGCAGATCGAGGTCGCTGCGGGGGGAGAGTTCGCCGCGGCCGTAGCCGCCGACGGCGACCAGGGCGTAGCCGCCGGTGCCGGTCACCAGGGCCGCCTCGGTGGCGAGGGAGGCCAGCCACTGGTCGGTGAGGGCGGCCAGGGCGGCCCGGCGCGGCGGCCCGGACCGCGCCTCCTGGGTGAGGAGGCGCAGCCGGGCCGCCGCGTAACTGCCGTCCTGCGCTTCGACGCTGTCGGTCACTCGTTCTCCACGCTGGGGGTTGTCAGGGGTCTCGGAGCGGACCGTGCGGACCGTCCCTAGAGCGCGTCGGGTCCGCGCTCGCCTGTGCGTACCCTGACGGCCGTGTCGACCGGCAGGCTCCACACCTTGCCGTCTCCGATCTTGCCTGTTCTGGCCGCTTTTACGATGACTTCTATGAGCTGGTCCGCGTCCGCGTCCTCGGCGAGCACCTCGATGCGGATCTTGGGTACGAGGTCGACGGTGTACTCCGCGCCCCGGTAGACCTCGGTGTGGCCGCGCTGGCGGCCGTATCCGCTGGCTTCGGTGACGGTCAGGCCGTGGACCCCGAACGCCTGCAGGGCGTCCTTGATCTCGTCGAGCCGGTGGGGCTTCACGACGGCGGTGATGATCTTCACGCGTCCACCTTCTTGCTGGAGGAGGCGTCCGCCTCGCTGCCGGTGCCGGCCGAAGCGGCGGTGGTACGGGAGCCGCCGCCGACGCCGGCGAAGTCGTATGCGGTCTCGGCGTGCTCGACCTGGTCGATACCGGTGATCTCCTCGTCCTCGGTGACCCGGAAGCCGAGGGTGACGTCGATGAGCTTGGCGAGGATCGCGGAGCACACCAGGGAGTAGCCGAGGACCGCGCCGACGCCGGTGAACTGCTTCCACAACTGGTCGAAGCCGCCGCCGTAGAAGACGCCCTTGGCGCTCTGGCCGACGCCGCCGGTGGCGAAGAAGCCGATCAGCAGGGAGCCGATGATGCCGCCGACCATGTGGACGCCGACCACGTCGAGCGAGTCGTCGTAGTCGAACCGGTACTTCAGACCGACGGCCGCGGCGCAGAGCACACCGGCGATCAGGCCGACGGCGATGGCGCCGAGCGGGGAGACCGAGCCGCAGGAGGGGGTGATGGCGACGAGGCCGGAGACCGCGCCGGAGGCGGCGCCCAGGGTGGTGAAGGAGCCGTGGCGCAGCCGCTCGTAGATCAGCCAGCCGAGCATCGCGGCGGCGGTGGCCACCTGGGTGTTGGTGAAGGCGACGGCGGCGACGCCGTCGGAGCCGAGCCAGGAGCCCGCGTTGAACCCGAACCAGCCGAACCACAGCAGGCCGGCGCCGAGCATGACCAGCGGCAGGTTGTGCGGGCGCATCGGGTCGCGCTTGAAGCCGTTGCGCTTGCCGATCACCAGGATCACGCCGAGGGCGGCCGCGCCGGCGTTGATGTGGACCGCGGTGCCGCCCGCGAAGTCGATGACACCGCGCTTGGCCAGCCAGCCGTCGGAGGCCCACACCCAGTGGGCGACGGGGAAGTAGACGACCGTGGCCCACAGCGTGATGAACAGCGACCAGGCGGTGAATTTCACCCGGTCGGCGAGTGCGCCGCTGATCAGGGCGGGGGTGATGATCGCGAACATCAGCTGGAATACGGCGAATACATAGACCGGTATCCCGAATCCGGGCCAAAGTTCGGTTATTCCTATGTTGCGCATGCCGAACCAGTGGGTTCCGCCCATGAATCCGCTGCCGGAGTCGAAGGCGAAGCTGAATCCGTAGAGCGTCCACAGAATGGTGATGATGCCCAGGCTGATGAAGCTCATCATCAACATGTTCAGGGCGCTCTTGACGCGCACCATGCCGCCGTAGAAGAAGGCGAGACCTGGGGTCATCACCATCACCAGGGCCGCACTGAGCAGCATGAACGCCGTACTTCCAGTGTCGAGCGTGGGCGCATCAGCGGCCAGCGTCATGATGGCTGGTGCCATCGGCGTCTCCTCGTCATCCGAACGGCCCGTGCGGGCGGTGCAGGGTGGGCCGGTTTTCGCCATGAGATTGACTCAGCCGGGTTTCCGCCGATGCCGTTCGGTGTTTCGCCGCCGTGACGAAGAAGTCGTCCTTGTTACATGGAGATGAACCGCCACCGGGTGTGGTGAAGGATGTATACGGGTGGGATGGAAGAAGACCGGAGCGGTCACCGTCCGGGGAACGGCGAGGCGCGTACGGTAATGCCGCGCGGGCCGCTCAGGCGGACTCGGCGACTTCCGGAAGCTCCTGGGAGAGCCGGTCGGCGAGGTGGACGACGGCGGGCACGTCGCCGAAGTCACGGACCGCGGTGTGCGTGGTCTTGCGGATCCGGGTGTTGACGCGCTCGGAGCGGACCCGGCGGGCGACGCGGATGGCGTGCTCGGTGAAGTGCGCGGCCTGCTCGGGCTCCCGCATCAGCAGATGGACAGTGCCCATGCCGACCAGATTGAGGGCGTAGGCACGCTGGTGGACGGGGTCGTCGCTGAATCCGTTGACGGCCTTCTCCATCTCGGGCCGCGCGAGGGAGGCGTAGGTGGGGCTGCGGCCCGCGACATAGGCGAGGTCGCGGTAGGAGTGGGCGTTCTCGGCGTGCAGCTCGGCCTCGTTGAAGAAGCTGATCCAGGAGGGGTCCTCGGCCGGCCGGGAGTCGGCGAAGGTGTCCTGGGCCATCCGGACCGCGCGGTGGCACTTGTTGACCTGGCCCATGTTGGCGTACGCGCGGGCCTCCAGGGCGTGCAGCATGGCCTGGGTGGTGGCGGTGGCCGACTCCCGGCTGCCGTACTGCGCGAGGTGGATCAGCTCCAGGGCGTCGTCCGGCCGGTCGAGGTGGATCATCTGGCGGCTCATCGAGGACAGGATGAAGGCGCCGAGCGGGCGGTCGCCGGCCTCCTTGGCCGCGTGCAGGGCGAGCACCAGGTACTTCTGCGCGGTGGGCTGGAGACCGACGTCGTAGCTCATCCATCCGGCGAGCGCGGCGAGGTCGGCGGTGGTCCGGTAGAGCCGGCGGGCGACGGGCTCGGGGTGCGCCTCCTGGAGGAGGTCGGTGACCTCGTGCAGCTGGCCGACGACGGCCTTGCGGCGCAGTCCGCCGCCGCACTGGCTGTCCCACTCGCGGAACATCACGGCGGTGGACTCCAGCAGCTCCAGCTCCTGCTGGGAGAGCCGGGAGGGCCGGCCGCCGCCGTCGCGGGACGCGGCGAGCACGGTTGTGGTCAGTCCCGCGGGGTCGGCCGACGCGGCGGGGGCGGTGGGCACCAGCCAGCGCTGCATCGGCTCCAGCAGGGCGGGCCCGGCGGACAGCGCGAGCGAGGTGCTGAGGAAGCCGCGGCGGCCGAGCATGAGGTCGCTGCGGGAGAACTCGTTGATCAGCTGGACGGTCTGCGGGCCGGCCCACGGCAGGTCGATGTCGCCGCCCGCGGGCGGCTGGTGGGGGGAACGCAGGCCCAGGTCCTCGACCGGGACGACACAGCCGAAGCGCTCGGAGAACAGCTCCGACAGGATGCGCGGGATCGGCTCGCGCGGCTGCTCCCCGTCGAGCCAGCGCCGCACCCGCGAGGTGTCGGTGCTGACGTGGTGCGCGCCCAACTGGCGTGCCCTGCGGTTGACCTGACGCGCCAACTCGCCCTTCGACCAGCCACTGCGCATGAACCATGAGCTCAGTTGCGCATTGGGCTGCTTCTCCGGTGTGCCGGTCACGGTCAAGCCCCCATCCCGCTTGTCTCGAACCCCTGCATATCAGGGTCCGTTGAGTCCTGTGGCCCGTATCGCCGGATCGGCGGCGGGCGTTCGGGCCTCACCTTGCCTCCGGCATATCCGGGAGGCGAGTGGGCCACCGCCATGGACTCCTGTACTGAAAGTAGCCCCACGATCACCCATCGGACGGCCGATGTCGCGGAAACGCCACCATTCGCCACCCCTTCGAATGAACTCGGTCGCGGTTGCGGACGATTCACTTGACACATGCCGGTCGGACAAGGTCAGGCAGCTGCGTAACCATCGGCGGCGGCGACGCGTTGGAGAGGTCATGGTGTTCACGATCGGCAACATCCGCGAGATGCGGCAGCAGCGGTACGGGGTGCGCGACACGGCCCGGCTCGCGGCGCTTTCCGGCACGCGGCGCCGTACGCACGCCGCGGTGTGCACCACGGTCGCGGAGTACACCGCGCTGTGCGGCTGGGCGGTGGCGCCGGGGGCGCGCGCGGCACGCGGGGGCGGCGCCTGCTCGTGCGGCGACACCCGCTGCGCGGCGCCGGGGGCGCATCCGCTGGCGTACGCCGGGGAGATCCCGGCCGGGGCCGGTCTTGAGCAGGCCGCGGCGGTGTGGGACCGGGTGCCGGGGGCGGCGGTGCTGCTGCCCGTGGGGCGTTCCTTCGACGTGATCGACATGGCCGAGGCGGCCGGGCGCCGGGCACTGGTCAGGCTGGAGCGGATGGGGCTGCACCTCGGGCCCGTGCTGCGCACGCCCACCGGCCGGGCGCAGTTCTTCGTCGCGCCGGGCGCGGCGGCCGAACTGCCGCAGCTGCTCTACCGGATGGGCTGGGACGACGCGCGGCTCGACCTGCGCTGCCTGGGCCCGGGCGAGCATGTCACCGCTCCCCCGTCGGACCTCGCGGGCCTCGGCCCGGTCGGCTGGCTGCGCGAGCCCCGCCTCGACTCGATCCCCCAGCCCCCCGAGGCCCGGCTGCTGCTGGGCACGCTCGCCTACGTCACCCACCGCGACCGCGCCGCCTACGCGTAAGGGGTGTCCTCCCGTGAGGACACCCCTTACGCACGGCTATTGATCCGGTGATGCGTAACAACTGACCCGGCTACTCCCCGATGAGGGCGTCCACGAACGCCTCGGGCTCGAAGGGGGCCAGGTCGTCCGCGCCCTCGCCGAGGCCGATGAGCTTGACCGGCACACCGAGTTCACGCTGGACGGCCACCACGATGCCGCCCTTCGCCGTGCCGTCGAGCTTGGTCAGGACGATGCCGGTGATGTCCACGACCTCGGCGAAGACCCGTGCCTGGACCAGGCCGTTCTGCCCGGTGGTGGCGTCGAGCACGAGCAGCACCTCGTCCACCGGCCCGTGCTTCTCCACGACCCGCTTGACCTTGCCCAGCTCGTCCATCAGGCCGGTCTTGGTGTGCAGCCGGCCCGCGGTGTCGATGAGCACGGTGTCGGCGCTCTCCGCGATGCCCTCCTTGACCGCGTCGAAGGCCACCGACGCGGGATCGCCGCCCTCGGGCCCGCGTACCGTACGCGCCCCGACCCGCTCGCCCCACGTCTGCAACTGGTCGGCCGCGGCGGCGCGGAAGGTGTCGGCCGCGCCGAGTACGACGCTGTGCCCGTCGGCGACGAGCACCCGGGCGAGCTTGCCGGTGGTGGTGGTCTTGCCGGTGCCGTTGACGCCGACGACCAGCAGCACGGCCGGGGAGTCCTCGTGGCTCTCGGTGCGCAGGGTGCGGTCGAGCGTGGGGTCGACCAGGGCGATCAGTTCCTCGCGGAGCAGTTGGCGCAGATCGTCCGGGGTCCGGGTGCCGAGCACCCGTACCCGGGTGCGCAGCCGCTCGACCAGCTCCTGGGTGGGGGCGACACCGACGTCGGCGGTGATCAGGGTGTCCTCGATCTCCTCCCACGTCTCCTCGTCGAGGCGTTCCCGGGAGAGCAGGGTGAGCAGGCCCTTGCCCAGCGAGTTCTGCGAGCGGGACAGACGGGAGCGCAGCCGTACGAGGCGGCCGGCGGTCGGTTCCGGCCGCTCGATCTCCGGCGCGGGCGGGACCGGCACCTCCTCGACGGCCTCGGGCGCGGCGGTGGCGCCGGGGAGCGGAACCTCCTCGATGGTCCGGCGGGGTTCCTCCCGCGGGGTCTCGGCCTCGTCCCCGACGTGCGGTTCGGCGGGAGGCGTGGTGATCGTCGGGGGGCTCGGCGGCGAGGGCGGCAGCTGCTTTTTCCTGCGGCGGCTGCCCACCACCAGCCCGCCGGCCCCGAGGACCACGACCAGAGCGATGACGACGACTAGGATGACGATTTCCATAACCCCCCCAGTATCACGGTTCGGTCGCCGCCTTCTCGCCCCAGGGCGCGCGGACTCGCCGCGGGAGGTACGGCCGCGCCCCCGCCGCGGAGAGCCGGCTCAGCCCATCTCCTCCAGGGTCTTGCCCTTGGTCTCCTTGACGAAGAGGAGGACGAACGGGATGGAGAGCACCGCGAAGCACGTGTAGATGACGTACGTGGCCGACAGGTTCCAGCCGGCGAGGCTCGGGAAGCTCGCGGTGACGGCCCAGTTGGCGATCCACTGCGCGGAGGCGGCGACGCCCAGGGCGGCGGCGCGGATCTTGTTCGGGAACATCTCGCCGAGGAAGACCCACACGATGACACCCCAGGACAGCGCGAAGAAGAGCACGAAGCAGTGCGCGGCGATCAGCGCGACCGTGCCCTCGGTGTTGGGGAGGGTGGCGCCGCTCTTGGCGGAGAAGGCCCACGCCTCCAGGGCCAGGGCGACCGCCATGCCGGTGGAGCCGATCAGGGCGAGTGGCCTGCGGCCGATCCGGTCGACACAGAGTATGGCGATGCCCGTGCCGATCATGTTCACGATCGAGGTGGTGAAGGAGTAGAGGAACGAGCTGCTGGGGTCGATGCCGACCGACTGCCAGAGCGTGGCGGAGTAGTAGAAGGCCACGTTGATGCCGACGAGTTGCTGGAAGACCGAGAGCCCGATGCCGACCCACACGATCGGCAGGAAGCCCCTCCGGGAGCCGAGCAGGTCCTTGAAGGTCGACTTGTGCTCGCGCCGCATCGCGTGCTCGATCTCGGCGACACGCGCGTCGAGGTCGATGTGCTCGCCCTCGACATCGGCCAGTACGGCCTTGGCGTCGTGCTCGCGGCCCACCGAGATCAGATAGCGCGGGGACTCGGGGATGACGAAGGAGAACATGCCGTAGATCACCGCGGGGACCACCATCACACCGAGCATCAGCTGCCAGGCTTCCAGTCCGATGATCTTGCCGCGCTGGTTGCCGTTGGCGCCCTGGAGGATCGCGTAGTTGACCAGTTGGGAGACAGCGATGCCGAGCACGATCGCGGCCTGCTGGAAGGACGCGAGCCGGCCGCGGTAGGCGGGCGGGGAGACCTCGGCGATGTAGGCCGGGCCGATGACCGAGGCCATACCGATCGCGAAGCCGCCGATGATCCGCCAGAAGGCCAGCTCCCACAGGGCGAACGGCAGCGCGGAGCCGACGGCGCTGATGGTGAACATCACGGCGGCGATCCGCATGCAGTGGATACGGCCGATCCGGTCGGCCACCCGGCCCGCGGTCGCGGCGCCGATCGCGCAGCCGATCAGCGCGATGGCGATGACCTGGGCGAGTTCGCCCGAGCCGATGTGGTACTTGTCCCGGATGGCCTCGACGGCGCCGTTGATGACGGAGCTGTCGTACCCGAACAGGAAGCCGCCCATGGCCGCGGCGGCGGCGATGAAGACGACATGGGCGAGGTGTTCGGGTGGCGGGGTCTTGTCCGCCGGCTCGCTTGCCTGTGCTGTGGTCGTCAAGGCGCTCTCCCTGGGCTCGGCGATGAGCCCTCGCATGAGGGGCTGGATCTTCCAGTGTTGGCCGACCCCCCAACGGCCACCACTCGAACGTGTTGCCCGCGTCCCGGGGGGCAATCCTGGGAATTTTGTCCCTCAATGCCGGAAACGCCCAGGTCAAGGCGGGCCCTCGCCGCGCCCGCGCACCCCGAAGGCCGTCCCGCTCAGGCGGTCTTCTGCTTGCCGTTCCGGAGTCGCTGGCTGATCACCTTGGACACGCCGTCGCCCTGCATCGATACGCCGTACAGGGCATCGGCGACCTCCATCGTCCGCTTCTGGTGCGTGATGACGATGAGCTGCGAGCTCTCCTGGAGCTCCTCCATGATCCGGATCAGCCGCTGCAGATTGGTGTCGTCCAGGGCGGCCTCGACCTCGTCCATCACATAGAACGGGCTCGGCCGGGCCTTGAAGATCGACACCAGCATCGCCACGGCGGTCAGCGAGCGTTCGCCTCCCGACAGCAGCGACAGCCGCTTCACCTTCTTCCCCGGCGGCCGCGCCTCGACGTCCACCCCGGTGGTGAGCATGTTGTCCGGGTCGGTGAGCAGCAGCCTGCCCTCGCCGCCGGGAAAGAGCCGCGAGAAGACGCCCTCGAACTCACGCGCGGTGTCGTGGAAGGCGGCGGTGAAGACCTGCTCCACCCGCTCGTCGACGTCCTTGACCACCTGGAGCAGATCGGCGCGGGTCCTGCGGAGGTCTTCGAGCTGCTCGGTGAGGAACTTGTGCCGCTCCTCAAGGGCGGCGAACTCCTCCAGCGCCAGCGGGTTGACCTTGCCGAGCTGGTGGTACGCCTTCTCGGCCGCCCGCAGCCGCTTCTCCTGCTCGGCCCTGACATACGGGCGCGGCTGGTTGCGCGGGTCCGCAGGGTCCTCGGGCAGGGTCTCGCCCTCGGCGGGCGGTGACGGCGGCACGGGCTGCTCGGGGCCGTAGTCGGCGACCAGCCCGGCCGGCTCCATGCCGTGCTCCTCCAGCGCCTTGGCCTCCAGCTGCTCGATCCGCAGCCTCTTCTCCGCGCCCAGCACCTCGCCCTTGTGCACATCGCCGGTGAGCCGGTCCAGTTCGGCCGTCAGCTCCCGTCCCCGGCGGCGCTCCTGGCCGAGTTCGGCCTCCCGCTCGGCCCTGGCCCGCTCCGCGGCGGCCCGCTCGGCCTCCGCCCGGCCCAGGGAGACCTGGACGTATTCCAGCAGCCCGCGGGCGCCGGCCAGGACGGCGGCGGCCACCGACGCCTCGTACGCCAGTCGGGCCCGGCGGCTCTCCGCCCTGGCCCGGGTCTCCCGCTCGGCGCGCGCGGCCCGGTCGAGTCCGTCGGCGCGGCCGGCCAGGCCCCTGACCCGCTCCTCATGGGTGCGCACCTGGAGCCGGGCCTCCATCTCGGTCTGCCGGGCGTTGGCGCCGTCGGCGGCGAGCCGGTCGCGGGTATAGGTGTCGGGCTCCTCCTCGCCGGGCTCCTCCTGGGCCTCGCTCAGCCGGTAGGACAGCTCCTCCAGCTCCTCGCGCGCGGCGGCCAGCGCCTCCTCGGCCCGTACGACGGCGGCCGCCGCCCGGTCGGCCTCGCCCGCGGCGGCGCGGGCCTGGCCGCCGAACCTGCCGAGCTGCTGGGCCACCGAGGACTTGGCCTTCTCCGCCTCGCGGCGCCGACGGCCGAGTTCGTCCACCGCGCGGGCGGCGGCGGCCCTGCGCTCCTTGGCGGCGGACTGCTCCTCGGCCAGCTGGGCGCAGCGCACTTCCAGCCCGGCCAGCTCGGCGGTGGCCTCGTCGACCGCCGCCTGCACCTCCAGCATGCTGGGCGCCCCGCCCGAACCCCCGTACGCGTTGTGCGCGGCCAGGACGTCGCCCTCGGCGGTCACGGCCGTCAGCCCCGGGTGCCGGGTCACCAGCGCCTCGGCGTCCGCCAGCGACTCCACGACGGCGGTACGCGCCAGCAGATGCCGTACGGCCCCGGTCAGCTCCTCGGGTACGGCGACCAGGGTGTCGGCCCAGCGGGCGCCCACGGGCAGCTCGGGCCGTACGGGCGCGGCGGGTTCAAGGGCGCCGGGCTCGGGCGCCACGGGCTCGGGTGCCACGGGCTCGGGTGCCACGGGCTCGGGTGCCACGGGCTCGGGCGCTCCGGCCAGCAGCAGGGCGGCGCGGCCCGCGTCGTCCTTGCGCAGCAGCCGCAGCGCGTCGGCGGCGGCCGCGGGTCCGGTGACGGCGACCGCGTCGGCGGCGGCGCCCAGGGCCGCGGCGAGCGGGACCTCGTAGCCGGGGGCGACCCGCAGCAGCGCGGCGGCGGAGCCGAGGACCCCGGGGGCCCGGTCGGCCTCGCCGGTGCCGAGCAGCGCGCCCGTGCCGTCCTTGCGGCGCAGTGAGGGGGCCAGGGCGTCCCGGCGGGCGGCGACGGCGGCGCGCCGGCGTTCGGCCGCGGTGGCCGCCTCGCGGGCGGCGGTGAACGCCTCGTCCGCGGCTGCCTGTTCGGCGCGGGCCGTCTCGAAGCGGTCCTCCAGCTCGGCGTCACCGGCGTCCAGGTCCTCGACCTGGGCGCGCAGTTCCTCGTACTCGGCCTGCGCGGACTCGGCGCGGTCGCGGGCCTCGTCGCGGGCGGCGGCCAGCCGGCCGATCTCGGCCTCGGCGGAGGCGGCCCGGGAGCGGGCGGCGTTGACCTGGCCGTTGAGGCGGGCCAGGCCCTCGCGGCGGTCGGCGATGGCGCGGGCGGCGGCCTTGAGGCGGCTCTCCTCCTCGGCGAGCCGCCGTTCGAGCTCCGCGCGGTGGCCGACGGTGTCGTCCAGGGCCCGCTGGGCGGCGTCCAGCGCCTCGGTCAGCTCCGCCTCCTGCTCGCGGATACGGGCGGCCTCGCGTTCCATGTCCTCCGGGTCGCGGCCCCTGCGGTCCTCGACGGGCTGGGTGGTGGCGTGCCGGTGGCGCTGTTCGGCCAGGCCGATGGTGCCGCGGACCCGTTCGGTGAGCTGGGAGAGGCCGTACCAGGTGGCCTGGGCCTCGGTGAGCCGCGGCGACAGGGCCCGTACCTGCTCTTCGAGGCGGGCCTCGCGCCGGAGCGCCGCCGTCAGTTCGGCCTCGACGGCGGCCCTGCGCTCCTTGAGCGCGGCCTCGTCGGCGACCTCGGCGCTCAGGGCCTCGCGCAGGGTGACCAGGTCGTCGGCGAGCAGCCGCAGCCGGGCGTCGCGCAGATCGGCCTGGATGACGGCGGCCCGGCGGGCGACCTGGGCCTGCCGGCCGAGCGGTTTGAGCTGGCGGCGCAGCTCACCGGTGAGGTCGGTGACGCGGGCGAGGTTGGCCTGCATCGCGTCGAGCTTCCGCAGCGCCTTCTCCTTGCGCTTGCGGTGCTTGAGCACCCCGGCGGCCTCCTCGATGAAGGCGCGGCGGCCCATCGGATCGGCGTGCAGTACGGAGTCGAGCTGTCCCTGGCCGACGATGACGTGCATCTCGCGGCCGATGCCGGAGTCGGAGAGGAGTTCCTGGATGTCCAGCAGCCGGCAGGTGTCGCCGTTGATCTGGTACTCGCTGCCGCCGTTGCGGAACATGATCCGCGTGATGGTGACCTCGGCGTACTCGATGGGGAGCACACCGTCGGCGTTGTCGATGGTCAGCGACACCTCGGCGCGGCCCAGCGGGGGGCGGCCGGTGGTGCCGGCGAAGATGACGTCCTCCATCTTGCCGCCGCGCAGCGACTTGGCGCCCTGCTCACCCATGACCCAGGACAGCGCGTCCACCACATTGGACTTGCCGGAGCCGTTGGGCCCGACGACACACGTGATTCCGGGTTCGAAACGCAGCGTCGTCGCCGAGGCGAACGACTTGAAGCCGCGCAGGGTGAGGCTCTTGAGATGCACGCCGGTCGACTCTACTAGGGCTCTGCGGTTTCACCAGGGAAGGTGCAGGGCACATCAGACGTAGAGCGGGGTGTGCGGGGTGTGGCTGACGTATGCGGGAGGCAGCGAGGAGCAGGGTGGGGACGACGAAGGGACGCCGAAGCGTCCCTCGCGGATGTTGCGTATGACGGTGCCCGGCCGTGGACTACAGGCCGTACTGCCGTTGACGTACCAGCTGTTGACGTAGAGCTGTTTGGTATACAGCTGTCTGACGTACAGCCGTTTGACATACAGCCGTTTGACGTACGGCCTGAAGACGTACGGCCTGTGGTGGACGTCCGTTGACGATTCGCCAGAGACGGTTCGCCGGATCGATCCCCGGATCAGGCGAGCACGGGCTCCGCGTGAGATACGTCGATACTGCTGAGCAGCGACTCTTCATGCGATGCCACAGTCAGCGCGTCGTTCTCCGCCTGCATCCGAAGAAGCTCGGACTCCAGGTCCTGAACACGCTGCTGCAGCCTTCGCATCTCGGCGAGAAGTCGCGGGTCGGGTCCGCCGACATAACCGAGAAGCGCCTTTGCCATGATGGATGGTCCTCCACGCTGAGTGACCGACCGGAGCGGGTGGGTCGTGGGTGAGGGGTACGCTCCCGCGCAAGGTGTGTGCCCTGGCCGCTTCCATGGCATTCCTTGGGGCCACGATGCGCGGGGCTTCCAGCGTCTCACCAATTGAGGGGACGGTCAACACGATCACAGCCCAGTCGCCGGGTCCGCCTCAGAAAACACGGCGCTGATAGCGCCGGTGGCCGCCCGCGTGGCTTCGAGATCATCCTCGCTGGGGGCAGCCTGACACGCCCTTCGCCAGATGGCAACCAGTTGTGCTCACCGGATCTCGAAACCCTCGTATCCGCCGCGCGGGTCCCCCCAGATTTCGGTCACCCCGTCGACCCGGCCGGGCGTGTCGCCGCGGCGCAGCCAGTCGAGCAGATGTTCGCAGCGCTCCCGTTCGCCCTCGGCGACCACCTGGACCCGGCCGTCGGAAAGATTCCCCGCGTAGCCCGCCAGGCCGCCGATCTCCAGCGCGTTGGCCCGGGTCCACCAGCGGAAGCCGACCCCCTGCACCCGGCCGCGTACCCACGCGGTGAGCCGGACATTCTCGTTCATGTACGCACGCTATCCCCCCGGTTCGGGCCGCGTCACAGCACCCGTGGCCGTCATTCGCTACAGTCGCCCCCCAACAGAACCTCACCCGTTCGGGTGAACGCACTCGATTCAGGGCCGGCCGGTTCACGGCCGGAGCGAAGGGGAGCAGCACATGGGGCGTCACGGCCGTCATGCGCAGCCCGCGGCGCCGCAGCCGGGCCCGGCGAGCCACCGCGGCCGCCGCAAGCACCACCCGGTCCGTACGGGGCTGCTCGCGTCGTCCGCGGCGATGGCGGTGGGCGCGGTCGCCGTCTCCTCCGGGCTGCTGTCCACGGTGACCGGCGGCCTGTCCTACCAGGACGGCGACGGCTTGGGCACGCAGGCCGGCGGTCCGGCGCCCGACTCCGGCAGCGACATACCCTCGCCGCTGGGCGGGAGCACCACGCCGGCCTCGGGCGGGACCACCACCCCGGCCGGTTCCCCCTCGGGCTCCCCCAGCGGCAAGGCCACACCCACGGCGAGCCCCCGCGCGACGCCGACCCGTACGGCGACGGCCGCGCCCACCCCGACCCGTACCACCGCCGCGCCGACCACGCCCGTGGCGACCAGGAGCGCGGTCCGCACCTCCGCGCCCACCACCTCGGCCTCCCAGTCAGGCGACGCGATCTCCTCGGCCCGGGGCCGGATCCTCGCGCTGGTGAACCAGCAGCGGGCCGCCGCCGGCTGCCAGGCGCTGACGGCCAGTGCGTCGCTCGACACGCTCGCCCAGAACTTCAGCGACGACATGGCCGCCCGCGGCTTCTTCGACCACACCGACCCCGACGGCCGCACCCCCTGGGACCGGGCCGACGCGCTCGGCGTCACCAGCCTCGGCGGCGAGAACATCGCCCGGGGCCAGGCGGACGCCCAGGCCGTGATGGACGCCTGGATGAACAGCCCCGGCCACCGGGCGAACATCCTCAACTGCGACTACAAGACGCTCGGCGTCGGCATCCACTTCGGCACCGGCGGCCCCTGGTGGACGCAGGACTTCGGCTTCTGAGCCGGACGCGGGGGGCCGGGGCCGCAGCGCGGCTTCGGGGGTGGCGCGACCCGGACGAAAGCGCTGCGGCGGAGTAATCTCGTCCGTATGGTCCAGGTCACCGAGCAGGACGAGAGGGACGACTTCGACGTCTTCGCGCGCGACTGCCCGTCCCGCAGAACGCTGGAGCACGTCACCGGGCGCTGGGGCAGTCTGACCCTGTGCGCGCTGGCCCGGGAGACCCTGCGCTTCAACGAACTGCGCCGCCGGGTGGACGGTGTGAGCGAGAAGATGCTCTCGCAGACCCTCCAGGCGCTGGAGCGGGACGGGCTGGTCCTGCGGGACGCCCGGCCGACCAACCCGCCGCACGTCGAGTACCGGCTCACCGAGTTCGGCCGGGAGACCACCGACCGGCTGCTCGCGCTCGTCGCCCTCGTCGAGGGCCGGATGCCGGACGTGCTGGCGGCCCGCCGGAGTTACGACGCGACGCGCGGCACCGGCTGACAGCGCGGGCAGAAGTAGCTCGACCGGTTCATCCAGGGGCGGCGCCGGATCGGCGTACCGCAGCGGCGGCAGGGCTGGTCCTCCCGGCCGTACGCGTCCAGCGACCGGTCGAACCAGCCGGACTCGCCGTTCACATTGACGTACATGCTGTCGAAACTCGTGCCGCCCGCGGCGAGGGCGTCGGTCATGACCTCACGGATGTGCGTGAGGAGTTCGGCGCTGCGGGGGCGGGTGATCCCCGCCGTGGGGCGCTCGTAGTGCAGCCGGGTGCGCCACAGCGACTCGTCCGCGTAGATGTTGCCGACCCCGCTGATCAGGGTCTGGTCGAGCAGGGCCCGCTTGATCGTGGTGCGCTTGCGGCGCAGCGACACATGGAAGAGGTCGTCGTCGAAGGCGGGGTCGAGCGGATCGCGGGCGATGTGGGCCAGAGGTATCGGCAGGGCCTCGGGGTCGCCCTTCACCGGCTCGTGCAGCGAGAGACCGCCGAAGGTGCGCTGGTCCACGAAGCGGAGGTCGGTGCCCTCGGCGTCGGCGAAGGTGAGGCGGATCCGCAGGTGCGGTTCGGCGGGGGCGTCGGCCGGGCGGATCAGGAACTGGCCGCTCATGCCCAGGTGGGCGACGAGGGAGAGGTCGTCCGTGACGGGGAGCCAGAGGTACTTGCCCCTGCGGTGGGCTTCGCCGAGGACGGTGCCGTGGAGGGTGGCGGCGAAGTCGGCCGCTCCCGCGGGGTGGCGCCTCACCGCGCGGGGGTGGAGGACGGTCACCTCGTCGACGGTGCGGCCGCTGGCCCAGCGGGCGAGTCCGCGGCGGACGACTTCGACTTCCGGGAGTTCCGGCAACGTTCTTCCTTTCCCACCCGCCCGCCCTTTTGCCTCAGTCGCCGGCGGGCTGAAAAAGCGCCTCAATCGCCGGCGGGGCTTTTTTGAGCCCCGCCGGCGATTGAGGCGAAGAGCGTGCCCCGCGAAGGGGTCAGCTCGCCGCGGAGGCGGACTTGCGGATGGAGCGCCAGGCGGCTTCAGCCGCCTGCTGCTCCGCTTCCTTCTTGCTGCGGCCGGTGCCGGCGCCGTACTCGACACCACCGACGCGGGCGGCAGCCCTGAAGGTCTTCTCGTGGTCGGGTCCGGACTCGGTGACCGCGTACTCGGGGACGCCCAGTCCCTCCGTGGCGGTGAGTTCCTGGAGACTGGTCTTCCAGTCCAGGCCCGCGCCGAGGTTGGAGGACTCCTCGATCAGGGGGTCGAAGAGCCGGTGGACCAGCTCGGAAGCCGCGTCGAGGCCCTGGTCGAGATAGACCGCCCCGATCACCGCTTCAAGGGTGTCCGCGAGGATGGATGCCTTGTCCCGGCCGCCGGTACCCTCTTCGCCCCGGCCGAGCCGGATGAACGCGCCCAGGTCGAGCCCGCGGCTGACCCCGGCCAGGGCCCGCGAGTTGACCACCGCGGCCCGCAGCTTGGCCAGTTGGCCCTCGGGCAGATCGGGGTGGGTGCGGTAGAGGGTGTCCGTGACCACCAGACCGAGCACCGAGTCCCCCAGGAACTCCAGCCGCTCGTTGGTGGGCAGCCCGCCGTTCTCGTACGCGTACGAGCGGTGGGTCAGCGCACGCACCAGAAGGGCGGGTTCGAGGTGATACCCGAGCCGCCCTTCCAGAAGCGTGTGGGACGAGGCTTTGTCCGTCGCGGCCTGCTGTGACGCCGTCGCGTCTGACGTGGAGGACACTGAGCCTGTCACCTGCCGATCAGACCTCGATGACCTGACGACGGTTGTAGGTGCCGCAGCTGGGGCACGCGATGTGCTGCAGCTTCGGCTCGTGGCAGCGCTCGCAGGCCACCAGGGTCACGGGCGCAGCCTTCCACTGCGAACGGCGGTGGCGCGTGTTGCTGCGCGACATCTTCCGCTTCGGAACAGCCACGGCTACTTCTCCTGGTTCTCGTCGGTGCCCTGGTCGGCACCGCTCTTCTGATTCAGATCCTTCAAGGCCGCCCACCGGATGTCGGTGACCTCGTGGTGGTGGTCCGGGTCGTCGGCGAGCCGCGCTCCGCACTGGGAGCACAGACCCGGGCAGTCGTCCTGGCACACCGGCTTCATCGGCAGTGCGAGCACCACCGCGTCCCGCAGCACGGGTTCGAGGTCGAAAAGATCGTCCTCGAGATTGAACGTGTCCTCGTCCTCGGCGTCGTCACCGGCTTCGTCCCTGCGGGCGGTCCGGGTGTCGGCGTCGGGGTAGGAGAACAGCTCCTGGAACTCCGCGTCGAGCTCGCGCTCGATCGGCTCCAGACACCTTACGCACTCCCCCGTGAGCGGCGCGCGGGCGGTGCCGGTGACCAGCACGCCCTCCATGACCGACTCCAGGCGGAGGTCCAGCTCGACGGTCGCGCCGTCCGGCACCCCGATGACCTCGATCCCGAGGTGTCCGGGCGCCGGCACCGAGCGGGAGACCTTCTTCATCGCACCAGGACGACGACCCAGCTCATGCGTGTCGAACACGAGCGGGGCACGGTGGTCGAGGCGGGTGTTCAGGGCTTCCTGCTTTCATCGGTACGACCGGCCCCTGGTCCCTTGCGGGCGGGCAGGCCAAAGCGCCGGCGATTCACACGGCTGGAGATGACAGGATACTGGACGTGCGGCCCCCGCCCAAACAGAGCGGGTTCCGCGGGACCCCGCTCGCTTTGGGCGGCCCCCGTCACAGACCCTGTTCCAGCTCCCGCAGCCGGTTGAGGTCGATCATCCCGGTGTCGAAGAAGCTGGTCTCGTCGAGCGCCGCGGGCTGCGCGTACCCCTGCTGCGGCAGGGGCTGCTCGCCCTGCTGCTGGTACGGGATCTGCGGTGCGTACTGCTGCTGCTCGTACCCCTGCTGCTGGTAGTCGTAGCCCTGGTCCTGCGGGTAGCCCTGCTGGACGTAGGGGTCGGCGTAGCCGGCCTGCTGGACGTACTCCTGCTGCTGGGGCTGGGCGTAACCGTCGCCCTCGTAGCCGCCCTGCTGCTGGTACGTCTCCTGGTAGCCGTACGCCGGGTCGGGCTGCTGGACCGGGACGGGAGCCTGGACCGGGGTGTCGTAGCCGTACTGCGAGAGGTCGGCGGGCTCGGCGCGCTCGGGGGCGGCGAGGCCGGCCATGTACTCGGCGTCGCTCTGCCGCTGGTGCCCGTCCACGCCGTCGGCGGCGTCCGCCGCGGCGATCTGCGCGGCCAGGTCGTCGATCGGGTTGTGCCCGGTGAGCTTGAGCCGGCCGCGGCCGACGGCTTCGAGGGTCTTGGTGAGCACGGCCTCGAAGGCGCCCATCTTGGCGTCCACGTACTCGTCCGCGCGGCGGCGCAGCGTCTCGGGGTCGCTGCTGCGCTCGGGGGCTTCCGGGTCGTCCTCGGAGTAGCCCTGCTCGTTGCCGTACGGGTCGCGGCCGAGCAGTTTCTCGCGGCCCCGGTCGACCGAGCCGATGGTCTTGGTGAGGACCACCTCGAAGTTGGCGAGCTTGCTGTCGACGTAGTCGTCGGCCTCGGCGCGGATCTCCTCGGCCTCACGGCGGGCCTCGGCGATGATCCGCTCGGCCTCGTCCTGCGACTGCCGGGCGATCTGGGTGTCGGAGACCAGCGAACCGCGTTCGGCGTGCGCCGACTCGATGATCCGCTGGGCCTCGCCGCGGGCCTGCTGGACCATCTGCTCACGGTCCCCGAGCAACTCCTGGGCCTGCGAGAGGGAACCGGGGAGCGCGGCCGACACCTCGTCGAGCATCGACAGCAGCTCGGCCCTGTTCAGCACGCAGGAGGCCGACATCGGCATGGATCGGGCGTTGGCGACGACGGCCGCGATCTCATCGAGCTTCTTCTGGACGTCCACGGCGGAAGCCTACTGCGGCCGGAGCCTCGCGTTGAGCGCGTCGAGAACCTGCGGCGGCACCAAGTGGGAGATGTCGCCTCCCCATTGGGCGACTTCCTTGACCAGGCTGGAGGACAGAAAGCTGTAAGCGGGATTGGTGGGGACGAACAGGGTCTCCACCCCGGACAGCCCGATGTTCATCTGGGCCATCTGCAGTTCGTAGTCGAAGTCGCTGACGGCGCGCAGGCCCTTGACGATGGCCGGGATCTCGCGCTGCTTGCAGAAGTCGACCAGCAGGCCGTGGAAGGACTCCACCCGTACGTTGCCGAGGTCGGCGGTGACCTGCTCGATCAGGTCGATCCGCTCCTCGATGTCGAACAGGCCCTTCTTGGACTGGTTGATCATCACGGCGATGTAGACGGTGTCGTACAGCCGCGAGGCGCGGGCGATGATGTCGAGATGGCCGTTGGTGACGGGGTCGAAGGACCCGGGACAGACTGCGCGGCGCAAGAGGGGTTCCTCGCTCTCCGTACGGGCGTTACGGGTACTGCGGGTGCTGCGGCTGGGGCGGGTGCCGGGCTCGGCCGGGCTCATGACCCGGCGGTGACCTCGGCGGCGCGACCGTACCAAAAGGTCGCCTCGCCGTACCGTCGGGACCGCAGGCCCTCGAACCCCCCGGGCCAGCCGAATTCGCCGCCTCGGGTCCTGCGCTCTACGGTGACCAGCGCTTCTCCGCTCAGCCAGTCATTGGCCAGGAGTGTGAGCAGGATCTCCCGCAGTTCGTCGTCGCCGACGTCGTAGGGCGGGTCGAGGAAGACCACGTCGTACGGCTGCCCGGGCGCGGGTCCCGCGACGGTCTTCTCGGCGCGCCCGGCCCGCACCTCGGCGCCCGGCAGGCGCAGCGAGGCGGTGTTCTCGCGGACGACGCGCAGGGCCCCCGGGTCGGCCTCCACCAGCAGGACATGGGCGGCGCCGCGGGACAGCGCCTCAAGGCCCACCGCGCCCGAGCCCGCGTACAGGTCGAGCACCCGCGCCCCTTCGAGGGTGCCGCGCAGCGACTGCCAGGTGGAGAAGAGCGCCTCCCTGGCCCGGTCCGAGGTCGGGCGGGTGCCTGTGCCCGGCGGCACGGCGAGGCGCCGCCCTCCGGCGGCGCCGGCGATCACGCGGGTCATGAACCGATCACATCGCCGACCCTACCCCTGACCGGCGCTCATCCCTTCTCCAGGTACTCCTCGCGGTCCGCGTCCAGCAGGCTCTCCAGCGCGCTGCGCAGATCAGGGTGCGCGGTCAGCTCGGGGTCGGCCGTCACCAGCGCGGTGGCCTCGTCGCGGGCGGCCGCGATGACCTCCTCGTCGTCGATGACGGTCAGCACCCGCAGCGAGGAGCGGTGGCCGGACTGGGCCTGGCCGAGCACATCGCCCTCACGGCGCTGTTCGAGGTCGATCCGGGAGAGCTCGAAGCCGTCGAGGGTGCGGGCGACCGCGTCGAGCCGGGTGCGGGCCGGGCTCGCCTCGGGGGCCTCGGAGACCAGCAGGCACAGCCCGGGGGCGGAGCCGCGGCCGACCCGGCCGCGCAGCTGGTGGAGCTGCGAGACACCGAAACGGTCGGCGTCCATGATCACCATCGCGGTGGCGTTGGGCACGTTGACGCCCACCTCGATGACGGTGGTCGCGACCAGGACGTCCGCCTGGCCCGCGGCGAAGCGGCGCATCACGTCGTCCTTGGCGTCGGGGGCCATCCTGCCGTGCAGCACCTCCACCCGCAGGCCGCCGAGCGGGCCCGCCGCGAGCTGCTCGGCGATGTCCAGGACGGCCAGCGCGGGCCTGCGCTCGGCGTCGTCGGGGTCCTGTTTCTGCTGCTTCTTCGGGCTCTTGCCCCCGCCCTTCGGTTCCTCCTCGTCGCCGATCCGCGGGCACACCACGTACGCCTGGTGCCCGGCCTCGGCCTCCTCGCGCACCCGCTCCCAGGCCCTGGCCAGGAAGTGCGGCTTGTCGGCGGCCGGTACGACATGGGTGGCGATCGGCGAGCGCCCGGCGGGCAGCTGGTCGAGCACGGAGGTCTCCAGGTCGCCGAAGACCGTCATGGCCACGGTCCGCGGGATCGGGGTGGCGGTCATCACCAGCAGGTGCGGCGGCCGTTCCGCCTTGGCCCGCAGGGCGTCGCGCTGCTCCACGCCGAAGCGGTGCTGCTCGTCGACGACGACCAGGCCCAGGTCGTGGAACTTCACCTTGTCCTCGATCAGCGCGTGTGTGCCGATCACGATCCCGGCCTCGCCCGTGACCAGGTCGAGCAGCGCCTGGCGGCGGGCGGGGGTGCCCATCGAGCCGGTGAGCAGTACGACCTTCGTACCGAGGTCCGTGCCGCCGAGCATGCCGGCGGACTCGGCCAGCTCGCCCATCATCTCGGTGATCGAGCGGTGGTGCTGCTGGGCCAGCACCTCGGTGGGCGCGAGCATTGCGGCCTGGCCGCCCGCGTCCACGACGCCGAGCATCGCCCGCAGCGCGACCAGTGTCTTGCCCGAGCCGACCTCGCCCTGGAGCAGGCGGTGCATCGGGTGGTCGGTGGCCAGGTCGGCGAAGACCTCGGCGGAGACCGCGCGCTGGCCCTCGGTGAGTGTGAAGGGCAGCTTCGCGTCAAAGGCGGCGAGCAGCCCGTCCGGGCCGGGGACCCTCGGGACGGCGGGCAGCGCGGAGTCCGCGGCCCTGCGGCGGGCGAGGGCGACCTGCAGGACGAAGGCCTCGTCCCACTTCAGGCGCTGTCTGGCCGCGTCGATGTCGGCCTTCGTACGCGGCCGGTGGATCTTCTCCAGCGCTTCGGGCAGCGGGCGCAGGTCCCGGCTTGCGCGCAGCGCTTCGGGCAGCGGCTCGCCGACGCCCTGCCACTGCGTGGCGCCGAGGGAGTTGAGCGCGGTGTCCACGGCCTGGGCGATCTTCCACGAGGTGATCTGCTTGCAGGCGGGATAGAGCGGGATCAGCCGGTTGGCGAAGGCGTCCACGGCCTCCTTCGCCTGCTCGCCGTCGTCCGCGTCCAGCAACTGGTAGTCGGGGTGGGCGAGTTGGCGGGTGCGGTTGAAGACGGAGACTTTGCCGGAGAACATTCCCCGGCGGCCCGGGATCAGCCGGTGGGCGTGCGCGTGGGCGGCCTTGCTGAAGAACACGAGGGTCAGTGAGCCGCTGCCGTCGGTCACCACGACCTCAAGACGTACGCCGGAGCCGCCGCCGTACGTCCTCTTGTCCGCTTTCGCGATCTGCGCGACGACGGTCACGTACTCGTCGACCGGGAGGTCGGCGAGGCGGGTCAGCTCCCCGCGTTCGGCGTACCGCCGGGGGTAGTGGTGCAGCAGGTCGCCCGTGGTGCGCAGGCCGAGGTGCTCTTCGAGCACTTTCGCGGTGCGGTCGCCGACGAGGTCGCGCAGGGGTTCGTCCAGGGGATTGGACACGTCATGGGAAGCCATCCCCCTCATCCTCCCCCACCCCTCCGACATTCCCCCGCGGATACGCGCGGGCGCGGTGCCCCGACGGGGGGTCGGGGGCGCCGCGCGCCCCGACCCGACCCGGCACCCGCACTCGCGGCGGCCGAAGCCGCCGACGCCGCGAACACGCAAGCGGCGAGCCGCCGCCTGCCAGGCGAACCGCGATCGGTCGGCTCGCCATCAGCACACGGCTCCCCGGCGGGTACCACGCAGGCGCGGCGAAACCCACACGCTGCCGCACCGGAACTCGACGGCCGCCCGCACCGGGACCCTCGCCGGCAGCGCGGCAGGCGAGCGGTGTCGCGCGGCTCGCACGGGCGGTGAGCGACCGTCTGCCGGCCGGCCCGCGTCGCGCGGGCAGCACGCAGCCTGCTGGGCGGCGCCCAGCTTCCGTGCAGGTGGGACGGGCGCCCGGTGCCGGAGCCGCGTGCGGCGGCGGTTGGTTGGAACGCGTTGCGGCGGGAGTGCGTGGCCTCCCCGGGGGTGGGCCGTGGGTTATTCGACGCCGATGAGGAGGGGGGAGGGGTCCTGGCCGCCATGGTAGACGACCGTGTCGACGGCCATGTGGCCGTCGCGGACGTGGGACTCGACGCGGGCGGCGAGGTCGGGCGGGGCCGTGGCGCCGAGGACGAGGGTGACCAGCTCGCCGCCGGCGGCCAGCATGCGGTCGAGGACGGTCGTGGCCGTCCCGGCGACGTCCGCGCCGATCACCGCCACGTCGCCGTCGATCAGGCCGAGCACGTCGCCGGCCTGGCAGACCCCCGCCATGGTCCACGACCGGTGCTCGGCGACGGCCAGTTCGGCGTACCGGGTGGCGCCGGCCGCCGCCGTCATCGCGACCACGTCCTCGTCGAAGCGCCGGGTCGGTTCGTGGACGGCGAGGGCGGCCAGCCCCTGGACCGCCGAGCGGGTCGGGATGAGCGCGACCCGCACCCCGTCGCCCCGGGCCTGCTCGGCCGCGGCCGCGGCGGCGTGCCGCAGCTCCGTGTCGTTGGGCAGCAGCACGACCTCCCGCGCGTGCGCCGTACGGATCGCGGCCGCGATCTCGCCGCTGGCGGGCTGCTCCCCCGGCCGTACGGCGACCACGGTCGCCCCCGCCTGCGCGCACAGCGCGGCGAGCCCGTCGCCGTGGACGACGGCGACCACCGCCCGCAGGGCGGGCTCCCCGCGCGGGTGCTGCCGGGTCTGGTCGCCGAAGTGCGTGACCCTGATCCGGTACGGCCGCCCGGCCTCGATCCCCGCCTCGATCACGGCGCCCACGTCGTCGGTGTGGACGTGCACGTTCCACAGCCCGTCGCCGCCGACGACCACCAGTGAGTCGCCGAGGGCGTCCAGCCGCGCCCGCAGCGCACGGACGGCCGGGTCGGCGGCCTCCAGCAGGTAGATCACCTCGAAGCCGGGCCCGTCGCCGGCCGGCGGCCCGTCGGCCGCGCAGAGGTCGGCCTCCGCGAAGGCCGCACCGGCCTGGTCGGCGGCGGCGTGGACATGACGGAAGGACGTACCGGACCCGGCGGTCTGCGCCGGGGGCGCCTGCCCGGTAACCGCCTCGCAGAGCGCGCCGAGGACGGCGACCAGACCGAGCCCGCCGGCGTCGACCACACCGGCCCGCCGCAGCGCGCCCAGTTGCCCCGGCGTGGCCGCCAGCGCGGCCAGCGCGCCGGAGTGCGCCGCGCGCACGACCTCGGCGAGCCCGCCGGCCGCGGCCTCGGCGGCGTCCGCCGCACCCGTGGCGACGGTGAGCATCGTGCCCTCGACCGGCCGCGCGACGGCCGCGTACGCCGAGGCGGCGGCGACCCGCAGGGCCCGCCGCAGGTCGTCGGGGGTGGCCGTACCGGTGGCCGGGGACGGGCCCCCCGGGGAGTCCGCCGGGCAACCCTCCCCGCCGAGCCCGGAGTTCATCCCCCGCAGCAACTGCGCCAGGATCGTGCCCGAGTTGCCCCGCGCCCCGATGAGAGCGCCGTGCGACATCGCCCCGAACGCCTCGGCGAAGGTGGGCCGGGAGTCCGCGGCCCCGGCCGCGCCGTGGCCGTCGAAGACCGCCTCGACCGACTGGGCGGCGGACTCGACCGTCAGATAGAGGTTCGTCCCGGTGTCCCCGTCCGCGACCGGATAGACATTGATCGCGTCGATCTCCTCGCGGGCCCGCCCCAGCGCCCGCAGGGAGAGCCGGCACCAGGCGCGCACCGCGGAAGCGTCGAGCGTGGGCGGCAACACGTCCTCCTGCGGAACACCGGAAACCAAGGGGCTGCTTCTGGTGAGCTTAGGGCCATGGCCGCGGGGGTACGTGGGGGCGGGGCCGGACGGGAGGGCTCCCGGACCATGGTAGTTTCGTTGTACGGGAGCAGGCGTTGTATGCTGCTCCGGTTGCCCGGGGCTCTCTCGGGCTTTTCATCGTAAATGCATCTGAAGTCTTTGGAGTGACCCGTGGCTGCTAACTGCGACGTCTGCGGCAAGGGGCCGGGCTTCGGCAACAGCATCTCCCACTCGCACCGCCGTACCCCGCGTCGTTGGAACCCCAACATCCAGCGCGTGCGTGCGGTCGTCGGGAAGACGCCGAAGCGGCTCAATGTCTGCACCTCGTGCATCAAGGCCGGCAAGGTCACGCGCTGACCGTCTCTCCGCTCACGCGGAGCTGACCCCGGTCTCGCGTCGACGCGTCATACGTACGTCGTAGCGGCGCGGCCTTAGCGGCTACTCGAAGCCGGTCCACCTCCGGGTGGGCCGGTTTTGCCGCGTTCCCCAAGCCTTCGGCAGGCCCGGCCGCCAAAAGAGCCGAAGACCGGCCCACTTCACCCCCGCGTACGCCACCCGTGGTCCACCGGCCCGGTCCCCCCGCCCAGCGGGAAGCCAGCCGCGATGGCACCGCTCACGTACTCCTTCGCCCGGCCCACCGCCGTCGGCATGTCCTCCCCCAGCGCGAGGTACGAGGCCACCGCGCTCGCCAGGGTGCAGCCCGTGCCGTGGGTGTGGCGGTTGGCGATCCGCGGGGCGCGGTACCAGTGCTCGGCGCGGCCGTCCGTGAGCAGGTCGACCGCTTCCGGGGAGGCCGAATCCGCCAGGTGCCCGCCCTTGATGAGCGCCCACCGGGGCCCGAGGGCCAGCAGCGCCGCCCCGGCCGCCCGCATCCCCTCCTCGTCATGGACGACCATCCCGGTCAGCTGCGTGACCTCGTCCAGGTTCGGTGTGACCACGGTCGCCGCGGGCAGCAGCCGGGACCGTACGACGTCCAGCGCCGCCGCGTGCAGCAGGGTGTCCCCGTGCTTGGAGACGCCGACCGGGTCCACGACGACGGGTACGCCGAGACCGGTGACGAGTTCGGCGACGGTGGCGGCGATCGCGGCGGAGGAGAGCATGCCGGTCTTGACGGCCTCCACCCCGATGTCGTCCACGACGGCACGGAACTGGGCGCGTACGGCCTCCGGCGGCAGCTCCCAGGAGCCGTGCACCCCGCGGGAGTTCTGCGCGGTGACCGCCGTGACGACGCTCATGCCGTGCACTCCGAGGGCGAACGCCGTCTTGAGGTCGGCCTGGACGCCGGCGCCGCCGCCGGAGTCGGAACCGGCGATCGCCAGCATCCGGGGCGGCGCGCCGTTCACCCGCTCCCCCGGGTCCGGCGCGCGTCCGCTCACAGATCCTCGCCGAAGTGGTCCCAGCCGCCCGCCTTGGCCCAGGGAGCGCCGTCCACGGTGACCTGCGGGGTGCGGCCGGCGGGCGCGGTCACCTCGCCGATGATCCGCCAGCGGGCCGGCAGCTTCACGTCCCGGGGGAAGGCGGCGACGATGGCATGGTCCTCGCCGCCGGTGAGCACCCAGTGCATCGGGTCGACCCCGACGGCCTGGCCGATGTCCGTCATCTGGGCGGGTACGTCGATGTCGGCGGACCGCAGGTCGATGTCGACACCGCTGGCGACCGCGATGTGCCCGAGGTCGGCCACCAGCCCGTCGCTGACGTCGGTCATCGCGGTGGCGCCGAGGTCGGCGGCCGCCGGGCCCGCGTGGTACGGCGGTTCGGGGCGGCGGTGGGCCTCCACGAAGGCCCGGGGCGAGCGGAACCCCCGGGAGAGCACGGCCAGTCCGGCCGCGGACCAGCCGAGCCAGCCGGTGACGGCGATGAGATCGCCGGGGCGCGCTCCCGAACGGGTGACGGCCTCCCGGTTGCGAAGATCACCCAGAGCGGTGATCGCGACCGTGATGGTGTCGCCGCGTACGACATCGCCGCCGACCACGGCCGCGCCCGCGACCTGGCACTCGTCACGGATGCCGTCCATCAGCTCCACCGGCCAGGTGGCGGGCAGTTCGGCGGGGACGACGAGCCCGAGCAGCACGGCGGTGGGCACCGCTCCCATGGCGGCGATGTCGGCGAGGTTCTGCGCGGCGGCCTTGCGGCCGACGTCGTAGGCGGTGGACCAGTCGCGCCGGAAGTGGCGGCCTTCCAGCAGGACATCGGTGGTGGCGACCACCCGACGG
The DNA here is from genome assembly GCF_036199905.1 of Streptomyces sp. NBC_00223. NCBI lineage: Bacteria > Bacillati > Actinomycetota > Actinomycetes > Kitasatosporales > Streptomycetaceae > Streptomyces > Streptomyces sp. NBC_00223. Next base: position 6,274,405 of record NZ_CP108109.1, on the reverse strand, counting down.
TCCGGCGCGGTGACGACGGCCGCGTCGTCCCCGGGGCCGATCTTCACGGCGGGGGTCGAGGTGAGGCGGGAGGTCAGTTCCCTGATGAGCCCGAACTCCCCCAGCTCGCCCACAGTCCCCTTCATCGGTTCGTCCCCTTCGGTCTCGGCATCCGCCGGTTTCGCTGTGTGTTTCCCGTCAATACGGGGGTCAGGTACCGCGCGGGTCTCCCCGCTGTGCGCGACGACGCGATAACGTGGCGTCCCCCTCCCCACATGATCCTCGTAGCCGCTCTGGAGGTTCCGTGGTACAGGCGTACATCCTGATCCAGACCGAGGTCGGAAAGGCCTCGGCAGTAGCGGAGGTGATCTCCAAGATCAACGGAGTCATCCAGGCCGAAGACGTCACAGGTCCCTATGACGTCATCGTCCGGGCCCAGGCCGACACGGTCGACGAACTCGGCCGCATGGTGGTCGCCAAAGTCCAGCAAGTGGACGGCATCACCCGTACTCTCACCTGTCCCGTCGTGCATATATAGCCCCCCACCGAGCCCGGTTCCCTGGGCTCTTCATATGCTCGCCCGGTGAGGTTCTATCGTCGCCGGGCCGTACTGATCGCCGTGTCGACCGCCGCCTGTGTCTCAGCGGCGGCGGTCTACGCTCTCATCTCCGCTACGGACGACACGGTCGCCGTACCGGTTCCTGACGCACACGTGGCCGGCTACTGCCGCGCGCTCCACGCCGAACTGCCGCGCGAGGTCGCGGGGCTGCCCCGGCATGATCTCAAGCCGGGGTCCGAACTGACCGCCGGGTGGGGAAATCCGGCCATTGTGCTGCGCTGCGGGGTGCCGCGCCCGGCGGCCGACGGTCTGGTCTCGACACCGGCGGCCGAGGTGGGCGGCGTCAGCTGGTCCTTCGAGGAGGGCGCCCACGGCAGCGTGCGGCTGACCACGACCCTGCGCAAGGCGTATGTCGAGCTGACGCTGCCCGAGAAGTACGCCCACGACGCGACTCCGCTCGCCGATCTGGCGGCCGCGGTCAAGCACACGATCCCCGAGGGGATCTGACCCCGGAGGGCGGGCGCTCGGCGCGCCCTCCGGAGCCGGTGGTCCGGCGCGGCGGGACCGCTCAGCGCAGTCCGGTCGAACGGCGCAGCGCGGCCTGGATGAGCAGGTCGATGAGTTCGGGGTAGCTCACCCCGGTCTCCTGCCACATGCGCGGATACATGGAGATCGGCGTGAAACCGGGCATGGTGTTGATCTCGTTGATCACGAACTCGCCGCTGTCCAGCAGGAAGAAGTCGGCGCGGACCAGTCCTTCGCAGGAGGCCGCCTCGAATGCCTCGACGGCGAGCCGCCGTACCTCCGCGGTCTGCTCGTCGGTGAGCGGAGCGGGCACCACGCCTTCGGCGGAGTCGATGTACTTCGCCTCGAAGTCGTAGAAGGCGTGGCTGGTGACCGGCGGGATCTCGGCCGGCACCGAGGCGCGGGGGCCGTCCTCGAACTCCAGGACGCCGCACTCGATCTCGCGGCCGCGCAGCAGCGCCTCGACGATGACCTTGGGGTCGTGCCCGCGGGCCTCTTCGAGGGCCGCGTCCAGTTCGTCCGGGCCGTCGATCTTGCTGATGCCGAAGGACGAACCGGCCCTGGCGGGCTTGATGAACAGCGGCCAGCCGTGCTCGCCGGCGAAGTCGGCGACCCTGCGGCGCACCGACTCGGCGTCCCGTTCCCACTCGCGCGGGCGGATCACCGTGTAGGGGCCGACGGCCAGGCCGAAGGAGGTGAAGACCCGCTTCATGTACTCCTTGTCCATGCCGACGGCGGAGGCGAGCACGCCCGCGCCGACGTAGGGGACGCCGGAGAGTTCCAGCAGGCCCTGGAGGGTGCCGTCCTCGCCGTAGGGGCCGTGCAGCATCGGGAAGACGACGTCGACCTCGCCGAGCGCCTTGGGCACCGCGCCCGCCTCGGTGTAGACGATGTCGCGGTTGCCCGGGTCCACCGGCAGCGCGACGACGCCCTCGTGGTCGGTGACCTGCTCGACGGTCGGCATCCGGCGGTCGGCGATCGCCATCCGTTCCGGCTCGTCTGCGGTCAGCGCCCAGCGGCCCTCGGTGGTGATGCCGATGGGCAGGACGTCGTACTTGTCGCGGTCGATGGCGCGCAGCACGCTGGCGGCGGTCACCACGGACACTCCGTGTTCGGAGCTGCGCCCGCCGAAGACGACGGCGACGCGCGGTTTGCGGTCGGAATTCTGCAGGTTGCTCATGTCGCGTTGACCCTACCGTTCCGGCTTGGCGGAGCGTGACATCAACTCCTTGAGTGCTGCCACCGGCGATTTGCCGTTGTGCACGATGTCGACCACCGTCTCGGTGAGCGGCATGTCGACGCCGTGTCTGCGGGCCAGATCGGCCACGGATTCGCAGGACTTGACGCCCTCCGCGGTCTGGCTGGTGACGGCGATGGTCTGGGCGAGACTCATGCCACGGCCGAGGTTGTGCCCGAAGGTGTTGTTGCGGGACAGCGGCGAGGAGCAGGTGGCGACCAGGTCGCCCATCCCGGCCAGCCCCGCGAAGGTGTACGCGTCGGCGCCCATCGCCAGGCCCAGCCGGGTGGTCTCGGCCAGTCCGCGGGTGATCAGCGACGCCTTGGTGTTGTCGCCCAGGCCCATGCCGCCCGCGATGCCGACGGCGAGCGCGATCACGTTCTTCACCGCGCCGCCCAGTTCGCAGCCGACGACGTCGGTGTTGGTGTACGGGCGGAAGTACGAGGTGTGGCAGGCGGCCTGGATCCGGCGGGCCACCGACTCGTCCCGGCAGGCGACGACGGACGCGGCGGGCTGCCGGTCGGCGATCTCGGGGGCGAGGTTGGGTCCGGAGAGCACCGCGACGCGCTCGGGTCCTGCCTTGGTGACGTCCTCGATGACCTCGCTCATCCGCTTGGCGGTACCGAGTTCGATGCCTTTCATCAGGCTGACCAGCACCGCGTCCGGGCGCAGCAGCGGCGCCCAGGCGGCGAGATTGGCGCGCAGCGACTGCGAGGGGACGGCGAGTATCACGAACTCGGCGTCGGCCGCGGCCCGCGCGGGGTCGGCGGTGGCCGTGACGGAGGCGGGCAGTTCGAGGTCGGGGTGGTAGTCGGGGTTGCGGCGGGTGGTGTTGATGGCGTCGACCACGTCGGCGCGGCGGCCCCACAGGGAGACCTCGCAGCCCGCGTCGGCGAGCACCATCGCGAAGGCGGTGCCCCAGGATCCCGTGCCGTAGACCGCGCAGCGGGCGGTCACGCGCTCCTCCGGGTCTTGCGGGGGTCGTACAGGGCGGCGGGGGCGGGCTCGCCGCGGACTTCGGACAGCAGGTTCGTCACCGCTGCCATGATGGTCTCGGTGACCGCGCGCAGCACCTCGGCGGTCGGTTCGAGTCCGTAGTACGCGCTCAGGTCGACCGGCGGACCGACCAGGACGTGGTGGGTCTTGCGCGGGAAGGGGTGCGGGCGCTTCGAGTACGGCGGCAGCACTTCGTTGGCGCCCCACTGGGCGACGGGGATGACGGGGGCCTTGGTGAGCAGGGCGACCCGGGCGACGCCGGTCTTGGAGACCATCGGCCACTGGTCGGGGTCGCGGGTGATGGTGCCCTCGGGGTAGAACACCACGCACTCGCCCCTGTTGACCCCCTCCACGGCGGCGCGGAACGCGGCGGCGGCGTCGGCGGTGGCCCGGAAGACCGGGATCTGGCCGGTGCCGCGCATCACACGGCCGATGAAGAACGGGGTGAACAGCGACGCCTTCGCGAGGAAGCGGGGGATGCGGCCGGTGTTGTACTGGAAATGCGCATAGGCGAACGGGTCGAGGTGCGAGTTGTGGTTCACCGCCGTGAGGAATCCGCCCTCGGCCGGAATGTGCTCCATTCCTCGCCAATCCCGCTTCAACAGCACAATGAGCGGCGGCTTCGCGATGACGGCCGCCAGGCGGTACCAGAAACCGATTCTGCGGCGGGACACCCGGACTCCTCTTCGTTGCGAGGGCGCCGCGCCCGTGCGGCGCCCGATCGGCCGCACCAGCATCGCGGCTAGGCACACCGTAACGCCACACCTTCGCCCGCCGCGGGGCACCTCTGATACCGGTGCACACCGTGTGCGCCACACCACTCACAGGGGCGCGCCCGCGCCCCGCACGGCCGCCTCGCGCCCGCACAATGGCGGGGTGGATGTCGTGGGGAAGTGGTCGCTGGTCGTGCCGCTGAAGCCGCTGGCTTTGGCGAAGAGCAGGCTGGCGCCGGCGGCGGGCGCGGTACGGCCCGCACTGGCGCTGGCGTTCGCGGTGGACACCGTGACGGCGGCGCTGGCGTGTCCGGAGGTCACGGACGTGACCGTGGTGACCGACGACCCGACCGCCGGGCGGGAGTTGGCGCGGCTGGGGGCGTTCGTGGTGCCCGACCGGCCCGCCGCGGGTCTGAACGCGGCGCTGCGGCACGGCGCCGAGCGGGTACGGGACCGCAGGCCGTACGCGCCGGTGGCGGCGCTGAACGGCGATCTCCCGGCCTTGCGGGCCGACGAACTGGCCGGGGTGCTGCGGGCGGGCGCGGGCGCCGGGGAGCGGGCGTTCCTGGCCGATGCGGCCGGGGTGGGGACAACCTTGCTCAGCGCCGGTCCCGGTGTGCCGCTCTCCCCCGCGTTCGGCGGCCCGTCACGGGCCCGTCATCTGGCGTCGGGGGCACGTGAGATCACACTCACCGACGTCCCCTCGGTCCGGCAGGACGTGGACACCCTCGACGACCTGCGGGCGGCCCTGGCCCTGGGCGTGGGGGTACGCACCGCGCCGCTCTTCGCCGCCCTGGTGCCGCCGGGCCGCTAGGGCGGGTCCTGGCCGTTGGCGGGCGGCGGCGGTCAGACGGCAAGATGGGCCGCATGCAGGCAACCGCGTTCACCTTCGATCCCGACACCCGCGCCGGCAGTGTGCTGCTGGACGACGGGACGCCGCTGCCCTTCGACACCGCCGCGTTCGACGCGGGGGAGCTGCGGCTACTGCGGCCGGGCCAGCGGGTGCGGATCCGTACCGAGGGCGCGGGGGACGCCCGCCGGGTGGTCTTCGTGACGCTGCAGACGTTCGCGGACCCGGCGGCGTAGCACCTTCGCGGGCGCGGGGCCCGCGCGGGCAGGGCCTTCGCAGTACCCGGAGCCCTCCGTGGACAGGGCCTCGCGGCCCGTCCGGACATGGCGCGGGCCGGGCTCCCTGGACGGGGGCCCGGCCCGGCGCGGTCGTACGGCCGACGGCGCGGCCGTGCCTATCACCTCGCGGCGGTGCGCTTCGCCGTGGTCTTGCGCGCCGACGCCCGCCGGGCCGGGGCCTTCTTGGCGGTGGCCTTCTTGGCCGGCGCCTTCTTGGCGGCGCTCTTCTTGGCGGTCGCCTTCTTCGCCGTCGTCTTCTTCGCCGTGGTCTTCTTGGCCGCGGTGGTCTTCGCCGCGGTCTTCTTGGCGGTGGCGGTGGTCTTCTTCGCGGCCGTGGTCCTGGCGGTGGCCTTCTTCGCCGCCGCCTTCTTGGTGGTGGTCCTGGCCGTGGTGGACGGACCGCCGCTCAGGCTGCCCTTGGGGGCCTTCTTGACGGCGACCTCGCCGCCGCGCGGCAGCTTCTTCGTCCCGCTGACCAGGTCCTTGAAGCCCTGTCCCGCGCGGAACCTCGGCACGGAGGTCTTCTTGACCCGGACCCGCTCCCCGGTCTGGGGGTTGCGAGCGTAGCGGGCCGGACGTTCGACCTTCTCGAACGAACCGAAGCCGGTGACCGACACCCGGTCGCCGGACACCACCGCGCGGACGATCGCGTCGAGAACCGCGTCAACCGCGTCCGCGGCGGCCTGTCGGCCGCCTACCTTGTCGGCAATCGCTTCTACGAGCTGCGCCTTGTTCACGTCTTCCCCTTCGGAAACTTGCCCGGCGAATGAGTACGGGCTGATTTCGCACGCTAGGCGGATATATACCGCAAATCAAATACGAAACGGGCGAATCACCCTTGTGCCGCAACGAACTCGGTACTCCACAGATCAGCGATCGGGGATTCCGAGGTCGTCCAACTCAGCCGTTAACACGTCCAGACGCCGTACCGCGTCGGCGAGATCGTGCTTCGCCACGGCGGTCACCGCGAGCAACCGCCGACTCAACTCCCGCCTTGTCCCATCAGGGACTTCGGGATTGGCCACGCGAGTGTGCGCCTGCTTCAAACGCGCCGCGAGAACCCCGTAGAGCTCGAGTTGGCCGTCGCGTTCCATGCGTCGATTGTGCCATCTGCGGCGAGTTGTCGAGAGCGACAGGGCCAACCGGGTGTTCCGGGGCTCTTTCACCGTACCCATGGCGGACGGGTGTCCGGGTCGTCCGCACATGCCGAAGCGCCCCCCACGGACGGGTGGGAGGCGCTTCGGAGTGTGCGGCGCGGGGCCGCCGATCGGTGCGGACCCGCGGGGCCCGCAAGGGTCCGGCCCGCGGTCGGGGCGGGACCTTTTCGGGGCCCGGAGGGATCAGACCTGCACGGTGCTGGGCTTGTAGGACGGCCGGAGTGCTTCGAACGCGGAGATGTCCTCCTCGTTGGCCAGTGTCAGACTGATGTCGTCGAGCCCTTCGAGCAGCCGCCAGCGGGCGTTGTCGTCCAGCTCGAACGGCGCGGTGACGCCCTCGGCGCGTACTTCGCGCGCCACCAGGTCCACGGTGATCTCGGCCGTCGGGTCGGCCTCGACCAGCTTCCACAGCCGCTCGACGGTCTCCTGCGGCAGGACCACCGTCAGCAGGCCGTTCTTCAGCGAGTTGCCGCGGAAGATGTCGGCGAACCGGGACGAGATCACGGTCTTGAAGCCGTAGTTCTGCAGCGCCCACACGGCGTGCTCACGGGAGGAGCCGGTGCCGAAGTCGGGGCCCGCGACCAGGACGGTGGCCCCCGCCCGCTCGGGGGCGTTGAGCACGAAGGTCTCGTCCTTGCGCCAGGCTTCGAACAGGCCGTCCTCGAAGCCGTTGCGGGTGACCTTCTTCAGCCAGTGCGCGGGGATGATCTGGTCGGTGTCGACGTTGCTGCGGCGCAGCGGTACGGCCCGGCCGGTGTGCGAGGTGAAGGCTTCCATGGTGCTCAGACCTCCGCGGGGACAGGGGCGTCGGACAGGTCGGCGGGCGAGGCGAGATGGCCGAGCACCGCGGTGGCGGCGGCGACCTGCGGCGACACCAGGTGGGTGCGGCCGCCCTTGCCCTGCCGTCCCTCGAAGTTGCGGTTCGAGGTGGACGCGGAGCGCTCGCCGGGCGCGAGTTGGTCGGGGTTCATACCCAGGCACATCGAGCAACCCGCGTGCCGCCATTCGGCGCCGGCCGCGGTGAACACCTTGTCCAGGCCCTCCTCGACGGCCTGCAGCGCGACCCGTACCGAACCGGGTACGACCAGCATGCGGACACCGTCGGCCACCCGGCGGCCGCCGACGACCTCCGCGGCCGCCCGCAGGTCCTCGATCCGGCCGTTGGTGCAGGAACCGACGAATACGGTGTCCACCTTGACCTCGCGCAGCGGCTGTCCGGCGGACAGGCCCATGTACTCCAGGGCCTTCTCGGCGGCGAACCGGTCGCTGGGGTCGTCGAAGGACGCCGGGTCCGGCACCGACGCGCTCAGCGGCGCGCCCTGGCCGGGGTTGGTGCCCCAGGTGACGAACGGCGCGAGCTCGCTCGCGTCGATCCGCACCTCGTGGTCGAAGACGGCGTCGTCATCGGTCCTGAGCGTCTTCCAGTACGCGATGGCCGCGTCCCAGTCCTCGCCCTTGGGCGCGTGCACGCGCCCTTCCAGGTAGTCGAACGTGATCTGGTCGGGGGCGATCATGCCCGCCCGCGCGCCCGCCTCGATCGACATGTTGCAGACGGTCATCCGGGATTCCATCGACAGCTTCTCGATGGCCGAGCCGCGGTACTCGATGACATAGCCCTGGCCGCCGCCGGTGCCGATCCGGGTGATCACGGCGAGGATCAGGTCCTTGGCGGTGACGCCGGCGGGCAGTTCGCCGTCGACGGTGATCGCCATGGTCCTGAACGGCGCGAGCGGCAGCGTCTGGGTGGCCAGCACATGCTCGACCTGCGAGGTGCCGATGCCGAACGCCAGCGCGCCGAAAGCACCGTGCGTGGAGGTGTGCGAGTCGCCGCAGACCACGGTGGTGCCCGGCTGGGTCAGCCCCAGCTGCGGGCCCACCACGTGCACGACGCCCTGCTCGACGTCACCGAGCGGGTGCAGCCGTACGCCGAACTCGGCGCAGTTCTTGCGCAGCGTCTCCAGCTGGGTGCGCGAGACCGGGTCGGCGATGGGCTTGTCGATGTCGAGGGTCGGGGTGTTGTGATCCTCGGTGGCGATGGTGAGGTCGGTGCGGCGTACCGTCCGCCCGTTCATCCGCAGCCCGTCGAACGCCTGGGGGCTGGTCACCTCGTGCAGCAGGTGAAGATCGATGAAGAGCAGATCGGGCTCGCCCTCGGCGCGGCGGACGACATGGTCGTCCCAGACTTTTTCCGCGAGTGTCCTACCCATCGCTGTCCCTCCGGCCCGCGCCATCACGGGCCAACTCGTGTGTGGTGCACGTGTACGGCGGAGGTCTCGGCGCCCCCTCGCGCGTCGTGCTTGCCGCCGCGGGAGCCGACCGTCCTGCCCTGTGCTTCCAGCCTGACGGCTTTCCGGCAAAATTGAACTTGCGTTTCACAGTATGAGACGCGAGTATCGTTGCATGGACAACTCTAGCGGCGTCGGCGTTCTCGACAAGGCGGCTCTGGTGCTCAGCGCGCTGGAGTCCGGTCCGGCCACTCTGGCCGGGCTTGTCGGCGCCACGGGCCTCGCCCGCCCCACCGCGCACCGGCTGGCGGTCGCGCTCGAACACCATCGCATGGTGGCCCGCGACATGCAGGGCCGCTTCATCCTGGGCCCCCGGCTGTCGGAGCTGGCCGCGGCGGCCGGCGAGGACCGGCTGCTGGCGACGGCGGGCCCGGTGCTGACGCATCTGCGGGACGTGACCGGCGAGAGCGCGCAGCTCTACCGCCGGCAGGGCGACATGCGGATCTGTGTCGCGGCGGCGGAACGGTTGTCCGGACTGCGGGACACCGTGCCGGTGGGCTCCACGCTGCCGATGAAGGCCGGGTCGGCGGCGCAGGTGCTGATGGCCTGGGAGGAGCCGGAGCGGCTGCACCGCGGTCTGCAGGGCGCCCGTTTCACCGCGACCGCGCTGTCCGGCGTACGGCGCCGCGGCTGGTCTCAGTCGATCGGTGAGCGCGAGCCGGGTGTGGCCTCGGTCTCGGCGCCGGTGCGCGGCCCGTCCAACCGTGTGGTGGCCGCGGTGTCCGTCTCCGGCCCGATCGAGCGGCTGACCCGCCACCCGGGCCGTATGCACGCCCAGGCCGTCGTGGACGCGGCCGCCCGCCTCAGCGAAGCCCTCCGCCGCACCAGCTGACCCCCTCACCGCCGGCGGAAGCAGTTCCCAGGCCCCGCCGGCGTCCAGGGCGAACCGTTTCAGCTCGGTCGGCGCTTGAGGCGAAGGATTTCAGCCCCGCCGGCGTTTGAGGCGCCCCGCAGGGGCGAAAGCCCCGAGCCCCGCCGGTGGGAAAGCCGCCACCCCGCGGAGGCGAACCGTTTCAGCCCCGCCGGCGTTTGAGGCGCCCCACAGGGGCGAAAGCCCCGCCGCAACCCACCCGGCGCGGCAACGCCGAAAGCCCGCCGCGGAAAGCGACGGGCCCGACCCAAACTGCTGCACGCAGTGCACACCGTACCCCCGACCGGATTCGAACCGGCGCTACCGCCTTGAGAGGGCGGCGTGCTAGGCCGCTACACAACGGGGGCCCTAGCGATCCTGCATCGCGACCACCGGGTGCGACCCAAAGTGACCACGCGAGAAGGATCTGTACCCCCGACCGGATTCGAACCGGCGCTACTGCCTTGAGAGGGCAGCGTGCTAGGCCGCTACACAACGGGGGCTTGCTTCAACATGCGCTGGGGTACCAGGACTCGAACCTAGAACAACTGAACCAGAATCAGCCGTGTTGCCAATTACACCATACCCCACCAAAACGCAACCCCTTGGGGGTTTTGTTCGGTTACGCTTTCCGGCCGGGCCTCTCGGCCCTCTCGGGCGGCGCAGGAAGAACATTACCCGATCCGGGACACCGCTCCAAAACGAGTATCGCCGCGCAGCAGGCCGGGCAGTTCGGCGAGCCCGGTGATCCGGGTCAGCTCGGGCCGGCCGCCCACGTTCTCCCGGTCCAGCCAGATGCCCAGCAGCCCCGCCTCGACGGCCCCGCGCGCGTCGATGTCCGGCTCGTTTCCCACGTACGCGACCTCGTGCGGCTCCAGCGCCAGCGCCTCGCACACCGCGTGGAAGGCCCGGGCCGCCGGCTTGGACACCCCCAGCTCCACCGCGCACAGCAGCGCCTCGAACCGGTCCCGTACGCCCAGCACGGACAGCTTGCGGTGCTGCGGATCGAACGCGGAGTTGGAGAGCACCGCGTGCCGGTACTCCCCCGCCAGCACGTCCAGGGCGGGCAGCGCGTCGGGGAACAGCGCCCAGGCGGCCTCGAAGTGCACCACGTGCCGCCCGAACCAGGCGCTCGCCTCCTCGTCGCTCAGCGGCCGCCCGACGAACTCCCGCACCCGGTCCCTGCGCTGTCCCTCGAAGTCGCACTCGCCGGCCGCGAACCGGGCCCAGTGCGCGTCGGTCAGCTCCCGCCAACGCGTAAGGGCCTGCTCGACGGAGTCGTATCCGTCGGGCAGGCCCTCGTGCTTCAGATGTTCTCGCATGCCGGCGCGGTCGGCGCTCGCGTAGTCGAAGATCGTGTCGTCGACGTCCCATACAACGGCTCGAATCGCCATGCGCGCAGCTTATCCGCGGCGGCCCGCGGCGGTTCAGCCCCCGAGCCGGGCCAGGGCGGCGTCGATCCGCTCCAGGGTGCGCTCGCGGCCGAGCACCTGGAGGGACTCGAAGAGCGGCAGCCCGACCGTACGGCCGGTGACGGCCACCCGGACCGGGGCCTGCGCCTTGCCCAGCTTGAGGCCGTGCGCCTCGCCCGCGGCGAGCACGGCGACCTTCAGCGCCTCGGGGGACGACCAGTCGGCCGCGTCGAGGTGGGTGCGCGCGGTGCGCAGCAGGTCGGCCGAACCGTCCTTCATCGCCTTGGCCCAGGACGCCTCGTCGTCGGCGGGGGTGTCGAGGAAGAGGAAGTCGACGTTGGCGGTGATGTCCGACAGCACGGTCAGCCGGGTCTGCGCGTACGGCGCGATGGCCTGCCAGGCGGCCTCGTCGAAGTTCTCCGCGGGCCAGGGCGCGTGCGGGGCGCTCAGCCAGGGGCGGCAGGCGTCGGTGAAGTCCGCCACGTCCAGCCGGCGGATGTGGTCGGCGTTGATCGCCTCGGCCTTCTTGAGGTCGAAGCGCGCCGGGTTGGCGTTGACGTCGCCGATGTCGAACTTCGCGACCATCTCCGCGACCGTGAAGACGTCCTGGTCGGCGGAGTAGGACCAGCCGAGCAGCGACAGGTAGTTGAGCAGGCCCTCGGGGAGGAAGCCGCGCTCGCGGTAGAGGTTGAGCGAGGACTCCGGGTCGCGCTTGGACAGCTTCTTGTTGCCCTCGCCCATGACGTAGGGCAGATGGCCGAAGGAGGGGACGTCCTTGGCGACGCCCAGGTCGATCAGCGCCTGGTAGAGCGCGATCTGCCGCGGGGTCGAGGAGAGCAGGTCCTCGCCGCGCAGTACGTGGGTGATCTCCATGAGCGCGTCGTCGACCGGGTTGACCAGTGTGTAGAGCGGGGCGCCGTTGGCCCGGACGATGCCGTAGTCCGGCACGTTCTCCGGGGTGAAGGTGAGTTCGCCGCGGACCAGGTCGGTGAAGGTGATCGGCCGGTCGGGCATCTTGAAGCGGACGATCGGCTCACGGCCCTCGGCCCGGTAGGCGGCGGCCTGCTCGGCGGTCAGCGTGCGGCACGTGCCGTCGTATCCCGAGGGCCGGCCGGCCGCGCGGGCGGCGTCGCGGCGGGCGTCCAGCTCGGCGGCGGTGCAGTAGCAGTCGTACGCGTGCCCGGCCTCCTTGAGGCGGCGGGCCACGTCGGCGTAGATCTCCATGCGCTGTGACTGCCGGTAGGGCGCGTGCGGGCCGCCGATCTCGGGGCCCTCGTCCCAGTCGAGGCCGAGCCAGCGCAGCGAGTCCAGCAGCTGCTGATACGACTCCTCCGAGTCGCGGGCGGCGTCGGTGTCCTCGATCCGGAAGACCAGGGTGCCCTGGTGGTGCCGGGCGAAGGCCCAGTTGAACAGGGCGGTGCGGACCAGGCCCACATGGGGGTTGCCGGTCGGCGAGGGACAGAAGCGGACGCGGACGTCAGAGCCGCGTGCGTCGGAAACAGGAGCGCTAGCCACGCGAGATCACCTTGTTGGTGAGAGTGCCGATGCCTTCGATGGAGACGGCGACCTCGTCGCCGGGGAGCAGCGGGCCGACACCCGCGGGGGTGCCGGTCAGCAGGACGTCACCGGGGAGCAGGGTCATCGCCTCGGTGATGTTGACGATCAGGTCCTCGATGGAGTTGATCATCTGGCCGGTGCGGCCGGCCTGGCGCAGTTCGCCGTTGACGGTCGCGGTGACCGCGAGGTCGGAGGCGGTCGCCAGGTCGAGCCCGGTCTCGATCCAGGGGCCCAGCGGGCAGGAGGAGTCGAAGCCCTTGGCCCGCGCCCACTGCTTCTCGGTCCGCTGGGTGTCGCGCGCGGTGACGTCATTGGCGCACGTGTAGCCGAGGATGACGTCCTTGACCCGCTCGCGCGGCACCTCGCGGCACATCCGCCCGATCACGACGGCCAGTTCGGCCTCGTGGTGGACCTCGTTCGAGAAGGAGGGGTAGACGATCGGGTCACCGGGGCCGATCACCGAGGTCGACGGCTTGAAGAACGCCCAGGGCGCGGCCGGTACCTCGTGGCCGAGTTCGGCGGCGTGTTCGGCGTAGTTGCGGCCGATCGCGACGACCTTGTTGGGCAGGACGGGCGGCAGCAGCCGCACCTTGTTCAGTGGCACCTTCGTACCGGACAGTGTGAAGTCCGCGAAGGGGACGCCCTTGATGATGTCGAGGAGGAGGCCGTCGAGGCTGTCAGGGCCTGTCGGGTCGCCTTCGACCGCTCCGAAGGCGACATTGCCGTCGATGGAGAACCTGGCGATGCGCATGGCTCAAGACTAACGGCCGGGCGTACGCCCACCGACCAGCCCGTACCCCGGTCAGCCGACAAGAATGCGCAGGTCAGCGACGTGTGAAGGGCACAGGCGGTACGGCGGGCGGGCGGCGGGTCAGGGGGCGACCGGCGCCTTGGGCAGCTCGGTGAGTACCGTACGACGGGGGTTCGCGGTGCGCTGCGGCAGTTCGCGCGCCTCGGGCACCGCGGTCTCCTCCGCGGTCCGCGCGGTGCCCAGCTCGGAGGCGTCCTTGAGGTGCGCGAGGGTGGTGCGCCGCGGGTTGGCGGTGGTCCGGCGGATCGTCAGAGTGCGCTTCATCAGCCGTGGGGACCTCGGGTCTCGGGCGCCGGGGGGCGCACAGCGGTGGACATTGTGCCGTTTTCGTAAAGCACCAGATTAGTGCCGCGCATGCCCGAAATCAGAGGGCCCAGACATCTGACAGCCTGTGATTTTGCTCACGAAGTGAGTCGCATACCTCGTATTTCCGACAATTGTCCTCGCCATCGAAAACGGACATCAGCCACCTTACGGCGACATTCCACCCGTGAGCCATCGGACCGGGACACCCGAACGCCCCTCCGAACCCCCTTCCAGGCGGTCCGCTATCACCCCATATCACCGGACCGGCGACCCACACTGTGTGCCTGGCTCATTGCCCCGAGTGACACATTCCAACAGGTCGGCTACGGGCCTTGTTGGGAGATCAGGCACTGTGCTGGAATTCCTCGGACCGCCGCATCACATCGAGCCGGCGCGCAGGGGGCGCGTCAGGAGCACTGAGCGACGGTGAAGGGCATCAACGACCTCCTCGCGACCCGGGGCGGTCCGGGCCCCCATGACTCGACACCGTCCCGTCCGCTTGACTGCGGGGGACGCCTGGTCCAGAGGTTGCGACGCTAGTGCAGGGACGTTTCAAGAGGGACAGCGGCGCTGCGGGTGACGCGGAGCAGCCGCCCGGCGGGACCGGCAACGGTTCGACGCACGCGGCGGCCGACTCCGGAGCCGCCACGTCCGGGGCCACGGTGGCCCCTGGGCGGATGAGCATGCCCAGTGGCATCGAGGCGGGCCGTATCACCGGCCTCGACAGCAAGCCCGGCCCCCGAATAGCCATGCGCAACTGGCGGATCAGCACCAGACTCATCTCGCTGCTCGCCCTCCCCGTGGTGACCGCCTCCGCGCTCGGCGGCATGCGCATCCACAGCTCGCTGGACAACATCAACCAGCTTGAGCACATGAAGACGCTGACCGACATCACCGAGCACGCGACGGACCTCGCCGCCGCGCTCCAGGAGGAACGGGACAGCTCGGCCGGCCCCCTCGCTTCCGGCCAGAAGAACAGCGACGCGGTCGCCGCCTCCCGCCAGGACACCGACCGCGAGCTGAAGCTCTACCAGTCCGCCACCGACGACGTCTCGGACCGCGACCCGGTCTACAGCGGTGTCCGCGCGACCCTGGTCTCCATCGGCGGCCAGCTGAGCACGCTGAGCGAGATCCGCGACGAGGCCTACTCCGGCGAGTCCGGCATCGCGCAGACCGTCTCGCAGTACGACGGTCTGGTCACCTCGCTGCTGTCGCTCTCCCAGGACATGGCGCAGGCGACCAACAACCCCGAGATGATCAAGGCGACCCGCGCGCTCGCGGCCTTCTCCTCGGCCAAGGAGTACGAGTCGATCCAGCGCGCGGTGATCAGCGCCGCGTTCGCCACCGGTGGCACGTTCAACCCGAACGACTACCAGACGGTCAAGTGGAGCTCGTCCGACGAGGCCACCGCGCTGACCCGCTTCCAGAAGGTCTACGGCACCGACAGCGCCGCGCTGCTCAAGCCCATCGAGGGCGGCAACGACACGATCAGCGCGCACGACAACCTGCGCCAGCGGATCGCCGCGTCGCAGGGCGCGATCACCAAGATCGAGAGCTCCTACCTGGACTGGGACGACGCCGCCAAGACCAAGATCCAGGCGATGAACCAGATCGAGCGCTCGCTGCTGAACGAGATGCAGCAGAAGTCGCTCCGGCTCCAGAGCGAGGCCAAGCAGGAGGCGCTGATCTCCGGCGCGATCATCCTGCTCGTCCTCGGTGTCGCCGTGATCGGCGCCTTCGTCGTCGCCCGCTCGATGATCCGCTCGCTGCGCAGGCTCCAGCAGACCGCCCAGGACGTCGCCCAGAAGCGGCTGCCCGAGCTGGTCAAGCAGCTCTCCGAGACCGACCCGCAGGACGTGGACACCTCCGTCGAGTCGATCGGCATCAACAGCCGTGACGAGATCGGCCAGGTCGCCCGCGCCTTCGACGAGGTCCACAGCGAGGCCGTACGGCTCGCCGCCGAGCAGGCGCTGCTGCGAGGGAACGTCAACGCGATGTTCACCAACCTCTCGCGCCGCAGCCAGGGCCTCATCCAGCGCCAGCTGTCGCTGATCTCCGAGCTGGAGTCCCGCGAGGCCGACCCGGACCAGCTCTCCTCGCTCTTCAAGCTCGACCACCTCGCGACCCGTATGCGCCGCAACGGTGAGAACCTGCTGGTCCTCGCCGGTGAGGAGCCGGGCCGCCGGTGGACCCGCCCGGTCCCGCTGGTCGACGTGCTGCGCGCCGCCGCCTCCGAGGTGGAGCAGTACGAGCGCATCGAGCTGACCTCGGTGCCGTCCGCCGAGGTCACCGGCCGTATCGTCAACGACCTCGTGCACCTGCTCGCCGAGCTGCTGGAGAACGCCACCTCGTTCTCCTCGCCGCAGACCAAGGTGCGCGTCACCGGTCACTCGCTGCCCGACGGCCGGGTGCTGATCGAGATCCACGACACGGGCATCGGCCTGTCGCCGGAGGACCTGGCCGACATCAACGAGCGGCTGGCCAGCCCGCCGACCGTGGACGTCTCCGTCTCCCGCCGCATGGGCCTGTTCGTGGTCGGCCGGCTGTCCCTGCGGCACGGCATCCGCATCCAGCTGCGCCCGTCCGACTCCGGCGGTACGACCGCGCTGGTCATGCTGCCCGTCGACGTCACCCAGGGCGGCGCGAACGCCAAGAACACGCCTCCCGGGCGGGCCGCGGGCGCTCCCCCGGCCCAGGGCGGCGGTTCGGGCTCCGGTATCGCCGGCGCCTTCGGCAACTCCCCGCAGGTCAACCGAGGCCAGCAGCGCGGCCAGGTCGGCGGCGGCGCGGGCCGGCCCGCGCTCAACCCCGCGGCCGGGCGCCCCGGCGGTCCCGGCGGCGCCCCGCAGCAGCCCGCGGGCCCGCGCTGGGCCGCGCAGGACGGCCCGCAGGGCTTCCCCGACGACCGGGGACTCCAGGACACTCCGCGCGGTCACGAGGACCACGAGGCGACTCCGGCGTTCGACGGCCAGGGCGCGCCCGGTCAAGGCGCGCGGGCCGACCTCCAGCAGCAGGGCGGCGACCCGTTCGGCCAGCAGCCGGGCAGGCCCGGACAGCAGGGCGGCCGCCAGGGCCGTCCCGGCGGCCCCCAGGGGCGCCCGCAAAGCAACCAGAACCAGCCCGGCGGTCCGCAGGGCCAGCCCGGCCAGCCCGGTCAGGGCGCCCAGGGCGGCGCTCCGGGCCGCGGCTTCCCGCCGCCGCAGCCGCAGAGCACCGGTCCCGACGGCTTCCGCTCCGACGTCTTCGGCGGCCGTCCCGGCCCGTCCCCGCGCCAGGGCGCGGGACCGGTCGGCGCGGGACCGGTCGGCGCGGGTCAGGGCAGCGGCGGCCAGGGCGGTCCGGCGCAGGCCGCGGCCGGTCAGGGCCGGCCGGACGACACCGGGCAGTTCCCCGCTCCCCCGCGGCAGGGCGGCCCGGGCGACACCGCCCAGTTCCCGGCCATCCGCGGCGACGAGTTCGCGCCGACCGGCCAGGGCGGTCCCGGCGGTCCTGGCGTACAGGGTGGTCAGAGCGGTCAGGGCGGCCGTCCCGGCGGCCTGCCGCAGCGCGGCCAGCGCGGCCCGCAGGGCAGCCCCGAGTGGACCCCGAACCCGGACGACCCGTTCAACGCCGGTCTGCCCCGCAGCCGCGACAACGGGCCGTTCACGGCGCCGCCCAACCCCGACGACCCGTACAACGCGGGCCTCCCCCGCAACCGCGACAACGGCCCCTTCACCGCGCCGCCCAACCCCGACGACCCGTACAACGCCGGTCTGCCCCGCAACCGGGACAACGGGCCCTTCACGGCTCCCCCTGAGCCGTCCGGCCCCGCCGACACCGGGCAGTTCCCGGCGCCCGCGCAGCAGGGCGGGCCCGGCGACACCGCCCAGTTCCCCGCCGTCCGCGCGGAGGAGACCGGTGAGTTCCGGGCCCCGCGGCCCCCGCAGGGCGAGCCCCGCGGCCTGGAGGGCGGCCCGAACCAGTACGGCGCCCCCGCCGCCCGGCCGCGGCAGGACCGGCCCCAGCCCGGCGGGCTCCCCCAGCGCGCACAGCGCGGCTCGCAGGGCAGCCCCGGCTGGACGCCGAACGCCCAGGACCCGTCGAACACCGGCACCCACCGGGCGCCCGGCGCCGACGGCACGGGCCAGCACGCGCTGCCCCCGCAGCCGCAGGCCCGGCCCCAGAACGGCCCCGGCGACACCGGCGGCCCCGGTCAGTACCCGGTCCAGCAGCCCCCGCAGGGCCGCCCCGAGCACCAACTGCCGCCCGCCCACGAGCCGATGGCGCTGCCGCCGGCCCCGACCCGCGGGGACGAGCCGACGCCGATCTTCGCGGCGATCGAGTCCGACTGGTTCCGCACCGGCCAGGCCGAGCGGATGCAGCAGGTCCACGTCGAGCAGGCCGGACGCGGCCAGCAGGCCCCGCCGCCGCGCCCGGTGGGCCGTACGGCCCCGCCGCAGCGCCGCGACGACCGCCCGGCCGCGGGCCCGCAGCGGCCCGCGAGCACCCCGCAGCCGTCGACCGCCCAGTCCACCGCCTCCCCGGCAGGCCCCGCGGCCCCGGCCGGTGCCGCCTCCCCGGCACCGTCCGCACCCGTGGCCCAGCCGCTGCCGCGCGAGACGCCGAACTGGCGCAGCTCGCCCAACGACGCGCTGCGCCAGCGGGCGGAGGCCGTGCGCGAGCCGTCGGCCGGCGGGGTCACCCCGTCGGGCCTGCCGCGGCGCGTGCCCCGGGCCAACCTGGTCGCGGGCGGCGCGACACCGCAGGCGGCGCCGCAGGGCGGCCCGCAGGTGTCCCGGGCCCCCGACGCCGTGCGCGGCCGGCTCACCAACCTCCGCAGGGGGATCCAGCAAGGCCGCCAGGCCGGGGGCAACACCGACGGCCGTGGTATCGGTACGAATCACCAGGAGCGCTAGTTGAGTGCGATGAGCCAGGCGGCACAGAACCTGAACTGGTTGATCACCAACTTCGTGGACAACACCCCCGGGGTGTCCCACACGGTGGTGGTCTCCGCCGACGGCCTGCTGCTCGCGATGTCCGACGGATTCCCCCGCGACCGAGCCGACCAGCTCGCCGCCGTCGCCTCCGGCCTGACCTCCCTCACCGCCGGAGCCTCCCGCATCTTCGAAGGCGGAAGCGTCAACCAGACCGTCGTCGAAATGGAACGCGGCTTCCTCTTCATCATGTCCGTCTCCGACGGCTCCTCCCTCGCCGTACTCGCCCACCCCGAGTGCGACATCGGCCTCGTCGGCTACGAAATGGCCCTGCTCGTCGACCGAGCAGGAACCGTACTGACCCCGGATCTCCGTGCTGAGCTCCAGGGCAGCCTCATGCACTGAGCGAAGGAAGTCAGCGAGTCACCGCATGTTCTCGTTATCGCGCACCAGCAAGCACTTGCCCGGACACGGAGGACCCTCATGACCCCGCCACCCGCCTCGCCGGGCCCGTACGGCGCGTCCCACCACGCGCCGTACGGGGTGGAAGGCGACCAGCCGCTGGTGCGGCCGTACGCCATGACCGGTGGCCGTACCCGGCCTCGCTACCAGCTCGCCCTTGAGGCGCTGGTCAGCACGACTGCCGATCCGGCGCAGTACGCGGGGCTGCTTCCCGAGCACCAGCGGATCTGCCATCTGACGCGTGAGATCAAGTCGGTGGCCGAGATCTCCGCGCTTCTGGCCATCCCGCTCGGCGTGGCCAGGATTCTTGTGGCCGACCTCGCCGAGGCCGGCATGGTGGCCATCCACCAGCCGGGCAGCGGCGAAGCGGGCGGTCAGCCAGATGTGACACTGCTTGAGAGGGTGCTCAGTGGACTTCGGAAGCTCTAGATCGCAGCCGCAGCAGGCGTACGGCGCGCCGCCGGTGCGGTCCACGACCTCGGCGAAGATCGTGGTGGCGGGTGGCTTCGGTGTGGGCAAGACCACATTCGTCGGCGCGGTGTCGGAGATCAACCCGCTGCGCACCGAGGCGGTCATGACCTCGGCGTCGGCCGGGATCGACGATCTGAGTCACGTCCAGGACAAGACCACGACCACCGTGGCGATGGACTTCGGCCGTATCACCCTCGACGACGATCTGATCCTTTATCTTTTCGGCACTCCGGGCCAGGACCGTTTCTGGTTCATGTGGGACGACCTGGTGCGCGGGGCGATCGGCGCGGTGGTGCTGGTGGACACCCGCCGGCTGGCCGACTGCTTCC
The DNA here is from genome assembly GCF_036199905.1 of Streptomyces sp. NBC_00223. Lineage (NCBI taxonomy): Bacteria > Bacillati > Actinomycetota > Actinomycetes > Kitasatosporales > Streptomycetaceae > Streptomyces > Streptomyces sp. NBC_00223. The sequence continues at coordinate 6,254,715 of NZ_CP108109.1, read as the reverse complement.
CGGCCGTCGACTACTTCGAGAACAGCGGACTTCCGTTCGTCATCGCCCTCAACGGCTTCGACGGACACCAGCCGTACCGCCCAGAGGAGGTCCGTGAGGCCCTCCAGATCGGCCCCGAGGCACCCATCATCACCACCGACGCCCGACACCGCGGCGAGGCCAAGAGCGCGCTGATCACGCTGGTGGAGCACGCCCTGCTGGCGCGTCTCAAGTAGGTGGCGGGCGTGGCGAGTTGCCACATCGCAGGAGCACGGGGACCCGTTGTGCCGACCGGCACGGGGGGTCCCCGTCTTCATAACATTTCGAGAGAGTTTCCACGGCCTGTGAACACTGCTCGCGCTCACCCGGTGCCACAGCGCGTACGTCTGTCATATGGTTTGACGGGGCTTTGGACTTATGCCCGTTTTATCTTTACCCTTCGGACGTCAGTTCCCCTGTGCCGGACGTTTGGCCGGTACCCCCATGACGTGCTGGAATTCGCAGAACCCGAGCGTAGGAACGGCCGTCGTTGCGCCGTCGCCGAGAGGTTGTTGGTCCAGTGAGGAACACGAGGCGAGCAGAAGCGGGTACCGATCAGGGCCCGCGGGGGAACTTCACGCCGCCCCAGCGTCCGGGCACCGGCCCCGACCCGGTGGCCGCGGAAGCTCCCGAGCCGCCCGGCCCCGGCGGCCGGTTCAGCATGCGGAACTGGCGGGTCGCCACACGTCTGAACGCGATTCTGCTGATCCCGGTGCTGGTCGCCCTCGTCTTCGGCGGCTTCCGGGTCAAGAGCTCGGTGGACACCTGGAACGAGGCGGAGACCGCGGTACGCACCGCGAACCTGGTCCGGGCCGCAGCCACGTACGGCAACGCGCTGGAGAACGAGCGGGACGTCACCGTCGTCCCGCTGCTCGCCGGCAAGCGGGAGTCGGCCACGGTGAGTTCGGCCTACGCCGCCACCGACAACGCCGCCCGCGACTTCAACGAGGCCGCGGGTCGCATACCCAAGGACTCCGACCTCCAGCGCCGGATGAACAACTTCCGCGTGGTCGAGCCCCAGTTGGCCTCCCTCCGCAAGTCCGCCTACACCGGCCAGCTGTCCGGTGTGCAGACCGAGGAGTGGTACGTCAGGATCCAGCACCCGCTGATGGAGCTGGCCAATGAACTCGGCTACGGCACCGACAACGGCGCCGCCTACGGCCGTACGCTCTACGCCGTCTCGCTGGCCAAGGCCGCGGAGTCGCTGACCCGGTCCATCGGGATGCACATCCTGGTCGACCCGTCGTCCACCTCGACCCAGCTCTCGCTCCAGCGGACCTCGCTCGGCTCGTACCAGTACCTGGAGACCATCGCGCTCGAGGAGTACGCGGGCGGCGGCACCGACGAGGACGCGCAGCGGCTCCAGGACGCGCAGAAGCAGGCGGTGGCCAAGGGCCAGGAGCAGATCACCGCGGCCCAGAACAAGGCGGTGGCGAGCCACTCGGCCTACGTCGTGCCGCCGGACCTGACCAAGATGGTCAACGACCTGGGCAACCCGGCCTACTCCCTGTCCCAGCTGCACGCCGAGGGCGTGACCCCCGAGTCGTACATGGCGGCCTCCACGCTGCTGTTCGAGGCGTACCGCTCGGTCGAGGTCCACCTCGCCGACCAGGCCACCACCAGCGCCGCCACGGTCGCCTCCGACGCCAGGCGGGACGCGCTGGCCAACTCGGCGATCGTGCTGGTCGCCCTGATCATCGCCTTCATCGTGGCCGGCCTGATGGCCCGCTCGATGAGCCGCAGCATGCGGCGGCTGCGCTCGGCGGCCTTCGACATCGCCGAGACCCGGCTGCCCGCGCTGGTCGACCAGCTGTCGCGTACCGACCCCGGCCGGGTGAACACCCAGGTCCAGCCGATCCCGATCAACACCCGGGACGAGATCGGCGAGGTCGCCCGCGCCTTCGACCAGGTGCACCGCGAGGCGGTCCGGCTGGCCGCCGAGCAGGCGCTGCTGCGGGGCAACGTCAACGCGATCTTCACCAACCTCTCCCAGCGCAACCAGGGCCTCATCCAGCGCCAGCTCACCCTGATCACCGAGCTGGAGAACAACGAGGCGGACCCGGACCAGCTGGAGCACCTGTTCAAGATGGACCACCTCGCCACGCGCATGCGGCGCAACGGCGAGAACCTGCTGGTCCTCGCGGGCCAGGAGCCCGGCCGCAACTGGAACCAGCCGGTGCCGCTGGTGGACGTGCTGCGCGCGGCCGCCTCCGAGGTGGAGGCGTACGACCGCATCGAGCTGGTCGGCATCCCCGACACCGACATCCACGGCAGCGCGGTCAGCGACCTCGTGCACCTGCTGGCCGAGCTGCTGGAGAACGCCACCTCGTTCTCCTCGCCGCAGACCAAGGTGCGGATCACCGCGACCCGGCTGCCGGACGGCCGGGTGATGGTCGAGATCCACGACAAGGGCATCGGCCTGACGGCCACGGACTTCGCGGACATCAACCACAAGCTGGCCGACCCGCCCACCGTGGACGTGGAGATCGCCAAGCGGATGGGTCTGTTCGTGGTCGGCCGGCTGGCCGAGCGGCACGGCATCCGGGTCCAGCTGCGCCCCTCGGGCGAGCAGGCCGGGACGACCTCGCTGGTCATGCTGCCCGAGCCGATCACCCACGGCGGTGGCGGCGAGGAGGAACTGCCCGAGGACGACCGGGACTTCACCGTCTCGCGGATCGTCCCCGAGCACACGGCCGTCGAGGAGGGCGCGGGCCTGCTGCGGCCGGAACTCGGCCACCAGCGCACGGCCGCGGAGCTCGGCTTCGACGACTCCCGCTACGAAGAGGGCAACTCCCTCGACCCGGTGGGCCGCTCGCTGCTCCGCGAGGAGCGCCGCGCCCAGCTGGGCGCCGCGGCCGCGGACCGCCAGGAGGACGTGCAGCAGCCCCAGCAGTCCCAGGAGCAACAGACGGCCCCGGCGTACGAGAACGGCGGCTACGAGCCCGCCCAGGGCGCCCAGGGCTACGACCAGAGCTATGACCCGGCCTACCAGCAGCAGACGTACGAGCAGGGCTTCCAGCCCGGCTACGACCAGCAGGGCTACGACGGCCACGGCTACAGCGAGCAGCCGGCCTCCGAGGGACTTGAGAGTTACGTACCGCAGCAGCCCCAACAGCCGGACCCGCAGCCGCAGAACGGTTTCTTCGGGCAGTCGTACGCACCTCAGTCGTACGACAGTTCCTTCGACTCCTTCGACCAGGGCTACCAGCAGCCGTACGACCCCGCCGCGTACACCCAGGGCGGCCAGGGCGGGTACGACGCCGGCTACCCGGAGGCGGAAGCGCGTCCCGCCGGTCACCAGGCGGAGTACTCCGGTTACTCCCCTGCTCAGGAGGGATGGCCGGCTCCGGAACCCGAGGTAACGGAATCCGTTCCGCCGCTCCCCCAGCAGCCGTCGGAGAGCGTAGTCTCGCCTTCGCTGACGGATGCCGGCCTGCCGCGCCGCGAACGGCAGCAACCGAGTTCACCTCAGGAACAGCCCGCTCAGGAGACCCCCGAGCCCGAGCCCGAGAACCCGCCGCAGCCGGACGGCACCGACTGGCGGTCGACCAACGACGAGAACTGGCAACGGGCCGAATCGGTCCGCGAGCCCAAGGCAGGCGGGGTCACCCCCTCCGGCCTGCCCCGCCGGGTGCCCAAGGCCAATCTGGTTCCGGGCGCCGCGGCGCAGACCCCGCAGGGTGGCCCACAGGTCTCCCGCGCACCGGAGGACGTACGCGGCAGGTTGAGTAATCTGCGACGTGGCGTCCAGCAAGGGCGCACTGCTGGAACTGACACGAACGGACAGGCCACCGATCGCCGATTCGGCGGCCCCCAGAACCAGGAGCGCTAGTTGAGTCCGATGAGCCAGGCGGCACAGAACCTGAACTGGTTGATCACCAACTTCGTGGACAACACCCCCGGGGTGTCCCACACGGTGGTGGTCTCCGCCGACGGCCTGCTGCTCGCGATGTCCGACGGATTCCCCCGCGACCGAGCCGACCAGCTCGCCGCCGTCGCCTCCGGCCTGACCTCCCTCACCGCCGGAGCCTCCCGCATCTTCGAAGGCGGAAGCGTCAACCAGACCGTCGTCGAAATGGAACGCGGCTTCCTCTTCATCATGTCCGTCTCCGACGGCTCCTCCCTCGCCGTACTCGCCCACCCCGAGTGCGACATCGGCCTCGTCGGCTACGAAATGGCCCTGCTCGTCGACCGAGCAGGAACCGTACTCACGCCCGATCTGAGGGCCGAACTGCAGGGCAGCCTGCTCAACTAACGTATGGGCGTGCGGGCTCGCCCGGGTACCTTCCAGGGGTCCGGGCGGGGCAACGCAGCCGTATCAGGAGGAGGACTCGTGAGCACGTCCCCCGGTGGAGATCCGTACGGCAGTCAGCATCAGCCGCCTCTTAACCCGTACGGCTACCCCTCGGCACCCACTCCGGAGCCCGAGCCGCAGTACCGGCAGCCGCGTATCCAGCCCTACGCGCCGCCGCAGGCTCCGCCGCCGCAGACCGCGCGGGGTGGTGCGGGTGCCGGTGGTGCGGGCCGGGGCGGTGGCACCGGCGGTGGTGGCCGCGCCCGTACGCCCTCCGGCCTGGTACGCCCGTACGCCATGACCGGCGGCCGCACCAGGCCGCGTTACCAGCTCGCCATAGAGGCGCTGGTCACGACCACCGCCGACGCCGAGCGGCTGCGGGGGCAGCTGCCGGAGCACCAGCGGATCTGCCTGCTCTGCCGGGAGATCAAGTCGGTCGCGGAGATCTCCGCACTGCTGACCATCCCGCTCGGAGTCGTCCGCATCCTCGTGGCCGACCTGGCCGAGGCGGGACTGGTCGCGATCCACCAGCCCGGTGGCGACGAGTCGGCGGGCGGCCAGCCAGATGTGACATTGCTTGAAAGGGTTCTCAGTGGACTTCGGAAGCTCTAGCGGCCCGACCCGCGCCACCACCTCCGCGAAGATCGTGGTGGCGGGCGGATTCGGCGTGGGCAAGACCACGTTCGTCGGTGCCGTGTCGGAGATCAATCCGCTGCGCACCGAAGCCGTGATGACATCGGCGTCCGCCGGGATCGACGACCTCACGCACGCGCCGGACAAGACCACCACCACCGTGGCGATGGACTTCGGCCGTATCACTCTCGACGAGGACCTGATCCTGTACCTGTTCGGTACCCCCGGGCAGGACCGCTTCTGGTTCATGTGGGACGACCTGGTCCGCGGCGCGATCGGCGCGATCGTCCTGGTGGACACCCGCCGGCTGGCCGACTGCTTCCCGGCCGTCGACTACTTCGAGAACAGCGGGCTGCCCTTCGTCATCGCCCTCAACGGCTTCGACGGACACCAGCCCTACGGTCCCGAGGAGGTCCGTGAGGCCCTCCAGATCGGCCCCGAGGCACCCATCATCACCACCGACGCCCGACACCGGGCGGAGGCGAAGAGCGCGCTCATCACGCTCGTGGAGCACGCGCTGATGGCCCGCCTGCGGTAGGTGGCGGTCCACACCACGCAGAAGGCCCCGCACCGGTCGGTGCGGGGCCTTGCGCGTGGTGCGTGCGGCTTGCGGCGCGCGGGGCTGCTCAGCCCTGCCAGGAGTGCGGGGCGCGGAAGCCGGGGGTGCGCTCCAGCCGGCGCCACTTGGCGGTGGACCGCAGCGGGCGGGCCGGGACGTCGCTCTCACCGGCGGCGGCGCGGACGAGCAGAAGCGCGGTGAGCGCGGCGAGCTCCTCGGGGTCGGCGTGACCCTTCTCGACTCGCACGAGGGAATCGGCGGGAGTGCTCAAGGTGGTCTCCATCGGGGAACCGTGGGTGAGGGCCATGGGTGGGAGTGGGCGCGGAGGCTACTGCGGCGGGTTGCCGTGCTTGCGCGACGGCAGGTCCGCGTGCTTGGTGCGGAGCATGGCCAGCGAGCCGATCAGCACCTCGCGGGTCTCGGCCGGGTCGATGACGTCGTCCACCAGGCCGCGTTCGGCCGCGTAGTACGGGTGCATCAGCTCGGACTTGTACTCCTTGACCATGCGGGCGCGCATGGCCTCGGGGTCGTCGGCGCCGGCGATCTGGCGGCGGAAGATGACATTGGCGGCGCCTTCCGCGCCCATCACCGCGATCTCGTTGGTGGGCCAGGCATAGGTGAGGTCGGCACCGATGGACTGGCTGTCCATGACGATGTACGCACCTCCGTAGGCCTTGCGCAGGATCAGCGAGATCCGCGGGACGGTGGCGTTGCAGTACGCGTACAGCAGCTTCGCGCCGTGGCGGATGATCCCACCGTGCTCCTGGGCGACGCCGGGGAGGAAGCCGGGGACGTCCAGAAGAGTGATGATCGGGACGTTGAACGCGTCGCACATCTGTACGAAGCGGGCCGCCTTCTCGGACGCCTCGATGTCCAGGACGCCCGCGAGCGAGGCCGGCTGGTTGGCGACGATGCCCACCACCTGGCCGTCGAGCCGGGAGAGCGCGCAGATGATGTTGGTGGCCCAGCGCTCGTGGATCTCCAGGTACTCGCCGTCGTCGACGATCTCCTCGATGACCTTGTGCATGTCGTACGAGCGGTTGCCGTCGGCGGGCACCAGGTCGAGCAGCGAGTCGCCGCGGCGGTCGGCCGGGTCCTGGGACTCCACGCTCGGCGGGTTCTCCCGGTTGTTCTGCGGGAGCAGCGAGAGCAGGTAGCGCACCTCTTCGAGGCAGGTCTGCTCGTCGTCGTACGCGAAGTGCGAGACGCCGGAGACCGAGGAGTGGACATCGGCGCCGCCGAGGCCGTTCTGGGTGATCTGCTCACCGGTCACGGCCTGGACCACGTCGGGTCCGGTGATGAACATCTGCGAGGTCTCACGGACCATGAAGACGAAGTCGGTGAGCGCCGGGGAGTAGGCGGCGCCGCCCGCGCACGGGCCGAGCATCACGCTGATCTGCGGGATGACGCCGCTGGCGCGGGTGTTGCGCTGGAAGATGCCGCCGTATCCGGCCAGCGCCGAGACGCCTTCCTGGATCCGGGCGCCGGCGCCGTCGTTGAGGGAGACCAGGGGGGCGCCGGCCGAGATGGCCATGTCCATGATCTTGTGGATCTTGGTGGCGTGCGCCTCGCCGAGCGCGCCGCCGAAGATCCGGAAGTCGTGTGCGTAGACGAAGACCGTACGGCCGTGGACGGTGCCCCAGCCGGTGATCACTCCATCGGTGTACGGGCGCTTCTCCTCAAGACCGAAGCCGGTGGCCCGGTGCCGCCGCAGCTGCTCCACCTCGTGGAAGGAGCCTTCGTCGAGCAGCAGGTCGATCCGCTCGCGCGCGGTCAGCTTTCCCTTGGCCTTCTGTGCCTCGGTCGCCTTCTCGCTCGGTCCGCGCCGGACCTCCTCGCGGATGGCGTGGAGCTCGGCGACTCGCCCGCGGGCGTCGTTCACCGCGACGGGCGCCTCTTGCGATGTGGTCATGTATCGACAGTACGAGCGAGCGCTCGGGAATGGGCCATAGGCTTTGTACAGTGTCCGACCGGTGTTCGTGGTGGTTCCCTACAGAGGCACCCGTCGGCGGGGCCTCGTCCACCAGGAACGAGACCCCGTACTTTGTCCGATTTGCCCAAGCAGATACCGCCGGACGGGCGGTCCCGGGTCAGCGGCCGGCCACCGCCTCGGCCAGCGCGAGCACCCGGCGGGCCTCGTCCACATGCAGGTTCTCGATCATCCTGCCGTCCACGGTGACCACCCCGCGGCCCTGTGACGTGGCCTGATCGAACGCCTCGATGATCCGCCGGGCCCGCTCGACGTCCTCCGGCGCGGGCGCGAAGATCCGGTTGCAGGGTTCGAGCTGCTTGGGGTGGATGAGGGTCTTGCCGTCGAAGCCGAGCTGCCGCCCTTGGAGGGTCTCCGCTTCGAAGCCGGTCAGATCGTGCACGTTGTTGTAGACACCGTCCAAGACGACCCGGCCGGTGGCGCGGGCCGCCAGCAGGGCGAGCGACAGCCCGGTCAGCAGCGGCGCCCTGCCCGGTACGTGCTCGGCGTGCAGCTCCTTGGCGAGGTCGTTGGTGCCCATGACGAGGACGGTGAGCCTCGGGGACGCCTCCGCGATCCGCCGTGCCTCGAACATCGCGACCGGCGTCTCGATCATCGCCCACACGGCCGTACGGTCGGGGGCGCCGGCCGCCTCCAGGGCCGCTTCCACGGCCCTGACGGTCTCGGCGCCGTCCACCTTGGGGACGACCACCGCGTCGGGGCCCGCCTCGGCGGCGGCCCGCAGGTCGTCGGCGTGCCAAGGCGTCCCCGGCGCGTTGACCCGGATGGTGACCTCGCGGTAGCCGTACTCGCCGCTCGCCGCGGCCTCGGCCACGCGCTTGCGGGCCTCCGCCTTGGCGTCGGGGGCGACGGAGTCCTCCAGGTCGAGGATGAGGGCGTCGGTGGGGAGGGTCTTGGCCTTCTCCAGGGCGCGTTCGTTGGCGCCGGGCATGTAGAGGACCGAGCGGCGGGGGCGGGGGGCGGTCGTCGGGCGGGTGGCGGTCATCGGGCGGCCTCCGGGTCGTGGGCGGGCTTCTGCGGGTCGGAGGCCGGGCGCTGGGCGGTCTGCCGGGCGGCCGCCGCGTACGCCTCGGCCAGCTCCGGGTCGCGGGCGGCCAGCGCGTCCGCGAGGTCGGCGACCACCAGGCACTGCTTGTACGTGGCGTCGTCCTGCATCTTGCCGTCGATCATCACCGCGCCCGTGCCGTCGCCCATCGCGTCGATCACCCGGCGGGCCCAGGCCACGTCCTCGGGCGCGGGCGAGAACACCCGCTTGGCCAGGGCGATCTGCACCGGGTGCAGCGTCCAGGCGCCGACGCAGCCGAGCAGGAAGGCGTTGCGGAACTGGTCCTCGCACGCCGTCACGTCCTGGATGTCCCCGAAGGGCCCGTAGTACGGCAGGATGCCGTGCGCCGCACACGCGTCGACCATCCTCGCGAGTGTGTAGTGCCACAGGTCCTGCTGGTACGTGGCCCGGGGTGTGCCGTCGGCGTGCGGGTCCTCGCGGACCAGATAGCCGGGGTGGCCGCCGCCGACCCGGGTCGTCTTCATCCGGCGGGAGGCGGCGAGGTCGGCCGGGCCCAGGGAGATGCCCTGCATCCGGGGGCTCGCGGCGGCGATCTCCTCGACGTTGGCGACGCCGGTCGCGGTCTCCAGGATGGCGTGCACCAGGATCGGCCGGTGGACCCCGGCCCTGGCCTCCAGCTGGGCCAGCAGCCGGTCCACGTAGTGGATGTCCTGGGCGCCCTCCACCTTCGGCACCATGACGACGTCGAGTCTGTCGCCGATCTCGGTGACCAGGGTGAGCAGGTCGTCCAGGGCCCACGGGGAGTCCAGGCTGTTGACGCGGGTCCACAGCTGGGTGTCGCCGAAGTCCGTGCCCCGGGCGATCTTCACCAGTCCGTGGCGGGCCGCCTCCTTGCGGTCGGCTGCCACCGCGTCTTCCAGGTTGCCGAGCAGGACGTCCACCTGGGGTGCGATGACGGGCACCTTGGCGGCCATCTTCTCGTTGCCGGGGTCGAAGAAGTGAATCATCCGCGAGGGCCTGAACGGCACTTCGCGCAGGGGGGTCGGCGCCCCCACGGCCAGCGGGCGGAAGAAGTCCTTCGCCGAGCGCATACGTACTCCCGGTTGTCGGTCGAGGGTGGGGAGGTACTGCCTGACGTGCTGCCTGACGTACGGCGCTCACCCTATGACCGGCCCGGCCGCGCGATTACCCGTCAGTACCTGTGCCGTTGGTCACCGGGGTCCACCGCAGGGTCATGTCCGGTTCGTTCTCCATGTTCCGCGAACCGTCGTTGAGGTCCACCACCGTGAAGCCGTGGCGTGCGTAGAAGGCGCGGGCGTCGGTGTTGCGCTGGAAGACGTGCAGGGACAGGCCGGCCGGGCTGAGCGCCTTCGCCTCGGCGAGCAGGAGGGTGCCGATGCCCTGCCGGCGGCTGTCGGGCAGCAGATAGAGGTGCTCCAGCCAGTCCTTCTCGACGGCCGCGTAGCCGACGAGGGCGCCCTCGGACTCGGCCACCCATACGGTGCCCTCGGCGAGCAGGACGTTCTTCACCCACCGCACGACCTCGGCGTCCGAGCGTTTGCGCGGCGGGAGGTACGGCATCGTCACCTCGCGGGAGGTGCAGTGCACATGGGCGATGGCAGCGGCGTCGGCGGGCCCGGCCGCGCGCACGACGATCTTCTTCTCAGCGGTGTCCGTCACGCAGGCACCGTACGGCCGCGTGGCACCGCCGCACGAGCGAATTAAACAGGTTGACCGGTTGCCGCCCTGGGGGACTTCACGTCCGGCGCCGCGCGGTGCGGCACGGCGCGGACGTGGGAGGCCCGCATCGGGGGAAGGGGGGCCGATGCGGGCCGTGGTCGCGGGGGCCGGAGAGGCGTCAGCAGCCGCCGCAGTTGTAATACGTCGCGTCCCAGTGGTTCCCCTCGTCCGCGTACAGATTCCCCGACGCGGCCTGCCACTGCTGGTAGCCGTCGCCGCGCAGTCCGATGTACGTGAACGCGTTGTGGACGTAGTTGTTCAGGCAGGTGTTCTTGCCGTAGTCGAGCTTGTAGCCGTTCCAGTGCGAGTACGTGCCGTCGGCGTGGCCGGTCTCGGTGCCGCCGGTGATGTTGATCGCGCAGCCCGTGGCGTGCTTGAGGGTGACGGCGCCCTGGGCGGTGGCCTGGTTGAGCTGGTCGAAGGACGTACAGGTCGAGACGTTCCGGTTGGAGCAGCCGCCGGAGGACGACCAGGTGATCCCGGCGCCCCGGAACATGCTCTCGGCCTGCGCCTGGGTCAGCTTGGTGACGGCGAAGGCCTCATGGGTGGCGGCCATGCCGACGCCGGGGGCGAAGAGCACGGTGGCGAGAAGCGTGGAAGCGCTGATCAGGGAGCGGACGCGGGGTCGCAGACGCGGTTGTGGGCTCATGCGAACTCCTCCTGCCGAGTGCGGCTGTTGCCGCTGGGGGTGAGGGTGTGCAGGTGGCGCATGAGGAGTGTGCCCGAGTTCTACGCGCGTCCGCCAGGGCTGGGCACATGAATTCCCCCTCCGGACCTGGCCTTTCGGACGCCGCAGCACCAATCGCCCCCGCCCGGGGTGGGGCCGGGTCCGGGCGGGGGCTGGGGTGCGGGCTACTCCTGGGGGTCGAGGCCCGCGCGGAGGAGGCCGTAGGCGTACGCATCGTCGAGGGCCTGCCACGACGCGGCGATGACGTTGTCCGCCACGCCGACCGTCGACCACTCGGCGCCGCCGTCCGTGGTGGTGATCAGCACCCGGGTGGTGGAGTCGGTGCCCGAACGCCCCTCCAGGATGCGGACCTTGTAGTCGACCAGGGCGAAGGACGCGAGCTGCGGGTAGATCCGTTCCAGCGCGGACATCAGCGCGCGGTCCAGCGCGTTGACCGGGCCGTTGCCCTCGGCGGTGGCGACGATCCGCTCGCCCTTGGCCCACAGCTTGACCGTCGCCTCGTTGGCGTGGGTGCCGTCGGGGCGGTCCTCGGTGATGACCCGCCAGGACTCCGTACGGAAGAAGCGGCGCGCCCTGCCGTCCACCTCGGCGCGCAGCAGGAGCGCGAAGGAGGCGTCGGCGGCCTCGAACGTGTAGCCCTTCAGCTCGCGTTCCTTGACGCGGTCCACGACCCGGCCGACCAGCTCGCGGTCGCCCCCGAGGTCGATGCCCAGCTCCTTGCCCTTGAGCTCGATGGAGGCCCGGCCGGCCATGTCGGAGACCAGCATCCGCATGGTGTTGCCGACCTGCTCGGGGTCGATGTGCTGGTACAGGTCGGGGTCGACCTTGATCGCGGAGGCGTGCAGCCCCGCCTTGTGCGCGAAGGCGGAGACACCGACGTACGGCTGGTGGGTGGCGGAGGGCAGGTTGACGACCTCGGCGATGGCGTGCGAGATCCGGGTCATCTCGCCGAGCGCGCCCTCGGGCAGGACCCGGCGGCCGTGCTTGAGTTCGAGCGCGGCGACCACCGGGAAGAGGTTGGAGTTGCCGACCCGCTCACCGTAACCGTTGGCGGTGCACTGGACGTGGGTGGCGCCCGCGTCGACCGCGGCGAGGGTGTTGGCGACGGCGCACCCGGTGTCGTCCTGGGCGTGGATGCCCAGCCTGGCGCCGGTGTCGGCGAGCACAAGACCGGTGACGGCCTGGACCTGGGCGGGCAGCATCCCGCCGTTGGTGTCGCACAGGACGACGACGGACGCGCCGGCCTCGTGCGCGGCCCGTACGACCTTGGTGGCGTACTCGGCGTTCGCGCGGTAGCCGTCGAAGAAGTGCTCGCAGTCGACGAAGACCCGGCGGCCCTGGGAGACCAGGTAGGAGACGGTGTCCCGGACCATCTCCAGGTTCTCCTCCAGGGTGGTGCGCAGGGCCAGCTCCACATGCCGGTCGTGGGACTTGGCGACCAGGGTGATCACCGGGGCCCCGGACTCCAGCAGCGCGTTGACCTGCGGGTCCTCGGCGGCCTTGGCGTTGGCGCGGCGGGTCGCGCCAAAGGCGACGAGCGTGGCGTGCTTGAAGTCCAGCTCGGTGGTCGCACGGGCGAAGAACTCGGTGTCGCGGGGGTTGGCTCCTGGCCAGCCGCCTTCGATGAACCCCACCCCGAAGTCGTCCAGGTGCCGGGCGATCGTCAGCTTGTCGGCGACGGTGAGGTTGATTCCCTCGCGCTGGGCCCCGTCGCGCAGCGTGGTGTCGAAGACGTGGAAGCTGTCGTCCAGTTCGGCGGTCATGGCTGTCGTAACTCCTGTCGGGTGAGTGGGTTACCTCCGGCCGGGACTGCCGTCCGGAGGTTCCGACTCCACTTGCCCCCATCATCCCGCGCGCCTTTCGTTTGCCGGTACGGGTGGTCCGGGAAACGAAAAAACCTCTCGCGGATGCGAGAGGTCTGCACGCGGGTCTGGGGCACGATGACGTTTCACTGGGATGAGCGAGAACGTCACTGCGGACCGGCGTGCCTGCTGCCAATAATCATCGTGGCGTACGAGAACACGTATGCAGTCTTGCATACGGGTGCGGGATACGGCGGGGCGTCTCATTATCCGGGCTCGCGCCCGAGGGTGCGCCCCGACAGGGGCGCTGGGGGCACCCCCGGGCGAAGCCTGGGGGCGGAACTGCGCGCTCAGCCGGTCACCGGCCTGAGGACCGGACTCCGCCGTAACCGTGACGGCGCTACCCGGTCTGCGGCGCCGCGGTGGCCGTTCGCGCAGTTCCTCGCGCCCCTAACGGGGCCGCTCAACGCGGCCGCAGCCACGCCCCTTACGGGGGCGCTATGCGCCCAGGGGGTGCATCCAGGTGTGGGGGTCGGCGGCGCGGCCGGTCTGGATGTCGAGGAGCGCGGAGCGCAACCGCATCGTCACCTCGCCCGGCTCCCCGCCCGCGACCGTCCAGTCCGCCCGGGTGGACTTCACCGAGCCGACCGGTGTGATCACCGCCGCCGTACCGCAGGCGAACACCTCGGTGATCGACCCGTCCTCGTTCCCCCGCTTCCAGTCGTCCACGCTGATCCGGCCCTCGCCGACCTCGTAGCCGAGGTCGGCGGCGATGGACAGCAGCGAGTCACGGGTGATGCCGGGCAGCAGCGAGCCGGTCAGCTCGGGCGTCACGATCCGGTTCCCGTACACGAAGTACAGATTCATGCCGCCCATCTCCTCGATCCAGCGGCGCTCGATCGCGTCCAGCCAGACGACCTGGTCGCAGCCGTGCTCGATGGCCTGCGCCTGGGCGACGAGGGAGGCGGCGTAGTTGCCGCCGGTCTTGGCCGCGCCGGTGCCGCCAGGGGCCGCCCGCACGTACTCCTCGGAGAGCCAGACCGAGACGGGCTTCACACCGCCGGAGAAGTAGGCGCCCGCCGGGGAGGCGATGACCAGGAAGAGGTATTCGTTGGCCGGCCGCACCCCGAGGCCCACCTCGGTGGCGATCATGAACGGCCGCAGATAGAGCGACGCCTCGCCCTCGCTCGGCACCCACGCCTTGTCCTGCCTGACCAGCGCGTCGCACGCCTCGATGAACGTCTCGACGGGCAGCTCCGGCATCGCCAGCCGGCGCGCGGACGCCTGGAAGCGCAGCGCGTTGGCCTCCGGCCGGAAGGTGGCCACGGAACCGTCGGGCTGGCGGTACGCCTTCAGGCCCTCGAAGATCGTCTGGGCGTAGTGCAGGGTCATGTTGGCCGGGTCGACGGAGAGCGGCGCGTACGGGACGAGCTGCGCGTCGTGCCAGCCCCGGCCCTCGGTCCACTTGATGGTGACCATGTGGTCGGTGAAGTGGCGGCCGAACCCGGGCGCGGCCAGTACGGCCTGCCGGTCGGCGTCCGACAGCGGGTGCGAGGAGGGCTTGAGCTCGATCGTAAGCGTCGTCATGTCTGTGTCCTTCACCGTCTCACCATGGTCACCGTATGGCCCCTGTGGTCCGTGTACTCGTCTGTACGGGGTCTGCCGGGAGCGCCCGGATGCGCCAGATACTAGGACGTCCGAGTTTCCCGTCATAGCGCGGCCCCACCACCCGATTATCACAGTGGTGGGGCCGGTCACCTACATCATGGGTGGGGTCAGCCGGACACCCGGGCGGCCAGCGCGTCACCGATCGCCACCGTGGAACGGGCGGGCAGGCCGCCGCGCTCGGCGAGGTCCGCGTGTACGGCGGCGTCGATCCGGGCCGCCTCGGCCGCGTAGCCGAGGTGCTGGAGCAGCAGCGACACCGACAGTACGGTCGCGGTCGGGTCGGCCTTGGACTGGCCGGCGATGTCCGGGGCCGAGCCGTGCACGGGCTCGAACATCGACGGGAAGGTCCTGGCCGGGTTGATGTTGCCGCTCGCGGCCACGCCGATACCGCCGGAGACCGCCGCGGCCAGGTCGGTGAGAATGTCGCCGAAGAGGTTGTCGGTGACGATCACATCGAACCGCTCGGGCTGCGTGACGAGGAAGATCGTCGCCGCGTCCACATGCAGATAGTCGGTGCTGACCTCGGGGAACTCGGTGCCGACGGCCTCGAAGATGCGCGTCCACAGGTGACCGGCGTGGACCAGCACATTGTTCTTGTGGACGAGCGTGAGCTTCTTGCGCGGACGGGCCTGGGCGCGGGCGTACGCGTCGCGGACGACCCGCTCGATGCCGAACGCCGTGTTGAGGCTGACCTCGGTGGCCACCTCGTGCTCGGTGCCGGTCCTGATCGTGCCGCCGTTGCCCGTGTACGGGCCCTCGGTGCCCTCGCGGACCACGACGAAGTCGATCTCGGGGCTGCCCGCGAGGGGGGTGCTCACACCGGGGAAGAGCTTGCTCGGCCGCAGGTTCACATGGTGGTCGAAGGCGAACCGCAGCTTGAGCAGGAAGCCGCGCTCCAGGACGCCGGACGGGACCGAGGGGTCGCCGATGGCGCCGAGCAGGATCGCGTCGTGCGCTTTGAGCTGCTCCAGATCGTCGTCGGTGAGGGTCTGGCCGGTGGCGTGGTAGCGCTTGGCGCCGAAGTCGTACTCCTTCGTCTCCAGCTTGACGTCCTGCGGGAGCACTGCGGAGAGGACCTTGAGGCCCTCCGTGACGACTTCTTGGCCGATGCCGTCACCGGGGATCACTGCGAGGCTGATGCTGCGAGACATGCGGGTACCTTACTCCGCGTCCCAGCCTGTGACATGGGGTGTCCGCATGTCGGACGGGCTGCGCTCAGGCGCCGCGCGGGCTTCGCTGCCCTCAGACGCCGGGCGGGCTTGTTCCTGCCCTCAAACGCCGGGCGGGCTTGGATGGGTGAACCTGCGCGGCCCCGCAAAGGCGAGGGTCAGTGTTCGTGGCCGGTACTGCCGCCGTTGTCACGGCGGTCCATGCTCCGCTGGAGGGCGCGCAGGGCGTTCTGACGGGCGGATTCGTCCATGGTGATCAGCTCCTGGAAGAAATCGGAGGAGTCGGTTTCGCCACAGAACGGCGGACGGCCGGCGCCGCGGGGGTGACCCGCGTAGAAGGGCGCCTTGCACACATCCGTCACTCGCTCGATAGAGCGGGAACGTTCGGCTTCTACAAAGCTAGGACAGCGGAGCCGTCCTGTCGCCACAGTTACTCGGACTTCCTACTATCTGAGACGGAGAATGCACCCGCATGGACCGCGCCCGCCTCCCCAGGGGTACGGGAGGCGGGCGCGACATTCAGGAGACAGCCGGGAAAACCGTCGGGAACTGTCAGGAAAGCAGCCGGGAAAAGGGCAGGTCAGCCCTGGTGCGGGTAGTGGTAGTCGGTCGGCGGGACCAGGGCTTCCTTGATCGACCGGGTGGACGTCCAGCGCATCAGGTTCTGCGCGGCGCCCGCCTTGTCGTTGGTGCCCGAGGCCCGGCCGCCGCCGAAGGGCTGCTGGCCGACGACCGCGCCGGTCGACTTGTCGTTGATGTAGAAGTTGCCCGCCGCGAAGCGCAGCTTGGCCATCACCTCGGCCGCCGCCGCCCGGTCGCGGGCGATGACCGAGCCGGTCAGCGCGTACGCCGAGACGGACTCCATCTGGGTGAGCACGGCGTCGAAGTCGGCGTCCTCGTAGACGTGGACGCCGAGGATCGGGCCGAAGTACTCGTCGCGGAAGATCTCGTTCTCCGGGTCACCGGACGCGAGCACGGTCGGGCGGACGAACCAGCCCACCGAGTCGTCGTACGTACCGCCTGCCACGACCTCGACGCTCGGGTCGGCCTTGGCCCGGTCGATGGCGGCCTTGTTCTTGGCGAAGGCGCGCTCGTCGATGACGGCGCCGATGAAGTTGCTCAGGTCGGTGACGTCGCCCATGGTGATGCCGTCGACCTCGGCCGCGAACTCCTCCTTGAAGCCGTTCTCCCAGATCGAGCGGGGGATGTAGGCACGCGAGGAGGCCGAGCACTTCTGGCCCTGGTACTCGAAGGAGCCGCGGGTCAGCGCGGTCTTGAGCACCGCCGGGTCGGCGGAGGGGTGCGCGACCACGAAGTCCTTGCCGCCGGTCTCGCCGACGATCCGCGGGTACGACCGGTAGCGCTCGATGTTCTCGCCGATCGTGCGCCACAGGTGCTGGAAGGTCCTGGTCGAGCCGGTGAAGTGGATCCCGGCGAGGTCGGGGTGGTTCAGCGCCACCTCGGAGACCGCGATGCCGTCGCCCGTGACCAGGTTGATCACACCGTCCGGCAGGCCGGCCTCGCGCAGCAGCCGCATCAGCAGCACGGCGGAGTGCGTCTGTGTCGGGGACGGCTTCCACACCACCACGTTGCCCATCAGCGCGGGGGCGGTGGGCAGGTTGCCCGCGATGGCCGTGAAGTTGAACGGCGTGATCGCGTAGACGAAGCCTTCCAGCGGCCGGTGGTCGAGGCGGTTCCACACGCCGGGCGAGTTGGTCACCGGCTGCTCGGCCAGGATCTGCCGGGCGAAGTGGACATTGAACCGCCAGAAGTCGACCAGCTCGCAGGGACTGTCGATCTCGGCCTGCTGGGCGGTCTTGGACTGCCCGAGCATCGTGGAGGCGGCGATCGTCTCCCGCCACGGCCCGGCCAGGAGTTCGGCGGCGCGCAGGATGATCGCGGCGCGGTCGTCGAAGGACATCGCGCGCCAGGCGGGGGCCGCGTCGAGAGCCGCCTTCACGGCGTCCTTCGCGTCCTGGGTGGTGGCGTTGCCGTAGGTGCCGAGAGCGGCGCCGTGGTTGTGGGGCTGTACGACGTCGAAGCGCTCGCCACCGCCCATCCGCTGCTCCCCGCCGATGAACATCGGCAGGTCGACCGGGTTTCCGGCCAGCTCCTTGAGCTTCGCTTCGAGCCGGGCGCGTTCCGGGCTGCCGGGCGCGTACGAGTGCACCGGCTCGTTGACCGGCGCGGGGACCTGGGTCACGGCGTCCATGGAGCGTGTCTCCTTGTGGGAAGTCGGTCGGGGCGGGCGGGCGGAGAATCAGGGGGTGCCGGGTGCCGGGTACCGGGTGGCGGGGCCGGGTCAGCGGGTGCCGGGCACGAACGAGCGGAGGAAGAAGGCAAGGTTCGCCGGGCGCTCCGCGAGGCGGCGCATGAAGTATCCGTACCAGTCTGCGCCGTACGGCACATAGATGCGCATACGCAGCCCTTCGTCCGCGAGGCGCCGCTGCTCGGCGGTCCTGATGCCGTAGAGCATCTGGAACTCGTACGAGTCGGGCAGCCGGCGGTTGCGGGCGGCCAGCTCCTGGGCGATGGAGATGATCCGCGGGTCGTGCGAGCCGACCATCGGGTAGCCGTCGCCCGCGAACAGGATCCGCAGCGCGCGGACGTAGGCCCGGTCCACGTCCCCCTTGTTCTGGAAGGCGACGCTCGCGGGCTCGTTGTAGGCGCCCTTGACCAGCCGCACCCGCGACCCGGCGACGGCCAGCGCGCGGGCGTCGTCCTCGGTGCGGAAGAGGTACGACTGGAGGACCGCGCCGGTCCGCGGGTGCTCGCGGCGCAGTTCGTGGAGGATCGCCAGCGTCGAGTCGACGGTGGTGTGGTCCTCCATGTCGAGGGTGACCGTGGTGCCGATGTCGCTCGCCAGCGCGGCGACCTCACGGACCCCGGCGAGCGCGATGTCGTGACCGCCGTCGGGGAGGGCCTGGCCGAAGGCCGAGAGCTTGACCGAGACCTCGGCGCGGTCGCCGAGCCGGTCGTCCCTGAGGGCTTCCAGCAGCCGCAGATACGCGTCGCGGGTGGCCTGGGCGGTGGCCTTGTCGGTGACGTCCTCGCCGAGGTGGTCGAGCGTGACGTCCAGCCCGCTCGCGGCGAGCGCCCGGACGGTGTCCATCGCCGGGTGGAGCGCGTCGCCCGCGACGAATCGGTTCACCACAGGGCGGGTGACGGGCGCGGCGGCGACCACGCGGCGCATACGGTCGCTGCGCGAGGCGGCGAGCAACACGGGACCGAGCACGAGGTCCTCCTGGCGGGGGTGTGACAGGGACTTTTGCCCGTAGCGCCCACGGGGTTCTGCGGGCGCTACGGGTCAGTGCGGGCCGGGCTGTTCCGCTGGGTTTCACGGAACGCGGCCGACAACGGAAATCTAGAATTCGTCTTCCCCGTGAACCAGCGACACCTGTCACGTGTCCGAGTGCCCTCCCTCATACAGATGTATGAGGGCGATGGGGGACAATGGACGCGTGCCAGGTGAGTACGGTGATTTCCAGGATCTCGTGGACGAGGTGTCGGCGCTTCTCGGCGCCCCCGCGACGCTGGAGGACCGGGATTTCCGGTTGATCGCGTTCGGGGTCCACGACAGCGACGACTCGGCGATGGACCCGGTCCGCACCCGGTCCATCCTCACCCGCCGCTCCACCGCGGAGGTGCGGGCCTGGTTCGAGCGGTTCGGGATCGCCCGCGCCACCGGCCCGATCCGTATCCCGGCCGCGCCCTCCGCCGGGGTGCGCCGCGGCCGGCTCTGTCTGCCCGTACGGCACGGGGGCGTGGTTTACGGCTATGTGTGGCTGCTGGACGAGGCCGAGCACTCCCCCGCGCAACTGGTGGCCGCGATGTCGGTCGCCGCGCGGATCGGTGACCGGCTCGCCGAGGTCGCCCGTACCGGCAGCGACACCGGGCTGGCGCTGCGCACCCTGCTCACCGCGACCGCGCGCTCGGCCCGGGAGGCGGCCGAGGACGAGCTGCGCGCGGCGCTCGGCCCTGACGCGGACGAGCCGCACGCGCTGCTGTGCGTACGGCTGCCCGCCCCGGCCGCCCCGGACACGTCGGCGGGCGTCCCGCCGCCCGCCGACGTGACCCGGCTGAACGGTGTCCGGTCGATCGGCAGCGCGGGCCGTGCGGGGTGGGGCCGCGAGGCCGCGCCGCCGGAGCCGGACGGGGGCCGCTGGGGCGGGGTCGAGCTTCCGGCCGTACGGGTGATCCCGGCCGCCGCCGCGCTCACCCGGGTGTCCGGGGGCACCGGCGGGACCGATCTGGTCGCGCTGCTGGTACGGCTGCGGTCGGCGCATGTGCTGGCGCCCGCCCGGACCGCGGGGGCCCGGCTGCTGGACGCGCTCGGCGTGCCGGAGGCCGTCGCGGGGGTCAGCGCCCCGCGTGCGGCGCTGGCCGAACTGCCCGACGCCTGGCGGGAGGCGACGGCGGCCGCGCGGGCCGCGCACGCCCAGCCGCTGCTGGGGCCGATCGCGAAGTGGTCGGGGCTCGGCCCGTACCGGCTGCTGACCGCGCTGCCCACCGATGTCCCGCCCGACCCGGCGGTCGCGCCGCTGCTGGCCCCGGGGCACCGGGAGCTCGCGCACACCGCCGAGGTGTTCCTCGACCACGCGGGCCAGGCGGGCCGTACCGCGACCGCGCTGGCCATCCACCGGCAGACGCTCTACTACCGCCTGTCCCGGATCGAACAGCTCACGGGCCTCGACCTCGCGGACGGCGAGTCCCGTCTGCTGCTCCACATGGCCCTGAAGGCGGCCCGCCTCTGACCTCGTCTAGGATCCGCAGTTTCGTGAGCACTTCCGCGTGATCATGAGCACCGTTCGAGCATTTCCGCGTAATCATGAGCAGTGACTACGTTCAGTAGCTGTCAGTAGTCGACTGTTTACGATCTTCCGGTTTAGGCGGTGCGTGGCGTTCGCATCGTTCAACTATGGCGACAGAGCGTCCACGCAAGGGCCACAGCACGCGCACGGTCCCGACGGCGTCGATCCGGTACGGGGACGGATCGACTCGTGAGTTCCCATTCGCTCAGCTCCGGTTGAGGGATTTCACCGAGTCCGAACCGTGGCGCCGGGTTCGTTCGGTACACGGGAAGGCGCACTACTCGGGCGACTACGCGTCCTCGACGACGGGCGGTCAGGTCGTCTACGAAAGTCGGCTGGAGCTGGCGCGTCTGCTGCTCGCCGACTTCGATCCGGTGGTGTGCGGCATCTTTGCCCAGCCCTGTCGCATGGTGGCGCGGATCGACGGCAAGGTGCGCAGTCACGTTCCGGACTTTCTCCTGGTGATGGGTTCGGCAACGGTGCGCGTCGTCAACGTCAAACCGGCCTCACGGCTTGAGGACCCCAAGGTCGTGCAGGCGCTGGCCTGGCCGAGGCAGCTGATCGAGCGGCATGGCTGGGAGTACGAGATCTGGTCGGGGGCAGAGCAGACGCTCGTGGAGAACGTCAGGTTCCTGGCCGCCTATCGGCACCCAGGAGTCGTGCCCGATGACGAGGTCGAGCGGGCCTGGCAGGAGGTCGTTGATGGTGAGGAGATGGCTCTCGCCGAGCGTCGTCTGGCGGGCGGCCGGCCTCCTGAAGAAGCCCGTCCGGCGCTGATGGCGCTGTTGTGGGCGGGGCGGCTGACCACGGACCTGGCGGCCCGGCCACTGTCGGGTGAGTGCGTTCTGTGGAGGCATGGATGACCGAGTGGACGACAACGCTGCGGCCCGGTCTGCCGATCAGCTTCGACGGTGAGCAGTTCACCGTCGCGGAGATCGAGGGCCGACGGATTCTCCTGCGGCAGTCAGGGCTGGCCGGGCCACCGAAGCTGAGGCAGGTCGACATCTCGGTGCTGCTCTCCCATCCCACCACCGCGGTCTTGGTGTCGGTCCCGGAGGAGGTGACGGCGGCTGCGGCTGTGCTGAGTGGTCTGGCCGACGAGGAGGACGACGAGCTGACAGTGAAGGTCCAGCACCTCCAAGAGGTCCTCACCGGGTACCGGCTCGGCGACGCTGCGCTTGCGCTGGAGGGAGAGCCGCGTGCGGACTTCGCACCAGGGAAGCCGATGCTGCACCGCTACGCCGTCAAGGCCGCCGAGCTCGGTGTCGGGGTTAGTACGGTCCGCCGGTGGATGGCGGCGCTGAAGAAGTCGGGCCCGGCCGGACTCGTTATGGACCGGCCGGTACGCAATGTGGTGGAGCGGGCGGATCCCCGCTGGGTGGAGATGGCCGAGTCAGTCTTGAAAGCGAACGTCAAGGCGAGTCGCCCGGTGCGGGGGCTGATCCTGACCGAGATCGAGGAGCGACTGGTCAAGGAACACGGGAAGGGCACGGTTCCGCTGCCGGCTCGCACGATGGGCTATGAGCTGCTGCGGCAAATGTCCAAGGGGACCAACGCCTTCGAGGGCAGCACGAAGGGGAAGCGGTCGATCGCGGATGGTCCGCAGGGCACGTACGGCAGGCTGCGTGCCACTCGGCCGGGCGAGTACGTGGTGCTGGACACCAACAGTCTGGACGTCTTCGCGATGGAGCCGGTGACCTGCCGGTGGGTGCGCTGCGAACTGACCGTCGCCATGGATCTGTACAGCAGGTGCATCGTGGGGCTGCGGCTGACCCCGGTGTCGACGAAGTCGGTCGATGTCGCGGGCGTGTTGTACGAGACGGTGCGTCCACGTGAGGTCCGCGCGGACGGCGGGGAGCCGCTGCCGTACTGCGTGTTCCGTCGGCTGTGGTGGTCGACGCGGAGAAGCTGGTGGACCGGGACGGGCAGCCGCTGCTGCCGACGGTCGCCACGGAAACAATCATCTTCGACCACGGCAAGGTCTACCTCTCGAACCACATCAAGAGCGTCTGTGCCAAGCTCCGGATCTCGCTGCAGCCCGCCCGTCCCAAGACTCCGACCGACAAGCCGGTGGAACGCTGGTTCGGCACCCTCAACAAGGGCATCCTGGCCGCACTGCCCGGATACAAGGGCTCGGATGTGCACAGCCGCGGCGAGAAGGTCGAGGACGAGGCGTACTTCTTCATTGACGAACTCGAAGCGATCATCCGGGAATGGATCACCACGGTGTACCACCGGCGCCACCACCGAGGGCTGTGCATCCCGGAGGTGCCGGGGCTGAAGCTGAGCCCGCTGGAGATGTTCGAGCACGGGGTGACCCGGGCCGGCCCGCTGCGAATCCCCCTGCGGCCCCATCTGGCCCTGGACTTCCTCGAGGAGTTCCGCGTCCCGATCCACCACTACGGCGTGGAGGTCGACGGCCTGCGCTACAACGGCGACGGGCTCAACGGCCACCGCAACCAGCCCAGCCCTTACCGGGGCGTTGACGCCGGGAAGTGGCCGATCGCCGTCGACTCCGGCGACATCACCAAAGCGTACTTCCAGGACCCGCAGGAACGGACCTGGCACGTCCTGGACTGGGAGCATGCGGCAGCTCTCGATGGCCCGGTGAGCCGGGAGGCAGTGGTCTACGCCCGCAGGCTCGCCAAGAAGATGCATCGGTTCCCGGATACCAAGCGTGCACTGATCGAGCTGCTGGACCGCTGGGGTGCGGGACTGACTCGGGACCGTACCGAACGCCGGATGGCGCTGCGGCTGTCGCAGGATCGGCTGCGCATGGTCGGCGAAGATGAAGCGCCGGACGAGGCGGACGTGGTCGCCTCGCTGCCGTCCCTGCGGCGTGTGGCGGCCACTGGCGGGCCCGGGGCCAGCAAGGACGAGCCGGGGCATGCGAACCTGCGGGCCGTCGCAGCCACGGAACAGGTTCCGGGTGGCGACGATGACGAGGACGACGAGCTGGAAGCGGTCTTGCCCGGCGAGGAGGACATCGTCGCGAACGACGACGAGGACTACTACGCCGATGTCTGGGAGAGCCGTTGAGTACGGCCGAGGGCCTCGTGCCGTTCGAGGGCGATGACCGCCAGTACTCGCCCACCCGGCTTGCGGGCTGGCTGCAGGAGGTCAACGGCCCGGACCGCATCAGGCCCAAGCAGCTCACCCGGGCCCAGATCGCTGGCCTCTCACCGCGGGATCTGTTGGTGCACAACGATGGCCGGGAGGTCTGGCACGCCAACATCGGCCCGATCGACACGCCCCAATTCCTCGCGCTGCACGATGAGCTTGCGGAGATCGTGGAGTCGAACCGGCACGACGGCGACAAGACCAAGCCGGCCGCGCTGGTGGACGCCTATCCGGGGCTGGGGAAGAGTACGGCAGTGCGGGCTTACGGCTGCGGCCTCTACCGCAAGCAGGTCGCCCTGCGAGGGGAGACCACGCCCAGCGGGGACCGCAGGGTCCCGGTGATCTACATCGCTTTGAGCGGCAACACGCAGATCCGCGGGCTGAATGCCTCGATCTGCCGCTTCTACGGCCTGCCGGTCACCGGGGACGCCGACACTCTGGCCGAGCGGGCCGTCGATGCGGTGCTGAGCATGAAGACCACCGCGATCATCGTGGATGATGTCCACTTCCTGGCGGGTTCGAGAACCAACTCATCCAGGATGGCCAACCAGTTGAAGTATCTGTCCAACGTCTTCCCGGTCACTTTGATCTATGTGGGTGTCGGAGTCCAGCACCGCGGCATCCTCAAGGAAGGCATGGGCCACGGTGGCTCTCTCTTCGCCCAGTTCGGGCGCCGCACCACCCCGCTGACCCTGCGGCCTTTCGATGTCGAAAGCGAGCAGGGCCGTCTGGAGTGGAGGACGCTACTGAAGACGATCGAACAGCAACTGGTCCTCGCGGAGAAGTTCCCCGGCATGCTGGCCGAGGACCTCTCGGACTACCTCTACGCCCGTTCGACCGGGCACTTCGCCTCGCTGATGTCGCTGATCAACCGCGGCTGTCTGCGGGCGATCCGCCGCGGTCACGAGCGCCTCGACGAAGACCTGATGAACCGGGTCAAGAACGACGCGGCTGCGGAGGAGGCCCGCCTGGAACTCGATGCCGCAATCAAGGCAGGGCTTTTGACCACGCGACCCGGCATGCGCTCACCGTCCCTGAAACGGCCGGCATGACACTCTGGACTCCCGACCGCATCCCCCTCGTGGTCACGCCGGCGCCCGGCGAGGCCTTGGAGAGCTGGATCGGCGCCTACGCACGGCGTCTCCGTGTCACCGACAGCGTCTTCCTCGAATCCGTCGGGCTGCCCGGCGCCCGCACGTCACACCTCGCGCTACGGCTCATCTCCGACGAAGCGGCTGCCTTGGAGCGGGCCACCGGCGTCGAACGGCAGGCACTCACCAGCATGACGCTCGAACCTTACGACGGACTGGCAGTGGCGATCCTGCCCGACCGGCGCAAGCTGGCCAGACCACCGGCCTGGAGATTCAGCGGAAGCCGAGCCCGCTACTGTCCCGGGTGCCTGGGCGATTACGCCGGCCGTGGGCCGGTCTTCTGGCGCCTCCCGTGGGCTTTCGCCTGCATCACCCACCACACACTGCTACTGGACTTCTGTCCCGACTGCCGTCAGCCCCCGCACCCCTGGAAGGCAAGACGGCTCGGACCTCGCACAACGGGCACTTGCACGCGAGCCCACAGCGGTCTCGGCCTCAGAGCGGCCTGCGGAGCCGACCTCACGCAGGCCCGGGGCACCCCGCTGCCCGCCTCGGGACTCGTACTGGCCGCCCAGCAGCACATCACCACCCTGCTGAACGGCGAACCGGCCGCACGGCCGACCGCGCTGGCCGAGGTCAAGCAGCTCTACGCTCTGGCCTGGCGCATTTTGCGTGGCCTGCACACCATCGCGGACCGGGCGCCGGAAATCGTACACACCGTGATAACCGAATGCGGCGGAGAGCTGCCGGAACTGACCAGCGAGGACGTCGGGCACGACGCCCACAACGCCGCCGTCGGCACCGCACTGGCCCGCATCGCCCTCCACCCCGGCCATGCAGACCACGAGGCACTCTTCGAGTGGGTCCTCGAAGCCGACCGCTCGCTGCTGAAGACCTCGAAGAACAACATCGGAGCGATGGCCGACCGATGGACCTGGAGCGGTCCCGAGCTGGTTGGGCGCGTGCTGGCCAAGCTCGACCCCCGCGCCACCTTGCACGCCCGACTTCGTTACGCCAGCGCCAGCCCCCGACCGCGCTGGCCGGACCTCCCTGCGGACGCCATCACCCGCCGGGCGACCATGATCCCTGCCATGCTCTGGCCCGGGTGGACGATGCGCCTGCTCCCACGGCCCAAGAACAACAAATACCCCCGCGCGGGCACGTTCCGCCGCGGCTGCAGCAGCTTCCTCCTGCTTCCCGGCGGACCGCCCCAGCTGAACTTCGAACGTGTCGGCCCACTCCTGGGCAACCAGGAGATCAACACCGACCGCGACAGCATCGAACGACGCCTCTACCTCGATCACGATCTGACCCCACTGGCATCAACTTTGGCCCAGCTCGCCCGCGCCTTGGACCAGCACGGCTCCCCTATCGACTACGCCAGACGGCGATCCACCTTCACCAGCACCACGGTCACCCTCGATCTCGATGCATACGCCCGGCTATGCGCGCAGCAGGGCTGGAACCCCGGCCAGCGACATCGCGTCCTCCTCATGCGTGCGTATCTCCTGATGCTGCTGACCGGCGAGGTTCATCCCCCGCCCGAAGGGGCGTCCTACCGATTCACATGGCACTGCTCGGAGTTCCGGTTCCATGCGCCCCGCGCCCTCCGCTCGTTCCTCCGCCAGCAGGCCGAAGACAACCTCACCCACCACAAGATCATCGAGCCCGTCACCTGGGAACCACCCGATGCCTGGGTGACCGCCGTCCGATGGCCCGGTATCTCCCCCACAGACATCGTCAAGGACGAATTCCGCGATCTGCTCGCAACGTCCGGCACCGTCCACGAGGCCGCTGATGCTCTCGGCCTGACCACAGAACACGTCCGCCTCTACTGTGACCTCACGGAGACCGGCGCAGCCACCCCCAGCGACGTAATCGGCAAGCACCTCAGCACACGCACAGTGAGAACGGTCAAGACCCGCGAGGGCACTCTTGCCCGGGACCGACTCCACGACCTCTACGTGAACCAGAAGCTGGAACTCACGCACATCGCCAACCTGGCATCCTGCAGCCCCGACACAGTCCGCCGACTCCTCCGGCAAGACGGCATCCCACTCCGCCCCCGGCCACGACGAATCCCGGACCGCCCTGACATCACCCGCGAATGGCTCCACCATGAGTACATCGAACGCCAACGCGACATCGCCAACCTCGCCCGCGAGCGCGGCGTCACTCACTACCACCTCGCCAAGATGGCCAAAGCCTGGGGCATCACGATCCGCCCCTCCGGGGGCCAGTGCTACAACGCCGTCGGACACCTGAACCTTCACCTCCCCTTGTCCGAGGACATGCGCAAAGTAGTCATGACCTCGCAAGCCCTCAGCCGACTGCGAGCCATCACCCAGATCCCCGGCCACCCCAGCTTCGCCGCCGCGGCCCGGAGCGACGGCTCCGGGACCGACAGCGCGCTCCGCCAGCGAGTCATCGGCATCGAAAAGGCAGTTGGCTTCCAGATCTTCGATCGCTCCACCAGACCCCTCGCCCCCACCGAACGCGGACAGGAGTTCCTCCGCGAAGCCGCCCAAATTCTCCGCATCGCCGACGCAGCCCGTCTTCACCAAGAGTGATCAACCTCGGCGCCCCACCTCTGCTGCACGCTCGTCAAGATCGGGTGTGTCATGAATTAGGCTCTGTCCCGTAATCGGTGGTAACGAAGGGTGACGGCCGTCGTTGGCATGGTGTGCGCGATGTCAATGAGCTTGTGGCTGTGGTGTTTTCAGGGTTGTCGGCCCTGGTCATCGAGGGCGTGACGGACGAGGGCGAGGTCATCCGGGTTTCGGCGCGGACTCGGGACTATCCGGTACCGTGCCCCGCGTGCGGGACGCGAACAGCGCGGATGCACGGGTTTCATGGGCGGGTGATCGCGGACGTGCCGGTGGACGGACGGCGGGTCGTCGTCTCGGTGCGGGTCCGTCGCCTGGTGTGCCCGGTGTCCGGCTGCCCGCGGCAGACGTTCCGCGAGCAGGTTCCCGGCGTCGTGGAGCGCTACCAGCGCCGCACCAACCGCCTGGCCGACCAACTCGGCTCCGTTGTAAAGGAGTTAGCAGGCCGGGCGGGCGCCCGCCTCTCCCGCGTCCTGGCCTGCGCAGTCTCGCGCTCGACCGCCCTGCGCATGCTCATGCGCCAGGCAGTGACGCCGCTGCGCGTCCCGCGCGTGCTCGGCGTCGACGACTTCGCCCTCAAACGCCGGCATCGCTACGCCACCGTGATCATCGACGCTGAGACCGGCGAGCGGATCGACGTCCTGCCCGACCGCACCGCCCAGACCCTGATCGCGTGGCTGCGCGAGCATCCCGGGGCCGAGTACGTCTGCCGTGACGGCTCCGCCTCCTACGGCGAGGCGATCCGCCAGGCCCTCCCCGAAGCGGTGCAGGTCAGCGACCGGTGGCACCTGTGGTCCAACCTGTGCGGCAAGGTCCTGGCCGAAGTCCGCTCCCACGCCGTCTGCTGGGCCACCGCAGTGAACCCCGCCCGCCCCGGAGGCGTACGCGAGCAGACCACCCGCGAGCGCTGGCAGCAGGTCCATCACCTGCTCGACAGGGGCGTCGGCCTGCTCGAATGCGCCCGCCGCCTCGATGTCGCCCTGAACACCGTCAAGCGGTACGCCCGCATGAAGGAGCCCACCACCGAGCGCCGCGCACCCCGCTACAAGCCCACACTCGTCGACCCCTACCGCGACCATCTTCGCCGCCGCCGAAACGAAGACCCCGCTGTGCCCGTCACCCACCTCCTGCACGAGATCAGGGAACTCGGCTACACCGGCAGCGCCAACCTGCTGGTCCGCTACATCACCCAGGGCCGCGCCGAAGGCGACAAGCCGGTCACCACCCCGCAGCGCTTCGCCCGCCTCCTCCTCACCCGCCCCGAGAACCTGCGCGACAAGGACGCCGCACTCCTCAGGGAACTCACCCGGACTTGCCCCGAGATGACCGAACTCGCCCGCCTCACCGGCGAGTTCGCCCAGCTACTGACCCCAGCGGACGGCAACGACGCCAAGCTCGGCGAGTGGATCACCACAGTCCGCGCCACCGACCTGCCCCACCTGCACTCCTTCGCGAACGGCCTCGAACTCGACCGTGCCGCCGTCGACGCCGGACTCACCCGCCCTTACCACAACGGCCGCACCGAGGGCGTCAACACCCGAACCAAACGGATCATGAGACAGATGCACGGCCGAGCCAGATTCCCCCTGCTCCGCCACCGCATCCTCCTCCAATGATCACTACACAGCGCTACCACCGATTACGGGACAGAGCCTAAATCCTGATAGACCCTCAAGATCTACGAGCACCACCGCTGTCCGGGACCACCATTACCTTGGAGGCGGGACACCGAGATCCGGGGGACCAGCATCACGGCGGTGATACAGATCACATTGTGGCGATGAAGATTTATTGCCGGAACGGCCTGCTCCCGCCACCAGGAAGTAGAGACACTTCCGAATCAAGGAGGGCCGAGTGGCCACGTTGTTCCCCCTTCTGAAGACCGTCCCCACCTCCCCCAGCCTGGGAAAGGTGTTGGCCGGCATGTCACCGGCGCTCAAGTTCACCGCTGCGGGGTCTGCGCTTTCATCCATGGGCGCCGCGAACATCGTCGGCGGGCAGCTCGCTGAGGCAGTCGGCAAGCAGCTGACTGGTCGCCCGCCGGCGGTCAGCATCGCCTCCACCGCGCTGGAGAAGCTGTCCCTCATCGATACGCCCGCCACCCGGCTCGCCAAGACCGGCATGATGGGCAGCAGCCTCGTCTCGCTCGGTCTGAAGCTGCCCGAGTACAACCCATTCGGCGACACGATCGCCTCAATCGGGTTCGCGAAGCTGACCGGCAGTCGCCTCACCGACTCATCACCGGTGTTCCGTATCTCCTCCGCACTGAAGGAGCTGTCCCTGTTCGACACGAGCATCGCCCGGCTGAATACGCAGTTCACCGCTCTGGACACCCTCGCCGACGCGATGAACAACTTCGCCCGCCGGTCACCGGCGTCGATCCTCGGCTCTCCTGCGCTGGACAGGCTGGCGCTGTTCGACACGCCAGCCGTCCGGCTGGCCTCGACCGGAGTCATGAGCAGTGGCCTGGCCTCGCTCCGCCTGAGGATGCCCAAGTTCAACCCGCTCGGCGACGCGATGGCGTCGGCCTGGAACCGTGTCTTCGCCATGCCTAATCTGACGGGTGTCGGCCTGCTGCGAGGACTCCCAGACGGGTTGCTGCAACCGCTGCGATCCATCACCCGGCTGATCGAGAGTCTTGGGGCGCCGATCGTTTGGCTGGCAAGGGCTGCTCTGGATGCCTACCTGCACGACGACCACGAACCGATGCGCGAGTTCCTCTACACGCACCTTCGTCTCCGGCCCCCCACGGAGGACCATGCCCAGGCCCTGGCTATGGCGCTGATCCTCCGAGAGTGGGAGAACCAGGTCGACCTCCAGGACGCCGACGCGGTCCGTGCCGTTCTGCGGCAGTGCGCCCGGGAAGGCAACGACCTGGACGGCGATCACCAGGTCATCGGTCACAGGATCGGCCACATGGAGGAGGGGATCGACCTACTCTCCCCCGAGCCGGGGCCGGAGGCCCTGGCCATCGCCTCTGTGATGCCATGGGCCGAGCACTTCGACAACCGACACGTCCGCTATGCGACCAGGCGATTGAAGGACACGGAGCAGCGAGTGGCGCGCGTCTGGGCCGAGAACGCCCCGATCAACTGGCGCCAGGCACCCCAGCTCGACGGCCAGGACGTCGCCGTCGGCGAGCGGGTACGGCGCAAGCTCCTGCGGCTGGGCGACGACATCGTCGCGCGGGCCAAGGCTCACATCCCGGGGGCAAACTGATGGCGAGAAACGACAGGTCTCAGGAGCCGCTGCTGAGCCTACGCTCCGCCGTGGTGTTTCTGATCAGTCTGCAGGCCGCCGCGGCGGCCGGGTTCCTCACCTACACCTCCGGCAACCCGCTGGCCACCGCCGCGCTCGCCGGAGGAGCAGCCTTCGGCGCCACAGTCGCCTTCGCGCGCTCGGCGATCGGCTGAGTTGGTCGCAGGCAGAGCCTCATGGCAAGCCAAGCCATGCGAAACAGCCCTGGGGCGCCCTCCATGAGGGCGCCCCAGGGGCCCAGTCCGATCAACCTGAGCACACTTTGAGTCTTGGCCAGCGTGCTGGCGAGCAGGCGGGCGAGAACGCCCACGTCGCAGGTGCTGTCTAGCAAATGATCAACCTCATGACCCGCCGACTGACCGGTGAAACCACTCCGACCTGGCACGGAACCGGACCATCAGAACCAGAGATGAAACGCCAGCAAGCGATATTCTCCGTTCACACCTCGCCGCCGCTGGCCTTGGTGGCATGATGTCGTCGATGCCGTGCAAGATCCGCCTGTCCGCTTGTGGCGTTCACCTGTTTGACCGCGCCTCTGGGATGAACGTCCTGCTCGATGAGGTGCCTGTCGCTGCTGAGCAGTTCTCTCCCGCACCGCGGTACCTGTCTGTTGCCTTGACGAATGCGTGCGAGCTCCACTGCCTGTACTGCTACGCGCCCAAGCATGCTGCGGCTCTCAACCCCGAGAACGTACTGGCCTGGGCGGTCGAGCTCGATGCGGCCGGGTGCCTGGGCGTCGGTTTCGGAGGCGGGGAGCCGACCGCGTACCGCAGGTTTTCTCAACTGTGCGCGGACATCACCCAGTCCACGTCGATGGCGGTGACGTTCACCACGCACGGGCACCGGCTGACGCCCGACTTCGCCGAGTCTCTGCGCGGCGCCGTGCACTTCGTCCGTCTGTCGGTCGACGGAATCGGACCCACCTACGAGCGGCTCCGCGGCAAGCCATTCACCTCCGTGGTCCGCGCGGCCTCTCTGCTCGCCTCCCTTGTCCCGTTCGGAATCAACACGGTGGTCAACGCCGACACCGTCGATGAACTGGACGACGTCGCCAGGTTCGCGGCCGATGTCGGCGCCTCCGAGCTGCTGCTCCTGCCGGAGCAACCGACTGCGGCCACCCCTGGTATTAGCGAGGCCGACGCTCAGCGCCTCGTCGAATGGGTCTCGGCTGCCAGGGCCGGGGTACGCCTCGCGATCTCCCGCACCGGCCTCGAAGCGGCGCTGCCCGTCGCGGAGGCCCTCCCGGGGGAGGATCCCTTGGAGGCGCACATGCACGTCGACGCTGCAGGGATCCTACGCCCTCACGCCTACGCTTCCGCGGGAACACCGGTCGGCGCCTCCATTATGGATGCCGTCCAGGCGCTGAGAGGAACACGATGAGGATCTGGAACGGATACGGCTCGGAACACTCGATGAACCTCGTCATGATCGGCCGCTTTCAAGAAGTAACCGGCGCGAAGGCGGCCGAGGAATGTATGAAGGCACTGCAGGAACTCGCTGAAGGCACCTGGTCCGACGACGATTGGCGCAGCCACGATGAGCGCATGCCCCGCGAACTTGGCGACGCACTGGGCGAAATGAAGCTATACGACATGGGCCGCTCCGACGTCGACAACTACGCGTTCGACCACAGCGTCACCCGCAACGCCGAGACGGTCAGGCTCTGGACCGATGAGTCCGACGTACAGGGGTTCTTGAAGGTGCTCCTCCACTATGGCGCGAAGGTCGAGGTGTTCTCCCGTCACGAATGGAACGAGGACGCGACACCGAGGTCGGATGTGCGCGAGCGGAGCGACAGTGGATCTGACTGATCTCGATCGCCTGCCTGGTGCCGCCGACCAGAACTTCGAAGCCCTAACGCGGGCGGTGGTTTCCCGGCGCTACGGCGCGCTGGGAAGGATGCGGGAGCGACGCAACCAGCCCGGCGTCGAGTTCTACCTCTGCGTCGACCACGTCGGTGCCCTGGGAGATCCCGGCAGGGTCTGGGGCTGGTCGTGCAAGTGGTTCATCCTCAATGGCAAGAACCAGCTCACCAGCCGCCAACGTGAACTGATCGAGGACTCACTCAAGCTGGCGGTCACGCACGTCAAGGGGCTAACCGATTTCGTTCTCTGTTTGCCACAGCGGCCGGCAAAGAGCGATGAGGAATGGATCGACAGCCTCCGCCAAGGAACCGTCAAGGTCAAGCTGTGGTGCGCCGAGAACTTCGACGCCGAACTGGCCGGGCATGACGAGTTGCGCGCCACCTTCTTCGGCGAACTCACCCTCACCCCAACAGCGCTGGAACACGCTCACGAGCGGTCCGTTGCGCCCGTCCGTCTCCGATGGATGCCCCGCCTGCACACCTCCACCTCAGCGGAGCACCACATCGACCGGGCATTGCTGCGCCCGGCGGCATTCGACTGGCTGCAGCAGCGTACCGATGAGGTTGAAACCCGGGCTGACGCGCTTCGCATCGCTCTCGACAGCCTAAATTCGGACTCCCGCGTCGATGCCTCAGTGGTCGCCGACGACCTGGACCGGTTCGTCGCGGAACTGAAAGAGATTATCGACGCCGGCAGGAGTCTTCGCCCCGGGGAGGTCCGTGAACGGCTCGCCAACCAGCAGCCACCAGCGACTTCTCCACGCGCGCTGAAGCGCCTGGTAGCCAAGCTGCGGAGGTATCAGCGACCCGAGGCCCTGCTGGTGACCGGTCTTGGGGCGGAGATCCGTGACATCGTCCAGTGGATCAGCACCACGCGGGCCGATGCCGATGCGCCGCTGCTCGCCGTCGCCGCCGCCGCCGGACAGGGCAAGACGCATCTCTCTGCACAGATGACCGCACCGACCGGCCGACCAACAGCAGGGGTGTTCGTCCAAGGCGGCAGCTTGCAATCGGGCGGCTCTCTCGACGACCTCGCGCGTCGGATCCCCGGGGTGAAGGCCGACCGTATCGAGGGGCTCTTGGAGGCGCTTAACTCGACTGGCATGCGCGCAGGTTGCCGTATCCCGTTGGTCATCGATGGGCTGAACGAGGCCGAGCGGCCACTTGGATGGCGCAGGCTGCTCGCCGAGCTGGTGCCGGCGTTGGGCGACTACCCCTACGTATTGGTCATTGTCACCCTTCGCAAAGCACACGCCGACCAGCTTCTCCCTGTGGGCACTGCGCGGCTGGACCTGGAGTGGCAGCAAGCGGAAGTCGTCGAGATCCTCAAGGTCTACTTTCGCGAGTACAAGATCAATCCGTCCGATGCCTGGCTTCCGACGGTCGCCTTCGGCAGTCCTCTGTTCGTGCGCATGTACTGCGAGGCCACGAACCCCAAACGACAGACACCGGTGGGCGCGGAAGCGCTGCCTCAGTCCCTGGTCGGTGTTTTCGAGCTTTATCTCGATGGTGTGGCCGAACGCCTGGCCTTCGACCCGGCGCGCATTCACGTGCCCGCTGACCAGATCAAGCGCCGCCTCGCGGACCTCGCCAGGCACATGTGGACTCATCAGCTCCGCCGTCTCCCATCCGACACGGCCAGAGAAATCCTCGATGCGGGCCAGCCGAACTGGGACGAGAGCCTCTTCCGGCGCCTTGTGGAGGAGGGTGTCCTGATCCGCCAGGAGACGGAGGGCTTCGACGACACCGAGTGCGCATTTGCGTTCGACCGGCTCGCCGGATATCTGATCGCCGAATCGTTCTTGGTACGTATGACCTACGCCAGTGTCAGCAGGCAGCTCGCGGAGCCGGATCTGTGGAAACGCCTCCTTGGCGAGCAGGCGCACTCCCTCGGCGAGGATGTCACCATCGGGCTGATCGGCCTGCTCCCACGCCGCTTCACCAAGCTTCATCTTTGGCGCGCGGCGCCAGCCGAGCACCGCGATTTCGTGCTCACCTGCGAGCTCGCCACCGAGTCCGGCTTCCTGGATGACGAGACCGTCAGCGCTCTCGAGGCCCTGATCGGCACACGCTGGTCCGGTACGTCCGGCAACCGTCATGTGTTCGATCGCCTGTGGGAGGTCCGCAGGTCTGCCCAGCACCGCCTGAACGCCGTATTCCTTGATCGGGTGCTTCGGCGGATTCCCCTTGCGCAACGCGACCCGTACTGGACCGAATGGGTCCGCGGTCAAGCCCCAGGAGTGCTTACTACGGCTCTGGAGCGGGCGGTCAGCCGATGGGACGGCCGGGCAGGCCGCACCGAAAGCGACGACTTGGACGCGCTGGCCATCTCCTGGCTGCTGGCCTCAACTGACACGGTCTTGCGTGACCTCGCCACGAAGGCCCTCCAGCGGTACGGCCGGCCGGAGCCCAAGCGGCTGTTCGACCTCGCGGCCATGATGCTCGAAGTTGATGACCCCTACATCGTCGAGCGTCTCGTCGGTGCCGCGTTCGGTGCCGCCAGCACCCACCAGATGCCGGATCCCGCAGGGGCGTTCGAGCCGGCGCTGCGAGACTGGCTGGCGCAGCTGCACGACAGCTTCCTCGAGGGCGGGTCCATGCCCACCTCTCACGAGCAGTTGCGCGGCTACGTGCGGGCGACCTTTGAGTTCGCTGTCGCTCTCCACCCCGCCGCCGTCCCGGACAATGTTGACGCCCGCGCCCTGAAGTTTGCCGCCGCGGGGCCCGCCAATGTGATGGCCGACGACGATCCCCATGCAGGGGAATGCGACCGCACCATGGGCATGGATTTCGAAAACTATGTCATCGGCGCTGCAATCAACAACCGCGGCAACTACGACTACACCCACCCAGACTTCCGTCAGGCCCGCGCCGAAGTCAGGGCTCGTGTCTGGGAACTCGGCTGGCGCAGCGACGAGTTCGGTAGCCTCGACGAGGGCATCGCCATGAGTGCAGAGCGTCGTTACGGCTCTTCCAGGAAGGTGGAGCGTTACGGCAAGAAGTACAGCTGGATCGCCTATCACGAAATGGTCGGCCGTCTCGTGGACGCCGGACGGGCACCGGCGCCCTTCGGGGAACCGGAACGCTTCATGCCCGATATCGACCCGGGCTTTCCCGACAAGCCTCCTGCCGCGCCCGTGCCCCTTCCGCCGTGGGCATCCGTGGAGTCCAGGGACCATCAGACCTGGGTCACGTCAGGAAGTGTGGCAGTCCCCGACCGCCTGTGGTCTCCGGTAGAGATCCATGGCTTGGACGACGGCTGGCTCCTGGCCGAGGGCTACCTGGCCCACGAGCATGAAGGCCGGACGGTGTTCGGTTTCTTCCGGACCCTTCTTCTGGCCCCCGAAGATGCCGAACGCGCACGGCAGTTCGCCGCAGAGCAGGCCTATCCGGGAAACGACTTCTTCCCCTCACTGCCGACGGCTCGCGGCGTTCTGGCCACTGAGATGCCCTGGAGCTCCAGGTTTGACCCAGCTTTCGCCCCCGAATCAGCCGCTTCCCCACAGCCGGAAATTCGGCGGCATTGGCAGGACCATGAAGGCATCGGTTTCGATCAAGTCGCTGTGGAGTTCTCCTCCGACAGTGAATCGGAGAGTGCTCTGGACGGGTCGTACAATGTGCCGTCCTTCGAATTCGCCGCCCGGTTCGGCTTGCGTCAGTTGCCCGGCACCCTGGACCTCGTGGGCTTGGACGGCCGACGCGCCTCTGCGGCCTTCAGCGTGGACAAGCCCTGGCGCGGGCACCTGCTGTTCCTGCGCCGTGACGTCGTCGAGAGCTTCGCCGCTGGCCGCCGGATCATGCAGGTGGCGTGGGGCGAGCGCGAGGTGGCCGTCGACTGGCACGCGCCCCCTTCTTGGGTGCGGGAGGCCCAGCGTGACTACACGAGCGTGTGGCGCCATGTCCGGCTGCTCAAGCCGGTCAGCCCACCCTCGTCCTGACCGTCTGCCACAGCAACGGGTCTCCAGAGATAGGGGCACCCACGCAGGGAAGCCTGCCGCTGCCGAAGGCCGCGCCTGGGGCCCGTCACAGTGGCAGTACCGTCCCTGACCGAGGATGCCTCCGCACCGACATATGGACCGCTTAGCACGCGGTCAGCCGACCTGACGCCCGGCCGAACGTCGGGAGTGCGAATCACGGGGCCTCCACTACTCAAAGTGACCGCACTCAGTATTCTGGTAGCGGTTTTTGCTCATGATCAGCCGACACGAGCAGTGCTCATCACTCGCGCATTCCGACGTTTCCGCAGGAACTCGTGCTCACGATCTCGCGCTCCCTACACCTCGGGCCTTCGGTCGCGGCGGGTCAGGCGAGGACGGCCGGCCTGAGCACGTCCTCGCACCACTGGCGGAAGCCGGTGGGCGTACTGGACCGGGCGGTGCGTGGCACGGCGTTGTCCAGCCCGGCGTCCTTGGCCAGCGCCATGTCCAGCAGACCCTGGGCCACGGCGTCGGACATTCCGAACTGCGTCATCCGGGCCTTGAAGTCCGGGCCCGGTACCTGCTGGAAGCGGACCGGGCGCTGGAGCACCTCGGCCATGATCCGGGCCATGTCGTCGAAGGAAAGGTCCTCGGGCCCCAGCACGGGCACCTCCTCGACGCCGCTCCAGGTGTCGTCGAGCAGGAGTTCCGCGGCCACCGCGGCGATGTCGCCGACGGCGCAGGTGGGCATCGAGCGGCTGCCGGAGACGGGCGAGGTGAAGATGCCCCGGTTCTTGATCAGCTCCGTCTGGCGCAGCAGGTTGTCCATGAACGAGGGCATCGTGAGCGCCCGGTAGCCGACCCCCGTGGCGGCCAGCAGGTCATCCATGGCGAGGGACGCGGTGACGTGTCCGGCGTGGTCGGCCATGGGCGTTCCCCGGCCGAGGGCCGAGACGGCGACGACCCGCTTGACGCCCTGTGCCTTGAGGGCCGCGCTCGCCGGCCGGCTGAAGTCCGTGTACGCGGCGTCGAGGCTGGGCGCGCGGGGGTCCGGCGGTACCAGCCAGAAGACGGCGTCCGCCCCGGCGAAGGCCTCGGTGACCACCTCGGGGTCTCCGTGCGAGCCCTGGACGACCTGGACCCGGTCGCGCACCGCGGCGGGGAGGCGGGAGGCGTCGCGCACGATCACCCGGACCTGCGCTCCGGCGGCCAGGAGGCGGGCCAGGGCCTGCCGGCCGATCTGGCCGGTGGGGGTGGTGATGACGATCATGGGAAACCCCTGACAGAAGTGCTGTGGGAGGGCGGGCGGGCCGGCCGTGTGACGCGGTGGTCCGGGCCCGCTCGCCGGTGACGTTCCTCAGTGAAGCCGCAGCGGCGGCGGATCTGAAGGACCGATCACAGCGCCA
Organism: Streptomyces sp. NBC_00223; assembly: GCF_036199905.1. Taxonomy (NCBI): domain Bacteria; kingdom Bacillati; phylum Actinomycetota; class Actinomycetes; order Kitasatosporales; family Streptomycetaceae; genus Streptomyces; species Streptomyces sp. NBC_00223. The sequence goes on along the minus strand of NZ_CP108109.1, from coordinate 6,217,075 downwards.
CTGATACCGTGGAGGTATGAGTGATCTGGAGGTCAGACAGCTCCGGTATTTCGTGGCCGTCGCCGAGGAACTGCACTTCGGACGGGCGGCGGAGCGGCTGGGCATGGCGCAGCCCCCGCTGTCGCGGGCGATCCGCGAGCTGGAGCGGCAGCTGGGCGTGACACTGATGGAGCGGACGACACGCCGGGTCGCCCTCACCTCCGCCGGCGAGATCCTGCTGCGCGACGCGCGGACGGCGCTCGACGCGGTCACGGCCGCGGCCCGGCGGACCCGGCGGGCCGGGCAGCCGGAGCCCGGGCTGCGGCTGGCGCTCAAGGCCGACTACGACGGTGGGCTGCTGCCGCAGATCTTCGCCGCTTACCAGAACGAGGCGGCCGCCCTCCCGGTGGAACTCATGCTGGGCGGACGCGGGGATCAGGAGCCGGCGCTGCGCGACGGCAGCGCGGACATCGCGCTGCTGCCCGGACCGTTCGACGACCGCGGCCTGGATGTGGAACCGCTGCTGACCGAACCGCGCCTGCTCGCCGTCGCGGCGACCGATCCGCTGGCCGCGCACTCCTGCCTGCGGCTGGCCGACCTCGCGGGGAGGGTCCTGCCCGACGGAGGCCCCGCGGACCGGGAAGGACTCCCCCCGGTCCCCGCCGTCGAGCCCCGCGACGACGACCGGCGGCCCGCGTCCCACACCCTGGTGACGCCGGCGCCCCGCCGGCTGGACCTGGCCCAGATCTTCAACCTGATCGAACTGGGCACCATCGTCTGGTTCCCGCCGGCCTCGATCGCCCGGCGCCACCCCCGGCCGGACATCGCCTACCGGACCGTCAGCGACCTCTCGCCCCTCGAACTCGCCCTGGCCTGGCCCCAGGAGTCCCGCTCCCCGGCCGTCGCCGCCTTCGTCCGTACGGCCACCGCCGTCGCCGCGGCCGCCTACCCCGAGGACCGGCCGCCCGTCACCCCCACGACGCCGCCGGGCCGGCCCACCCACACCCCCGCCTGACGCCGGCCCCTGAACGCGTCGGCCCGCCTCCCCCGGTGCGGGGAAGGCGGGCCGACGGCTGTGGTGCGGGGCCGGGTCAGTCCGTGAGGTTGACCGCGCGGGCCGAGGTCGCGCCGATCTCCGCCGCGATGTCCGACAGGACACCGGTCGGAATGGACGAGTCGATGGTCAGCGCGACCAGCGCGTCGCCGCCGGCCGCCGCACGGGCGACCTGCATGCCCGCGATGTTGACGCCGACCTCGCCCAGGATGCGGCCGAGGGTGCCGACCACGCCGGGACGGTCGGTGTAGCGGAGGAAGGCCATGTGGTCGGCGAGGACCAGGTCCACGTCCTCGTCGCCGACCGCGACGATCTTCTGCACATGCTTGGGGCCGGCCAGCGTGCCGGAGACCGAGACCTCGGTGCCGTCGGCGAGGGTGCCGCGGACGGTCACCAGGTTGCGGTGGTTGGGCGACTCGGAGCTGGTGGTGAGGCGCACCTCGACCCCGCGCTCCTGGGCGAACAGCGGCGCGTTGACATAGCTGACCGTCTCGGCGACGACGTCCTCGAACACGCCCTTGAGCGCGCTGAGTTCGAGGATCTTGACGTCGTGCTGGGTGATCTCGCCGCACACCTCGACATCGAGGCGGGCCGCGACCTCGCCCGCGAGCGCGGTGAAGATCCGGCCGAGCTTCTCGGCGAGCGGCAGACCCGGCTTGACGTCCTCGGCGATGACGCCGCCCTGGACGTTGACCGCGTCCGGCACCAGCTCACCGGCGAGCGCGAGCCGCACCGAGCGGGCGACCGCGATACCCGCCTTCTCCTGGGCCTCGTCGGTGGAGGCGCCCAGGTGCGGGGTGGCCACCACGTTGTCGAACTGGAACAGCGGCGAGTCGGTGCACGGCTCCTTGGAGTAGACGTCCAGGCCCGCGCCCGCGACCCGGCCCTCCTTGAGGGCGGAGGCCAGCGCCTCCTCGTCCACGATCCCGCCGCGCGCCGCGTTGACGATCCGCACGGACGGCTTGACCTTGTGCAGCGCCTCGTCGCCGATCAGCCCCAGCGTCTCGGGCGTCTTGGGCAGGTGCACGGTGATGAAGTCGGACTGTTCGAGCAGCTCGTCGAGCGAGAGCAGCTTGACACCCATCTGGGCGGCGCGCGCGGGCTGCACATAGGGGTCGTACGCGACGATCTTCATACCGAAGGCCGACATCCGCTGGGCGACCAGCACACCGATCCGGCCGAGGCCGACCACACCGAGGGTCTTCTCGCTCAGCTCGACGCCGGTGTACTTGTTCCGCTTCCACTCGCCGTTCTTCAGCGCCGCGTTGGCGGGCGCGATGTTGCGGGCGGTGGAGATGAGCAGGCCGCAGGCCAGCTCGGCGGCGGTGACGATGTTGGAGGTCGGCGCGTTGACCACCATGACGCCGGCCTTGGTGGCGGCGGCGACGTCCACGTTGTCCAGGCCGACGCCCGCGCGGGCGACGACCCGGAGTTTACGTGCGGCCGCGACGGCCTCGGCGTCGACCTTGGTGGCGCTGCGGATCAGAATGGCGTCGACATCGGCGATGGCGGACAGCAGCTCGGCTCGGTCCGCGCCGTTGCAGTGCCGGATCTCGAAGTCCGGGCCGAGCGCGTCCACCGTGGCGGGCGACAGCTCTTCTGCGATGAGTACGACAGGCTTCTGGCTCACGTGGTCCTCACTTGTCCTTCTTAGGCGGCCGGTCCCGTTCGACCGCTCCAGGCAGGAAATCCACCTTGCGGGGTGCTGGCTTGCCGCGTGGAAGACGCACGACGCTGTGAGCCTGACGCGCTTGTTAAGGCAGTGTATCGGCGCCCTGAACGGCGGCCTTCGACGAAATGGAAGGATCACCCGGAGGGGTTCTTCGCTTCGTACAAAGCCCCGGGCGGCAGAGCCGCCCGGGGCCGGTGGAAAAGGTGTCGAACCGAGGCTTACGCCTCTTCGTCGACCCAGCTCATGAGCTTGCGGAGCTTCCTGCCCGTGGTCTCCAGCAGGTGGTCCTCGTCGGCCTTCTTGTACTCGTTGTACTTCGGCAGGCCGGCGTTGTACTCGGCGATCCAGGCGTTGGCGAAGGTGCCGTCCTGGATCTCGGCGAGCACCTTCTTCATCTCGGCCTTGGTGTTCTCGTTGATGATGCGGGGGCCGGTGACGTAGTCGCCCCACTCGGCGGTCTCGGAGACCGACCAGCGCATCTTCTCCAGGCCGCCCTCGTACATCAGGTCCACGATGAGCTTGAGCTCGTGCAGGCACTCGAAGTACGCGATCTCCGGCTGGTAACCGGCCTCGACCAGCGTCTCGAAACCGGCCTTGACCAGCGCGGACGTACCGCCGCAGAGCACGGCCTGCTCGCCGAAGAGGTCGGTCTCGGTCTCCTCGGTGAAGGTGGTCTTGATGACGCCGGCCCGGGTGCCGCCGATGCCCTTGGCGTACGACAGCGCCAGCTCGAAGCCCTTGCCGGTCGCGTCCTGCTCGACGGCCGCGATGCAGGGGACGCCGCGGCCCTCCTCGTACTGGCGGCGGACCAGGTGGCCCGGGCCCTTGGGGGCGACCATGCAGACGTCGACGTTGGCCGGCGGCTTGATGAAGTCGAAGCGGATGTTCAGGCCGTGGCCGAAGAACAGCGCGTCGCCGTCCTTGAGGTTGTCCTTGATGGACTCCTCGTACACACGGGCCTGGATCGGGTCCGGCACCAGGATCATGATGACGTCGGCCTCGGCGGCGGCCTCGGCGACCGACACCACACGCAGGCCCTGCTCCTCGGCCACGGCCTTGGACTTGGAGCCCTCGTGCAGCCCCACGCGCACGTCGACGCCCGAGTCACGCAGCGACAGCGCGTGGGCGTGGCCCTGGCTGCCGTATCCGATGACCGCGACCTTGCGGCCCTGGATGATGGACAGGTCTGCGTCGTCGTCGTAGAACAGCTCGGCCACTTCGGGTCTCTCCTTGGATCGGTTGTACGGCCCACCGTACGACGGGCGGGCGAAACTGGTTTCGGGGTCTCGCTATGCGGATCGGGTCGCGCGGGGCCGGCGGTGGCCGCCCGCGCGACCCGGGGTACCGGGCGGCTTACGCGGAGCGGTCCAGCGCGCGCAGGCTGCGGTCGGTGATGGAACGGGCGCCGCGGCCGATCGCGATGGTGCCGGACTGGACCAGTTCCTTGATGCCGAAGGGCTCCAGCATTTTGAGCATGGCCTCCAGCTTGTCCGCGCCGCCGGTCGCCTCGACCGTGACGGCCTCCGGGGAGACGTCGACGGTCTTGGCGCGGAAGAGCTGGACGATCTCCACGATCTGGGAGCGGGTCTCGTTGTCGGCCCGCACCTTCACCAGAACGAGTTCGCGCTGGACGGCGGCGACCGGGTCGAGTTCGACGATCTTCAGCACGTTCACCAGCTTGTTGAGCTGCTTGGTGACCTGTTCGAGCGGCAGTTCGTCGATGACGTTGACGACGATCGTGATGCGGGAGATCTCGGGGTGCTCGGTGGTGCCGACCGCGAGCGAGTCGATGTTGAAGCCGCGGCGGGAGAACAGGGCGGTGATCCTCGCCAGGACACCGGGCTTGTTCTCCACCAGGACGGAGAGCGTGTGCTTGGACATGATTGCGGGGTTCCTTCTCTCGTCCTGGCTCAGTCGTTGACGTCGTCGCCGAAGTCCGGACGGACATCGCGGGCGGCCATGATCTCGTCGTTGGAGGTGCCGGCGGCGACCATCGGCCAGACCATGGCGTCCTCGTGGACGATGAAGTCGACGACGACCGGGCGGTCGTTGATGGAGTTGGCCTTGGCGATGACCGCGTCCAGCTCGTCGGGGGACTCGCAGCGCAGACCGACGCAGCCCATGGCCTCGGACAGCTTCACGAAGTCCGGGATGCGCGTGCCCCGGTTCTCGATCGAGCCGACCCCGCGGGTGGAGCCGGGCACGCTCTCGGCGCCCGAGTGCAGCACCGTGTTGGAGAAGCGCTCGCCGTAGAACAGGTTCTGCCACTGGCGGACCATGCCCAGGGCGCCGTTGTTGATGATGGCGACCTTGATCGGGATGTTGTTGAGCGCGCAGGTGACCAGCTCCTGGTTGGTCATCTGGAAGCAGCCGTCGCCGTCGATGGCCCAGACCGTGGCGTCGGGCATACCGGCCTTGGCGCCCATCGCGGCCGGGACGGCGTAGCCCATGGTGCCCGCGCCGCCGGAGTTGAACCACATGGACGGCTTCTCGTACTTGATGAACTGCGCCGCCCACATCTGGTGCTGGCCGACGCCGGCCGAGAAGAGGGTGTTCTCGGGGGCGAGCTGGCCGATCCGCTCGATGACCTGCTGCGGGGAGAGGCTGCCGTCGGCGGGCTGGTTGTAGCCGAGCGGGTAGGTCTCGCGCCAGGAGTCGAGCTGCTTCCACCACTCGGTGTAGTCGCCCTTGTGACCGGCCTCGTGGTCGGCCTGGACGGCGACGATCAGATCGGCCAGCACCTCGCGGGCGTCGCCGACGATCGGCACGTCCGCCGTGCGGTTCTTGGAGATCTCGGCCGGGTCGATGTCGGCGTGCACGATCTTGGCGTGCGGCGCGAAGGTGTCCAGCCGGCCGGTGACCCGGTCGTCGAAGCGGGCGCCGAGCGCGATGATCAGGTCGGACTTCTGCAGGGCGGTGACCGCGGAGACGGCGCCGTGCATACCCGGCATGCCGATGTGCTGCGGGTGACTGTCGGGGAAGGAGCCCAGCGCCATCAGGGTGGTGGTGACGGGGGCGCCGGTCAGCTCGGCGAGGATGCGCAGCTCGGCGGTGGCACGGGCCTTCATCACCCCGCCGCCGACGTACAGCACCGGGCGCTTGGCCTCGTTGATCAGCCGGGCGGCCTCGCGGATCTGCTTGGCGTGCGGCTTGGTGACCGGGCGGTAGCCGGGCAGGTCCTGCTGGGGCGGCCAGCTGAACACGGTCTGGTTCTGCATCGCGTCCTTGGCGATGTCGACCAGGACCGGGCCGGGGCGGCCGGTGGCGGCGATGTGGAACGCCTCCGCGATGGTCCGAGGGATGTCGGCCGCGTCGGTGACCAGGAAGTTGTGCTTGGTGATCGGCATGGTGATGCCGCAGATGTCCGCCTCCTGGAAGGCGTCGGTGCCGATGGCCTGGGAGGCGACCTGGCCGGTGATGGCGACGATCGGCACCGAGTCCATGTGGGCGTCGGCGATCGGCGTCACCAGGTTGGTCGCGCCGGGGCCCGAGGTGGCCATGCACACGCCGACCTTGCCGGTGGCCTGGGCGTAGCCGGTGGCGGCGTGGCCCGCGCCCTGCTCGTGCCTGACCAGGATGTGGCGGACCTTGGAGGAGTCCATGAGCGGGTCGTACGCCGGCAGGATCGCGCCACCCGGGATACCGAATACGGTGTCGGCGCCGACGGCCTCAAGGGAGCGGATGAGGGCCTGTGCGCCTGTCATCCGCTCGGCGGTGGCGGCGGGGGCCGCGCTTCGGGTCCGCGGCTGCGGGTGGTGGGACCCGGTGGCCTGCTCGGTCATCTGCGTTCTCTTCTCTCGAAGATGAGGGTTTGTCTGGGTACCGGACAACAAAAAACCCCTCGTGCCGTCAGGCAAGCGAGGGGAGCGCGCCGGTGGGTGCGAGGCGATGAGAGCCTCGGTCAGCCGACGCGCTTTCCAAGTACGAGAATTCGGGTGCGCATGGGTTTGACCTTCCTCCCGTCCCCCTTGGGGTGTCAAGCCGGTGGGACAGGCGTCTCAGCATTTGAGCGACTGGCCGAAAACGGCAGGGTACGCGACGCGGCCTGTTCGCGAGGTGTTTCCCGGGGCACGGGATAGCGGCCGCGGGAGAGCGAGCCGCGCAGCCGATTCTCGTCCAGCAGGCCCGAGAATGCCATGCCCAGGCCGTGGGTGCAGCCCATGTCGCGCAGTGTCTGGACCTGCTCGGGCCGGTCGATGCCGTCGGCGACCGTACGCACCCCCAGATCGGCGGCGATCCCCAGCAGTCCGCTGGTGATCTTGTGCAGCCGGGCGGACTCGATGAGGCCGTCCACGAAGGTGCGGTCGAGCTTGACCAGGTCCACCGGCAGGGCGCGCAGCGCGCCGAGTGCGCCGTGGCCCCGGCCGAAACCGCTCAGCGCGATCCGGACGCCGAGCCCGCGCAAGCCGGTCAGCCGGTACTCCAGCTCCTCGGGGACGATCCGGGGGTCGCAGCCGGTGACCTCCAGCACCAGGCCGCCCGCGGGCAGCTCATGGCGGGCGAGCAGCTTCTCCACGGCGGTGGCGGGCAGGTCGCGGTGGAGCAGTCTGCGGGCGGAGAGCCGGACGGTGACGGGGATACGGTGGCCCGCGCCGTACCGCAGCGCCGCCTGCTCGACGGCGTGCTCAAGGAGCCACCGCCCCAGGTCTAAGCTGCGGTCGCCGTCGTCGGCGGCGCGCAGGAACTCGCCGGGGGTCAGGAGTATGCCCTGGGCGGAGCGCCACCGGGCCTGGGCCTCGACGCCGGTGATCCGGCCGCCGGACAGCTCGACCACGGGCTGGTGCAGCAGGGTGAACTCTCCGTCGTCCAGCGCCTTGCGCAGCCGCCCGGCCAGCGCGGTACGGCGTACGGCGTCGGCCTGCATCTGCGGCGCGTACAGCTCCACACGGCCCTTGCCCGCCTGCTTGGCCCGATACATCGCGAGGTCGGCGCGGCGCATGATCTCGCCGGGGGTGGCGCCGGCCTCGGCGTAGGCGATACCGATGCTGGCACCGACCCGGACCTCGACGCCGTCCACCCAGTAGGGCTCGGACAGCACGGCCCGCAGCCGGTCGGCGATGTCGCGGATGCGCTGGTCGCGGGCCTCACGGGCCTCCCGCTCCGCGCCGGACTCACGGCCGGGGCCGGGCTCGGGGTCGCCGCTCCCGGGGTCCGGGCCCGCGGCGGAGTCGGGCTCCGGCTCGGGACCGAGGGCCGGTGTCGGGGCCGGTCCGGGCGCGCACACCAGGGCGGCGAACTCGTCGCCGCCGAGCCGGGCCGCCGTGTCCCCCGCGCGCAGCGAGTCGCGGAGTCTGCGGGCGGCCTGCACCAGCAGGTCGTCGCCGACCTGGTGGCCGGCCGAGTCGTTGACCGCCTTGAAGCCGTCGAGGTCGACATAGAGCACCGCGGCCCTGGTGTCCGCCGCACGCCGGCCGGTGAGCGCGTTGCCGACGCGCTCGGTGAACAGCGCGCGGTTGGGCAGGTCGGTGAGCGGGTCGTGGGAGGCGTTGTGCTGCAACTGCGCCTGCAACCTGACCCGTTCGGTGATGTCCCGGCTGTTGAAGATCAGCCCGCCCTGGTAGCGGTTGACGGTCGACTCGACATGCAGCCAGCCCTCCTGGCCGTCACGGGCGTGGCCGGAGCGGATCCGGCAGTCGATCCGGGTGGCGGGCTCGTCGCCGGGCGGGGCGGCGAGGAAGCGGCGCACCTCGTGCACGACACGGCCGATGTCGTCGGGGTGGATGTGCGCGGCCAGCTCGGTGCCGACCAGCTCCGTGGGGTCGCGGCCGTAGACACCCTGGGCGGCGGGGCTGACATAGCGGAGCACCCCGCTGGGCGCGGCGATCATGATGACGTCGCTCGACCCCTGCACCAGGGAGCGGAAGTGGTTCTCCTGCTGGGCCAGCTCCTGGGTGAGGGCGATGTTGTCGAGCAGCATGATGCCCTGCCTGATCACCAGGGCCATGACCACGGTGGAGCCGGTGAGCAGCACGACGCGGTCGCACTTCTGGCCGGTGATCACGTTGTAGAGGATGCCGAGGGTGCAGACGGCGGCCGCGAGATAGGGCGTGAGGGCGGTCATCGAGCCCGTGACCTTGCGGGTGGCCCCTCCGGTGTCCGAGCCGGGGGCGGCGACCGGAGCGGCGGCCGGCTGGAGGCTCGCGGCGACCCAGGGGGCGTACGCCAGCAGCAGGCTGCCCGCGAACCAGCCCGCGTCGAGCACCTGCCCCGAGCGGTAGTGCGCCCGCAGCAGCGGTGAGGTGAACAGGGCGTCGCACAGCACGGTCAGGGCGAGCGCGGCGATGGCGGTGTTGACCGCGGCGCGGTTGGCCGTCCGGCGGAAGTGCAGGGCCAGCACCATGCTGACGAGGACGATGTCCAGCAGCGGATAGGCGAGCGACAGCGCGGTGCGCGCGGTGCTGGGGCCGTCGAACTCCGCGGCGTGGGCGAGCGCCAGGCTCCAGGACAAGGTGAGCAGCGAGCCGCCGATCAGCCAGGTGTCCAGGGCGAGGCAGACCCAGCCGGCCCTGGTCACCGGGCGTTTGGCGAGCACCAGCAGCCCGATGATGGCCGGCGGGGCGAACATCAGGAAGCAGTAGTCGGCGGCGGAGGTCTGCGGCACCGGGCGGCGCAGCACCACCTCGTACCACCCCCAGATCGCGTTGCCGAGGGTGACCATCGCGGAGGAGACCGCGAACAGCAGCCAGGCGGGGCGGTGGGGTCCCGCGGCGGTGCGGGCGTAGAGCAGGGCGGAGACGGTGGCGGCGGCCGCGGCGGCGGCGAGCCCGAAGTCGCCCATGACCAGGGCGACTTCGGTGCTGCCCCAGCCCAGGGCGGCGCCGGTGGTGTAACCGCCGCACACCAGGGCGAGCAGCAGTTGGGGCACCAGGCCGCTGCGGCCGCCAGGAACCGGTTGCGGCGGGACGAGCACCGCGCCGGTGGCGGTCACGGCGCGACCCGGCGTGCGGCGGCCGTCAGGGCGGCGACCGGGTGTACGGCAGCCCGCTGGGCGGCTTCCCGGCGTACGGCTGCGGGCAGGGCGGCGACCCGGCGCGCGGCGGACGGCCCGGGAGCGCCCGGGCGCCCGGCCGGTCCGCCTCCCGCGCGCCGGCGCACGGCTGTTGGTCGTACGGCGCGTGGGGCCCGCCTGATCGAGATACCCCGTCGGTCGTGCATCGCCCGTCGCCCCCCTTCGCATCCTCGTCGTTCGCATCGCCGTGACCGCGGTGTGCCGGTCGCGGCATGCCCCCTGGTCTGGACGATACACCAGATTGGTCACTCAGGGATAGGCTTCTTCTACTGTGTGTAATCGTCAGGGGGTTGGCGAACAGCGGATGTCGGCCGCGGACCCGCTGTGTGTCGGCCATGCGTCAGCCGTGCACCGGCTGTACGTCCGGGCGGTGTCCGCCGTACGTCCGCGTCGCGTCAGGCGGAGGTCAACTGGACCCCACCACGTTGTCCAGCGGCTCGCTCGCGGCGAAACGGGCGAGCTGGGAGCGGATCAGCCGTTTGGCCCGCGGCAGGAACGCCGAGGTGCTGCCGCCGACGTGCGGACTGATCAGCACCCCCGGCGCGTGCCACAACGGGTGCCCGGGCGGCAGCGGTTCGGGGTCGGTGACGTCCAGCGCCGCCGTCAGCCGGCCCGACTCGGTCTCCGCGAGCAGCGCCTTGGTGTCGACGACCGGTCCGCGCCCCACGTTCACCAGTAGTGCGCCGTCCTTCATCGCGGCCAGGAAGGGCGCGTTCACCAGGCCCCTGGTCTGCTCGGTCAGCGGGGTGGTGAGCACCACCACATCGGCGGTCGGCAGCAGCCGGGGCAGCTCCTCCAGGGCGTGCACCGGCCCGCGGGGCGCCTGCCGCGCGCCGCGCGCGACCCTGTTCACCTCGCACTCGAAGGGCACGAGCCGGTCCTCGACGGCCGAGCCGATCGAGCCGTAGCCGACGATCAGCACCTCGCGGTCGGCCAGCGACGGGTAGAACCCGGCGTACCACTTCTCGTTGTCCTGCCCGCGGACGAAGCGCGGCAGGCCCCGCAGCGAGGCCAGGATCAGCGCGACGGTGAGCTCCGAGGTGCTCGCCTCGTGCACCCCGCGCGCGTTGCACAGCCGTACGCCGGGCGGGAGTTGACGCAGATGCGGCGTGATGTGGTCCACGCCGGCGCTCAGGGTCTGGATGACGCGCACGTTGCGCATCAGCGGCAGGGGACGCGCTCCGGCCTCCTCGCCCCTCATGTAGGGGACGACGTAGAAGGCGGCGTCGGCCGGGTCGGCGGGGAACTCGTCGGCGCCGTCCCAGAAGACGTAGTCGAAGGCGTCCGGCAGTCCCTCGATCTCCTCCGGCGGCAAGGACAGCCACACCTGGGGGCGCCGTCCTCCGGCGCTCTGGCCTCGGGTTGTATCAGTCATGGTCAGGAGGCTAGGGCACGGCGGCTGTGACACAGTGGGGCGGCGGCGAAGGGATCGGGGAGAGGTCACAGAGGTGTTGCGCAGGACGGTCGGCGCTGCGGCGCTGGAGGTGGGCGCGGTCGGTCTGGGGTGCATGCCGATGAACTGGGCGTACAGCGCCTCCCGTCAGGACGGCGAGGAGTCGCTGCGTACGGTGCACACCGCGCTCGACCGCGGGACCACGCTGCTGGACACCGCGGACATGTACGGGCCCTTCACCAACGAGCTGCTGCTCGGGCGCGTCCTGAAGGAGCGTCGGGGCGAGGCGTTCGTCGCCACGAAGTGCGGGCTGCTCGTCGGCGAGCAGCACCTCGTGGCCAACGGCCGTCCCGGGTACGTCAGAAGGGCCTGCGACGCGTCCCTGCGCCGGCTCCAGACCGACACGATCGACCTCTTCCAGCTGCACCGGGTCGACCCCGAGGTGCCCATCGAGGAGACATGGGGCGCGATGGCCGAGCTGGTCGCGGCCGGGAAGGTACGGGCGCTCGGGCTGTGCGCGGTGGGCGCCCGCGGCGACCGCCGCACCGGCGCCCAACTGCACGACGAGACGATCGGCCATCTCGTCCGCGCCCAGCAGGTCTTCCCGGTCGGCTGTGTCCAGGCCGAGCTGTCGGTGTGGGCCGCCGAGGCGCTGGACGAGCTGCTGCCGTGGTGCACGGCGCGCGGCGTCGGCTTCCTGGCCGCGATGCCGCTGGGGAACGGTTTTCTGACCGGGACGCTGGTGCCCGGTGAGGGGTTCGAACGCGACGACCTGCGGGCCCGGCATCCTCGGTTCACCGCCGAGATGACGGCCGCCAATCAGCCCATCGTGGTGGGGCTGCGCCGGGTGGCCGAACGCCATGGCGCGACCGCCGCGCAGGTGGCGCTGGCGTGGGTGCTGGCGCAGGGGCCCTCGGTGGTGCCGGTGCCGGGCACGAAGCGGGCCCGCTGGGCGGCGGAGAACGCGGGCGCGGCGGAGCTGACGCTGAGCACGGCCGACCTCGCGGAGATCGCGGACCTGCCGGCGGCGCGGGGGTCCTGGGACTGAGCGGGGCCGGGGCCTGTGCCTTTGCGGCGGGCCGCCCGCGTCCACCGGTTGAGCGTGATCGCGCGCGGGGTGGGGCCGGTGTGTGATGTGCTTGGCCGGAACGAGGGGGCCAGTCGCGTTGCGAGAGCTGACGATGAGTGTGAGATCAGTGAGCCGGACCTACGGGCGCCGCCGAGGCGCCCGTCGTACCGCCGTATCGGCCGTGACCGCCGGGGCCGCGGCGGTCGCGCTGCTGCTGAGCGGGTGCTCGGGCGGCGGCACACCGTCGCCGATCTTCTCCAAGCCCGGGAGGAGCGCGCCGACGGGGTCGACCGGGACCGGGCCGACGACCGGCTCGGCGCCCTCCGCGCCGGGGACCGCGTCCCCTTCCACCGACGCGACGAGTTCGGCGGCGCCCGCGACCGGCACGGCGAAGGTCACCGGCACGGTGGCGACCGACCTCAAGTCGCCCTGGGGCCTGGTCCGGCTGCCCGACGGTGCGCTGCTCGTCGGCTCCCGGGACAGCGGGCACATCCTCCGGGTCGACCCGGACAAGAAGACGGCGGACGAGATCGGCATCGTGCCCGGCGTCACCCACACGCAGGGCGGCGAGGACGGCTTGCTCGGGCTCGCGACCTCCCCCGACTTCGGGTCCGACCATCTGATCTACGCGTACTTCTCGACGGTGTCGGACAATCGCATCGCGCGGTTGCTCTACGACCCCTCGCGGGCCAAGGGCGAGCAGCTCGGGGCGCCCGACACGATCCTGCGGGGCATTCCGCACGGCACGATCCACAACGGCGGGCGGATCGCCTTCGGGCCGGACGGGATGCTGTACGCAGGGACCGGTGAGGCCGGGCAGCGCGAGCTGGCCCAGGACCCGTCCTCGCTCGGCGGGAAGATCCTGCGGATGACGCCGGACGGTCAGCCCCCGAAGGACAATCCGACCGACGGGTCGCTCGTCTACTCCAGCGGTCACCGCGATGTCCAGGGTCTGGCGTGGGACGCGCAGGGGCGACTGTGGGCCTCGGAGTTCGGCGAGAACAAGTGGGACGAGCTCAATCTGATCGAGCCCGGGAAGAATTACGGGTGGCCGGTGGTGGAGGGGATCGCGCACCGCGCGGGGTACGTGGATCCGGTGGCGCAGTGGCATCCGGATGTGGCGTCCCCCAGTGGGATCGCCTACGCGCAGGGCTGCATCTGGATGGCGACGCTCAGGGGGGAACGGCTGTGGCGTGTCCCGCTGGACGGTCCGAAGCTGGCGGCTCCGCCGCAGGCGTTCTTCGCGTCGAAGTACGGGCGGTTGAGGACGGTGGTGGCGGTCGATGAGGGGACGCTGCTGCTGAGCACGAGTAATACGGATGGGCGTGGGACGCCCAAGCCCGGGGACGACCGGATCCTACGAGTCACGATCACATAGCCCCTGCGGGCGGCACGCCACCAACCGGCCGCTTGCGGCCGACACCGACCCGCGCCCCGGTGCGGGTCTCCGAGTCCCAAGCGCCCTGCCCCCGCGGGTCCGTGATCGGCCGCACCCCCGCCGGGGTTACCCGCGCAGTTCCTCGCGCCCCCAGGCTCCGCCCGGGGGTACCCCCAGCGCCCCCAAAAGCCCTGCCCCCGCAGGTCGGTGGCCAGGCGCACCCCCGCCGGGGTTGCCCGCGCAGTTCCTCGCGCCCCCAGGCTCTGCCCGGGGGTACCCCCAGCGCCCCGAAGGGTCGGCTTCGCCGGGGGTGGACGCGCATTGCGTGGGTCCAGGGAGCCGACGCCCGTTCTTGTTTCCGCCGCGACGGCGGGAAGTCCACGAGCGCGGGACGGCGGTGCCAAAACGCCCTTGCGGGCGGCACGGCACCAACCGGCTGGTTGCGGCCGACACCGACCCGCGCCCCGGCACGGGGTTGCCCGCGCAGTTCCTCGCGCCCCCAAGCGCCCTGCCCCCGCAGGTCCGTGATCGGCCGCACCCCCGCCGGGGTTGCCCGCGCAGTTCCTCCCCCAGGCTTCGCCCGGGGGTACCCCCAGCGCCCCCAAAAGCCCTGCCCCCGCAGGTCCGTGATCGACCGCGCCCCGGCCGGGGTTGCTCGCGCAGTTCCTCGCGCCCCCAGGGACCGCCCGGGGGTACCCCCAGCGCCCCCAAAAGCCCTGGCCCCGCAGGTCGGTGGCCAGGCGCACCCCCGCTGGGGGTTAGGGGGGTGGGGGGAAGAGGTGGAGGCGGTGGGAGAGGGCCGCGGCTTCGCCTCTCGTGGCGACGGAGAGCTTGGCGAGGATGTTGGAGACGTGGACACTCGCCGTCTTGGGCGAGATGAAGAGCGCCTCCGCGATCTGCCGGTTCGTGCGTCCCTCGGCGACCAGCCGGAGAACGTCACGTTCGCGCGCGGTCAGCCCCAGCGACTCGACCGGGTCCGCAGGACCCGACACCCGTAGCCGCGCCCGCTGCCCCACCGCGGTGATCCGCTCCACCAGCACCCGCGCCCCCGCCTCCTCGGCCGCCGCCAGCGCAGGCGCCAGCAGCCGCGCCGCCGCCTCCCTCGCCTCGGGCCCCCCGGCCGCCAGCAGCGCCTCCGCCCGCCGGAAGCGGATCTCCGCCAGCTCCACCGGCCGCTCCTGCCGGGCGAACGCCGCCTCCGCCGCCGCCCACAGCCCGTCCTCGGCCCGCCCCTCCGCCCGGGCCAGCTCCGCCTCGACGAGCAGCGCGTACGCCTCCGTCAACGACGTCGGCCGCGGCAACTCCCGTGCGGCGGCCCGGATCCGCTCGGCCACCGACCCCGTACCGCCGTCCGCCTCCGCCGCCGCGCCGATCGCCAGCATCGGCCAGGTGAACCGTGTCGTCCCCGGCGGGAACCCCGCGTCGATCCCGGTCAGCAACTCCCGCCGCGCGTCCGCGTACCGCTCCTCCGCCACCGCGAGCCGCAGCGCCAGCATCCGCAGCGGAATCAGGTGCTGCGGCTGCGTGTCGTGCCGCAGTCCCTCCGTCGCGCCCGCGAGATACCGCCGCGCCGCCTCGATGTCGCCGAGCGCCAGCGCCATGAAGCCCTGGTGCATCTCGATGCCGGCCCGCAGATACGACGACGCGAGTCCCATCCGCAGCGCCTCCGCCAGCGGCTCCGCGGCCTCGGCGTAGCGGCCCATCGCGAGCAGCGACTCGCCCTCGTTGGTGAGCAGCCACGCCCCCGTGGCGTTGGCGACCTTCCCCCCGATGAGCGTCCGGCCCTCCCGGGCCCGCCGTATCGCCTCCGCCGAGCGCCCGGCGCCCTCCAGTACGGAGGACAGATTGCCGTACGTCCGCGCGATGATGCCGGGCGACGGCTGATCGCTGACCAGCCGCCGTACCTCCTCCATCTCCGCGAGCCCGCCTTCTACGTCGCCGGAGTCCGCCTGGAGGACGCCGAGGGCCACCCGGGCCTGGAGTTCGGTGTCGCGGGCGCCGGACTTGCGGGCGTACTCCGCGGCGCGCCCGGCGATGGCGATCCCCTCGGCGCCGGACTTGTGCACCATGATCCAGCCCGCGATCAGCGACAGCACCTCCGCGTGCGCGGCGGACGGCGGCTGTCCGCGCACCAGCTCACGGGCCCGCGACAGCTCCTCCCAGCCGTCACCGCGCCCGAGGTCCTCGGTGAGCCGGGACCGCTGGGACCAGAACCAGGCGGCCCGCAGCCCGTCCTGCTCGCCGTCGCGTTCCATCAGCCGCAGCGCGCGCCTGGCCATGGCGTAGGAGCGTTCGCGCTCGCCGCTGAGCCGGGCGGCGACGGTGACCTCGGCCAGCAGGTCGAGAAACCTCAGCGGCGTCTCGGGGTCGCAACCACTGGGGTTCCCCATGCCGAAGGCCAGGGGCGGATACGCCTCGGCGTAGTCCGCCGGCCGCAGCCCGGCCCGTACGTCCTCCGGCGTGTCGTCCCACAGTTCGAGCGCGCGGTCCAGCAGCCGGTACTGCTCGGAGTACGCGTGCCGGCGCCTGGCCTCGACGGCGGCGCGCAGCACGGCGGGCAGCGCCTTGGCGGGGTCGTGCGCGGCGTACCAGTAGCTGGCCAGCCGCGCGGCCCGCTCGTCGGCGCGGACCAGCGTGGGGTCCGCCTCGACCGCCTGGGCGTAGCGGCGGTTGATCCGGCTGCGCTCGCCGGGCAGCAGGTCGTCGCCGACGGCCTCGCGGACCAGCGAGTGCCGGAAGCGGTAGCCGTCGCCGCTGTCGGTGGGCAGCAGGATATTCGCGCCGACGGCGCTGCGCAGCGCGTCGAGCAGATCGTCCTCGCCGAGCCCGGTGATGGCCGCGAGCAGCCGGTACTCCACCGCGTTGCCGCCCTCGGCGACGAACTTCGCCACCCGCTGGGCGTCCTCGGACAGCGCCTCGACCCGGACCAGCAGCAGGTCCCGCAGCGACTCGCTGAGTCCGGTGCTGCACCCGCCGCGGATGCTGCACGCCAGTTCCTCGACGAAGAAGGGGTTGCCGTCGGAGCGGCCGAAGACCTGGTCCACGACGCCGGCCTCGGGCTCGACGGCGAAGATCGACGCGAGCTGGCGCCGTACCTCCTCGTGGTTGAAACGCCTCAGCTCGATCCGCTCGACGGTCCGCAGCCGGTCGGTCTCGGCGAGGAAGGGGCGCAGCGGGTGCCTGCGGTGGATGTCGTCGGCGCGGTAGGTGGCCACGACCATCACCCGGGAGCGCTGGAGCGAGCGGAAGAGGTACGCGAGCAGTTCGCGGGTGGAGCGGTCGGCCCAGTGCAGGTCCTCGACGACCACGACGAGCGTACGGTCGGCGCCGAGCCGTTCCAGCAGACGGGTGGTGAGCTCGAAGAGGCGGACCCGGCCGTCCTCGTCGTGCGGGTCGCGGCGGGCGCCGCCGGGCTCGCCGAGTTCGGGCAGCAGCCGGGCCAGCTCGGCCTCCTGCCCGGCCACCGCGGCGGTCAGCTCGGCGCCGAGCGTGCGGTACAGATCGCGCAGCGCGGTGGAGATCGGGGCGAACGGCAGCCCCTCCGCCCCGATCTCCACACAGCCGCCGACCGCGGTCACGGCGCCGGAAGCGCGTGCCGCGGTCAGGAACTCCTCGGTCAGCCGGGTCTTGCCGACCCCCGCCTCGCCGCCGATCAGCACCGCCTGCGGCTCGCCGCCGTGGGCGGCGGCCAGCGCGCCGGCCAGCCTGGTCAGCTCGGCGTCGCGGCCGATGAACCGGGGGCTGAGCGACTGGGTCTGCACACCGTCGAGCATTTCACGCCAAGCCCGCGGCGCGACACCGATTACCTGGGCGGTCATACCGCGCGGTGCGGGCGCGGCCCGCGGTGGAGCAGGCCGAGGACGCCGCCGCGGGACGGCGCCGGGGAGGAGGACGGGGAAGGCGCGCCCTCGGCCTCTTCCCCGGTGCGGGCCGTCCCGCGCGATCCGGTACGGCGGGCCGCGCGGCGCTCGCCGGTACGGGCCGCCTTGGCGTCCCTGGCCAGCCGCCACTTCTCGGCGCGGTGCTGGAGTTCGTTCTGCCGTGCCTGGTGCAGTTCGTAGGCGAACATCGTGTTGTCTCCTTGGTTGTGACCGTCGTTGTCCGGTACTCAGCTTCGTCTCCAAGGGGGGTCCGCCACATCGGGCACCTTCCCGAACTTCGGGTCCGGCAGGTACTTAGGCGGGGGCCTCATTCAGCCACCGGGGGCCTTAGGCGGGCCCTACGCCCCCCTCAGACGGACCCGCGCCGCACTCAGCCGCGCGGGGGAGGCGTCCGGACGCGCGCCCCCGCCGCACCTCCGTCCACCCGGGCCCCACGCCCATCCCGATCCCGCCCCGTTCCCGTCACCCGCGTGTTACGGGCGGGCAACTCCGCTTGACCCGTTGTCGACCGTCGCGGGACCCTGAACACCCCCTGGATTCCGGTGTATTGGGTCAACCGGCCAGGGCGTAGGGGAGGGAAGTAAGCGCACGTGGACACCGGTCTCTACATAGGTCCCGACGACGCCCCCGATCGCTACCGGTTGCTCCGGTCGATCGGACGCGGCGGCGAGGCCGTCCTCTATCTGGCGGAGCTGGAACTGAGCGGGGCGACCGAACCGGTCGTCGTGAAGGTGCTGGACGCGCGGCAGACCCTGTCGCAGGAGCTGTTCTCGAAGATCAGCACCAAGTGGCGTGAGCAGGCGGAGCTGCTGCGCTTTGTGCACCGCCTCGGGGTCGTCGGCATCAGGGAGCACTTCGAGGGGGCCTCGGCGCACCCGGGCGGGCAGACCGCGGACGGCGGCGGCCGGGCGCTCTACCTGGTGATGAACCACGTCGAGGGCCTCGACCTCCGCGACTGGCGGGCCGAGCGGAGTCTCGCCACCCCGGCCGAGCGCCGCGAGGCGGTGCGCTGCCTCGAACAGCTCGCCGACGTCCTGGACTGGCTGCACAGCGGTACGGCCACCCCCTCGGGACGTACGGTCGTGCACGGCGACCTCTCCCCCGGCAACGTCATGATCGACGCGAACGGCCAGGCCACCCTGGTCGACTTCGGCCTGAGCAAGCTCACCGCCGACCACCAGACCGCCGAGGTCTGGTTCACACCCGGCTTCGCCGCGCCCGAGGTCTTCGAGGGCAAGCGCAGCCCGGCCACCGACCGGTACGCCTTCGGGGCCATCGCGTACTTCCTGCTCAGCGGGGTGTCCCCGGCGACCATGCCGGAGACGCTGCGGGCGTCGCTGCTCGATCTGCCCGAACTGGTCGCGCTCGGCCCGGAGAAGGCCGCGAAGATCGCCACGATCTTCGCGAACGACCCGGCCGACCGCCCTGAGTCGCTGTCGGCGTGGGTACGGGAGCTGCGGCCCGCGGTGATCTCCACCACGACCCGCCCGCCGGTGCTGCCGCCGCTGCCCGCGGCCGCCGCCGTACCTCCGCCGCCCGCGCACGCGCCGGGCGCGGGCCCGACCACGGCGGACCCGGTGCTGCCGCCGGCGCCGCAGACCCCGCCACAGACGCCGCCGCACCCGGCGTACAACCCGCCGGTCCACACCCCGCCGCCGGCGTATCTCCCGCCGGTCCAGCCGCCCGTGGTCCAGCAGCCGCCCGCGCAGCTCCCGCCCGTACAGCCGCCGGTGGCCGAGGAGCCGCCCGCACCCGCGTCCACGGCCCCGCTGACGCACGCCGAGCCCGCGCCGGCCGCCGAGCCCGCCACGGCCGTGCTCCCCGAGCCGGCCGAGTCCGCGTACGACACCCGGCCGACGGTCGTACTCGGCGCGGCCGCCCCGCCCGACCGGTCCGGCCCTGCCGGTACGACGGGTGGCGGCGGCGGCGACGACGGCGGGAAGCGCCGCAGCCGCAAGCCGCGGATCATCCTGGCCGCCGTGGTGGCCCTGCTGCTGATCGGCGGCGGGGCGTACGCGGGCGTGGTGCTGTCGGGGGGCGGCGGCAAGAGCGACGACAGCGCGTCGCAGTCGCACACCACGACGACGACCCCGACGACCGACCCGCCGACCACGGCCACCACCGAGCCGCCCGCCGACGACCCGTCGACCGACCCCGCGACGGACGACCCGACGGACGACCCGACGGACGACCCGTCGGGCGACGAGACCCCCGGCGACCCGGCGACGCTGAGCCCCGGCGACACCGAGGCGCTCACCACGGAGACCCCCGCGGACGACGACGACTCGCTGTCGAAGGCCAACGCGCAGGTCAACGGGAAGCAGTACTACGACGCCCTGATCACCAGCCACTGGTGCGACGGCGGCTACGCCGAGTACAACCTCGGCCGCCACTGGTCGAAGTTCGACGTCACGCTCGGGGTGGACGACAACGGCAAGAACCTGCCGGTGATGTTCACCATCAGCGCCGACGGCAACCAGCGCTTCCACAGCCAGGTCACCCTGGGCAAGCCGGCCCAGAAGAGCTTCGACGTGGCCGGGGCGCTGCGGCTGCGCGTGGAGTGGGCGGTCAACGACAACGGCGAGGGCTGCGGCACCGGCGTCCTGGCCGACCCGACGCTCGTGCACTGAGCATTAAGCACTGAGCACTGAGCACCCGGACAACGCCTGAGGGCGGCGCCCCCGTGGGGGGTGCCGCCCTCAGGCGTTCAACCGCTCGGTCCCGTAAGGGACTCAGCCCTGGACGCCCAGCTTCTCCAGGACGAGTTCGCGGACCCGCTTGGCGTCCGCCTGCCCGCGGGTGAGCTTCATGACCGCGCCGATCAGGGCGCCGGCCGCCGCGAGGTTGCCGCCGCGGATCTTGTCGGCGACGGCCGCGTTGGCCTCGATCGCCTGGTCGACGGCCGCGCCGAG
Organism: Streptomyces sp. NBC_00223; assembly: GCF_036199905.1. Taxonomy (NCBI): domain Bacteria; kingdom Bacillati; phylum Actinomycetota; class Actinomycetes; order Kitasatosporales; family Streptomycetaceae; genus Streptomyces; species Streptomyces sp. NBC_00223. Next base: position 6,196,728 of record NZ_CP108109.1, on the reverse strand, counting down.
CGCGCCGTCGTCGGAGACGACCTTGAGCCCGCGCTTCTCCACGACCGCGTCCGGCTCGCCCTCGCCCGCGAGGACGCCCTCGATGACCTGACGGGCCAGCTTGTCGTTGAGGTCGCCTGCGGCCACCAGGGCGGCGACCCTGGCCACCTGCGCCGGGGTGATCGCCACCTCGGCCAGCTCCGTACCGCTCTCGTTGGCGTGCCGGGCCAGCTCGCCCATCCACCACTTGCGGGCGGACGCGGCGTCCGCGCCCTCGTCGATGGTGGCGACGATCAGATCGATCGCGCCCGCGTTGAGGGCGGACTGCATCTCGAAGTCGGAGATGCCCCAGTCCTCCTTGAGCCGCTTGCGACGGGCCAGCGGCAGCTCGGGCAGCGTGGCCCGCAGCTCCTCGACCCAGGCGCGGGCCGGGGCGACCGGCACGAGGTCGGGCTCGGGGAAGTAGCGGTAGTCCTCGGCCTCCTCCTTGATCCGGCCGGAGGTGGTGGAGCCGTCCTCCTCGTGGAAGTGCCGGGTCTCCTGGAGGATCGTGCCGCCGGAGGAGAGCACCGCGGCGTGCCGCTGGATCTCGAACCGGGCGGCGCGCTCCACACTGCGCAGCGAGTTGACGTTCTTGGTCTCGCTGCGGGTGCCGAACTTCTCCCGGCCGTACGGGCGCAGCGACAGGTTGACGTCGCAGCGCATCTGGCCCATTTCCATCCGGGCCTCGGACACACCCAGCGCCTTGATCAGCTCGCGCAGCTCGGCGACGTACGCCTTGGCGACCTCGGGGGCCCGTGCGCCCGCGCCCTCGATCGGCTTGGTGACGATCTCGATCAGCGGGATGCCGGCCCGGTTGTAGTCGAGCAGCGAGTGCGAGGCGCCGTGGATACGGCCGGTGGCGCCGCCGATGTGGGTGGACTTGCCGGTGTCCTCCTCCATGTGGGCGCGCTCGATCAGCACCCGGAAGACCTCGCCGTCCTCCAGCTGGACGTCCAGATAGCCGTTGAAGGCGATCGGCTCGTCGTACTGCGAGGTCTGGAAGTTCTTCGGCATGTCCGGGTAGAAGTAGTTCTTCCTGGCGAACCGGCACCACTCGGCGATCTCGCAGTTCAGGGCGAGGCCGATCTTGACGGCGGACTCCACGCCGATCTCGTTGACCACCGGCAGCGCGCCGGGCAGGCCCAGACACGTGGGGCAGGTCTGCGAGTTGGGCTCGGCGCCCAGCTCGGTGGAGCAGCCGCAGAACATCTTCGTCCTCGTGCCCAGCTCCACATGGACCTCAAGGCCCATCACCGGGTCGTACGACGCCAGCGCGTCCTCGTAGGACAGCAGATCCGTGACGGTCACTTTTTCCCTCTACCTCTCACTCCGTCAGGTCAGTCCGTCAGGATGTCGTCGTCGTTCATCCGGCGCAGCTCGCGGACGAGCAGGGCGACACCGGTGGCGATGGCGGCGGCGCTGACGACGGCGTCGACGAGCTTGAGCGTGTCGCTCTCGCCACGCGCGGTACGTGCCCTCTTGATGTTGTTGAAGGCGCTGAACAGCGAGGTCCCGATGGCCAGATAGGTGCCGGGCCTGGTCTTCTTGAAGCCCTTGGCCTTCTTGATGGCGCTCTTCTTCTCGGCGGTGTGCCTCTCGGCGGTGTGCGCGGTGCTCACAGCTGGGGTGCCTCCTCTAGCAGCGGGTGGCCCCACTTCTGTACGAAGGCGGCCTCGACGGCGGCGCCGACCCGGTAGAGCCGGTCGTCCTTGAGCGCGGGCGCGATGATCTGCAGACCCACCGGCAGACCATCCTCCGGCGCGAGGCCGCAGGGCAGCGACATCGCCGCGTTCCCCGCCAGGTTGACCGGGATGGTGCACAGGTCGGCGAGATACATCGCCAGTGGGTCGTCTGCCCGCTCACCGATGGGAAATGCCGTGGTGGGCGTGGTCGGCGACACGACGACGTCGACCTGCTCGAACGCCTTCTCGAAGTCCCGGGTGATCAGTGTGCGGACCTTCTGCGCCGAGCCGTAGTACGCGTCGTAGTAGCCGGAGCTGAGCGCGTAGGTGCCCAGGATGATCCGGCGCTTGACCTCGGGGCCGAATCCGGCCTCGCGGGTGAGCCCGGTGACGTCCTCCGCCGACCTGGTGCCGTCGTCGCCGACCCGCAGCCCGTAGCGCATGGCGTCGAAGCGGGCCAGGTTGCTGGAGCACTCCGAGGGGGCGATCAGGTAGTAGGCGGCCAGGGCGTAGGTGAAGGACGGGCAGGACAGCTCCACGATCTCCGCGCCCAGCTCGCGCAGCAGCTCGACGGCCTCGTTGAAGCGCTGCACGACACCGGCCTGGTAGCCCTCGCCGCCGAACTCCTTGACGACGCCGACCCGCAGGCCCTTGACGTCACCGCTGCGGGCCGCCTCGACGACCGGCGGGACCGGGGCGTCGATGGAGGTGGAGTCCATCGGGTCGTGGCCCGCGATGACCTCGTGCAGCAGGGCGGCGTCGAGCACCGTACGGGCGCAGGGGCCGCCCTGGTCGAGGGAGGAGGAGAAGGCGACCATGCCGTAGCGGGAGACCCCGCCGTAGGTCGGCTTGACGCCGACGGTCGCGGTGACGGCGGCGGGCTGCCGGATGGAGCCGCCGGTGTCGGTTCCGATGGCCAGCGGCGCCTGGTACGACGCGAGCGCCGCGGCGCTGCCGCCGCCGGAGCCGCCGGGGATACGGGTCAGGTCCCAGGGGTTGCCGGTGGGGCCGTACGCGCTGTTCTCGGTGGAGGACCCCATGGCGAACTCGTCCATGTTGGTCTTGCCGAGGATCACCACGTCGGCGGCCTTGAGACGCTTGGTGACGGTGGCGTCGTAGGGCGGGATCCAGCCTTCGAGGATCTTGGAGCCGACCGTGGTCGGCACGCCCTCGGTGGTGAAGATGTCCTTGAGCGCGAGCGGGACGCCGGCCAGCGGGCCGAGCGGCTCGCCGGCGGCACGCTTGGCGTCGACCGCGCGGGCCTGGGCCAGCGCGCCTTCGCGGTCCACGTGCAGATAGGCGTGCACCTTCTCGTCCACGGCCTCGATCCGGGCCAGATGGGCTTCGGTGACCTCGACCGCGGTGAGTTCGCCCGAGGCGATCTTCTCGGCGGTCTGTGCGGCGGTGAGCCTGATGATGTCGGTCATGGCGGTCAGTCCTCCCCCAGGATCTGCGGCACCTTGAAGCGCTGCTGCTCCTGCGCGGGGGCTCCCGACAGGGCCTGGGCCGGGGTCAGGGACGGCCGGACGGTGTCCGGCCGCATGACATTGGTCAGGGGCAGCGGGTGGGAGGTCGGCGGGACGTCCTCGCCGGCCACCTCGGAGACGCGGGCTACGGCGCCGATGATGTCGTCGAGCTGTCCGGCGAAGTGGTCCAACTCGTCGCCGGACAGCTCCAGACGTGCCAGCCGGCCGAGGTGGGCGACCTCCTCGCGCGTGATGCCAGGCATGCAGCGTTCCTCTGGGGGGTGAGATGTGGTCTGTGGCCCCAATCCTATGGGGGCGCGGCGGCCCGGGGCGAAACGGTTGCCCCCGGGGAGGGTGACGGCCCTCAGGGCTGGGTGACGGCCTGCCCCGGGGACTCGGCCGCGTCGGCGACCGGGGCGTGCTGCGGCTCGGGCTCGGGAGCCGCCGCGGCGGCGGAGACGGCCGGGGCGACAGACTGCGAGCGGGGCTGCGGGCCCTGGCCGACGGCCCGCCCGGAGGCGGCGACCTGACGGGCGGCGACGGCGGACACCGGCGGGGGCGCGGCGACGGGGGCGCGGTTGCGGGCCGGGCGCTGCCAGCCGTGCTCACCGCGGGCCAGCAGCCAGTTCGTGGTCTCGTCGGCGGGCATCGCGGCGGCGACCAGCCAGCCCTGGACGGCGTCGCAGCGCAGGTCCCGCAGCCGCTCCCAGGTCTCGTCGTCCTCGACGCCCTCGGCGACGACCAGCAGCCCGAGGGAGTGCGCGAGGTCCACCGTGCAGCGGACGATCTCGGCGTCCTCGGTGTCCACCACCAGCCGGGCCACGAACGAGCGGTCGATCTTCAGCTCGCTGACGGGCAGCCGCCGCAGGTGCACCAGCGAGGAGTAGCCGGTGCCGAAGTCGTCGAGCGACATCTTGACGCCGTGCCCGGTCAGCCCGTTGAGCGTGTCGGCGGCCCGCTGCGGGTCCTCCAGCAACACATGCTCGGTTATCTCCAGTTGCAGCGACCCGGGCGGCACCTGGTGGCGGGCCAGCCGGGCCGCGACGGCGCCCGCGAAGCCGGGGCTGTGCACGTCGCGCGGCGAGACGTTGACGGCGACCGGCACCTCAAGGCCCATCAGCCGCCAGCGGGCGACCTGGGCCAGCGCGGTGTCGAGCACGTACTCGGTGAGCTGCGGCATCAGCCCCGAGGTCTCGGCCATGGTGATGAACTCTTCGGGGTTGACCCGGCCGCGCTCGGGGTGGACCCAGCGCACGAGGGCTTCGAGCCCGGCCACCTGGCCGTCGAAGCGGACCTTGGGCTGGTAGTGCAGCTCGACGTCGCCGGCCTCCAGGGCCCGCCGCAGGTCGCCGAGCAGGCCGAGCCGGTCGGGCGTGTTGCCGTCGCGGGTGGCCTCGTAGACCTCGACCCCGCTGCGGTCGCGCTTGGCCTGGTACATCGCCACGTCGGCGCGGCGCAGCAGCCCCTCGGCGTCCACGGCGTGGTCGGGGAAGACGGCGACCCCGGCGCTGGCCTCCAGCACCAGGGTCAGTCCGTCCAGACCGATCGGTGATCCGAGCTCGGCGACCAGTCCCCGGGCCACCCGCTGGGCGCGCGTGGCCGAGTCGCAGCCCGGCAGCAGCACCGCGAACTCGTCGCCGCCGAGCCGGGCCGCCTCGGCGCCGCGCGGCAGCGCCAGCCGCAGCCGGTCGGCGATCTGGAGCAGCAGCCGGTCGCCCGCGAGATGGCCGAGAGTGTCGTTGACGGAACGGAACTTGTCGAGGTCGATGAGGATCAGCCCGACGCGCTCGCCGCGGTCCTGGGCGGCGCCGATGGCGCCCCAGGCGCGCTCCAGCAGCCACTGGCGGTTGGGCAGACCGGTGAGCGGGTCGCGCAACTGCTCCTCGGCGCGGGCGTGCGCGATCCACAAGGTGGAGTCCAGCGCGATCAGCGGGACGGCGAACAGCGGCAGCAGCACGGGCTGGTCGGCGGTGACGACCAGCAGCAGCGGGGAGATGCCGAGCAGCGCGACGCCGACCATGCCCTGCCGGGTCAGCGCGGTCCGGGCCACGGTGGGCAGTCCGCCGCGGGGGGCGAAGACCCACCACAGCAGGGCCCGGGTCCCGGCGAGGTAGGCCAGGGCGGCGAAGGCGACGGCGGGCACGGCGGCCGCCGTCCAGCCGTCGGGGTTCCAGGGGTGTTCGACGGACGGGTGGGTGCCGAAGAGGGCGAGCACGACCGCGCCCGCGCCGATGCCGAGGATGTCGATGGCGCCGTGCAGCCCGGCCTGCCGCCAGCGGTGCCTTCGGGCGGCGCCGACCAGCACCACCAGGGCGAGGCTGACCAGGACGGCGGGCACCCAGCCGTAGAGCATCAGCATGGCCAGGGTGAGGGCGCCGCCGGAGCCGGTGCCGCCCCACCAGCGGTCGCGGCCGAGTGCCACCAGATGGCCGACGATGATGCCGGTGAGGACGGCGAAGCCCCAGCCGGCGGTGCCGCCGGGGAAGAGCGCGTGGCCGTGCTGGAGCATCCGGACGACGCCCGCGACGAGCGCGACCGCGGCGGCGCCCGTGACGGCCCGGCCGACCGCGAGCCGTGGTTCGGCGGGGGGTACGGACGCGGCAGGGCTGCGGGGCAGCGGCGCCGCTCCGGCGCTTCCCGTCGGTTCCATGCCCGTCCCTCTCACAGCCTGGTGAAGCAAGCAGGTCCACCGCGCCGGTGCCCGCGGTCAATACCGCTGAGGCCGCTGCAAGGTTGGTGCCCGGCAGGCGCGCTTCTCAACAGTAGGCCGCGAGGCACCACCTCGGGCACCGATCGGCTGCCATTGACAGAGGCGACCTGGGGGATCTCCCCCTTCTGATATGGGCTGATCGGGTGACATCTGTGGGCTATTCAGACTGACTCGGTGTTGGATTCCGGAGGATTCTCCGAAGCCTCCCCGGCGTCGGCGGCGTCGGTGCCCTTGTCGGCGGCGGTGTCGGTGTCGGTTTCGGTGTCCGTGTCGGTTTCGGTGCCGGTGTCGGTTTCCGGAGGATTCACCGTCACCTCCCTTGCCGCGTCGGCGCCCTGTTCGAGCAGGACCGCGAAACCGTCCTCGTCGAGCACCGGGACCTTCAGCGAGACGGCCTTGTCGTACTTGGAGCCGGGATTGTCGCCGACCACCACGAAGTCCGTCTTCTTCGAGACCGAGCCGGTGACCTTCGCGCCCCGGCTGCCCAGGGCCTCCTTGGCGCCGTCCCGGGTGTGGGAGGCCAGGGTGCCGGTCACCACGACGGTGAGTCCTTCCAGTGGCCTCGGCCCCTCGTCCGAGCCCGGCTCGGTGAAGGTCACCCCGGCTTCCTGCCACTTCCGGATGATCTCGCGGTGCCACTCCTCGGTGAACCACTGCGTGACCGAGGCGGCGATGGTGGGCCCGACGCCCTCGACCGCGGCCAGCTCGGCCTCCTCGGCCGCCATGATCCGCTCCAGCGTGCGGAACTCGCGGGCCAGCGCCTCGGCGGCGACCGGGCCGACATGACGGATCGACAGACCGGTCAGCAGCCGGGACAGCGGCCGCTCCCTGGCCGCCTTGATGTTCTCCAGCATGGCCAGCGCGTTCTTCTTCGGCTCGCCCTTCTGGTTGGCGAAGAACGTGACGATCTTCTCCTCGCCGGTCGCCGGGTCGCGCTTGGGCAGACCGGAGTCCTGGTCGAGCACGTAGGAGCGGATCGGCAGCAACTGCTCGATGTCCAGGTCGAACAGATCGCCCTCGTCCTTCAACGGCGGCTCGGCCTCCAGCGGTTGGGTCAGCGCGGTGGCCGCCACATACCCGAACGCCTCGATGTCCAGGCACTTGCGGCCGGCCAGGTAGTACAGCCGCTCGCGCAACTGGGCCGGACAGGAACGGGCGTTGGGGCAGCGCAGGTCGATGTCCGCCTCCTTCATGGGCTGGAGGGGGGTGTGGCACTCCGGGCACTCGGCCGGCATCACGAACTCCCGCTCGCTGCCGTCCCGCAGGTCGGCGACCGGCCCGAGGATCTCCGGGATCACATCGCCGGCCTTGCGCAGCACCACGGTGTCGCCGATCCGGACGCCCTTCTTCTTGACGACCTCCTGGTTGTGCAGCGTGGCGAACTCCACCTCGGAGCCCGCGACGGTGACCGGCTCCACCACCGCGTACGGCGTCACCCGGCCGGTACGGCCGACACCGACCCGGATGTCGACCAGCTTGGTGTTGACCTCCTCCGGCGCGTACTTCCAGGCGATCGCCCAGCGCGGCGCCCGCGAGGTCGAGCCGAGCCGCCCCTGGAGCGGGATCTCGTCCACCTTCACCACCACGCCGTCGATCTCGTGCTCGACGTCGTGCCGGTGCTCGCCGTAATAGGCGATGAACTCCCGTACGCCGTCGAGGGAGTCGACCACCTTGTTGTGTCGGGCGGTGGGCAGACCCCACTCGCGCAGCAGCTCATAGGCGTGCGACTGGCAGTCGATGTCGAAGCCTTGGCGGGCGCCGATACCGTGCACGACCATCCGCAGCGGCCGCGAGGCGGTGATCCGCGGGTCCTTCTGCCGCAGCGAACCCGCCGCCGCGTTGCGCGGATTGGCGAACGGCTTGTCGCCGCCCTCCACCAGCCGCTCGTTCAGCTCCTCGAACTTCTCGCCGGGGAAGTAGACCTCGCCGCGGATCTCCACCAGCTCCGGCACCCGGTCCCCGGCCAGCCGGTCCGGGATGTCGGCGATCGTCCGTACGTTGGGCGTGATGTCCTCGCCGGTACGGCCGTCGCCGCGGGTGGCCGCGCGGGTCAGCCGGCCGCGCTCGTACGTGAGGTTGACCGCCAGGCCGTCGACCTTCAGCTCGCACAGGAAGTGGTACGGGCTGTGCGTGTTGTCCGGCGGGCCCAGCTCGGCGGCGACCCGCTCGGCCCACGTCGCCAGCTCCTCGTCGGCGAAGGCGTTGTCCAGCGACAGCATCCGCTCCCGGTGCTGTACAGAGGTGAACTCCGTCTCGTACGCCCCCGCGACCTTCTGGGTGGGCGAGTCGGGGGTGCGCAGCGCCGGGTGCTCCTCCTCGACCGCCTCCAGCCGGCGCAGCAGCCGGTCGAACTCGGCGTCGCTGACGACGGGGGCGTCGTTGACGTAGTAACGGAAGCGGTGCTCCTCGATCTGCTCGGCCAGGCGCGCGTGCTCCTCGCGCGCCTCGGCGGGGATCTCGGTGGAACCTGCGTCCTCCACGGCTGCCACGGCTGCGTCCTTCCTCACTCCGGGTTGTCGACCAGCGAGCGTGCGGCCCTCGCGCAGTGCACGAGAGCGGCACGGGCGTAGGCCGGTGAGGCCCCCGCCAGACCGCACGACGGGGTCACGGCGACGGAGGACCCCAATGCCCCCGGTGCCAGCCCCAGCCTGCGCCACAGCGCCCGAACACCACTGACGCTACCGGCAGGGTCTGACAATGCCCGCGATTCGTCCGCCACGCCGGGCACGACACCGGCGAAGAGCGCGGTGCCGGCCTCGGCGGCCTCGCCGAAGGCGTCCCAGTCACGCTCGGTGAGCAGATCGAAGTCGAAGGAGATCCCGGCGACCCCGGCCCGGCGCAGCAGCGCGAACGGGACGTCGGCGGCGCACGAGTGCGCGATCGCGGGTACGCCGGCGGCCCCGATCAGCTCCCGCAGCGTGGACTCCACCAGCGTGCGGTCCACCGCGCGGTAGGTCTGGTAGCCGCTGGCCGTCCCGATCCGCCCGCGCAGTACGTCGGTCAGCGACGGCTCGTCCAGCTGGAGCACCGGCCGCGCGCCCGGCAGCCGCCGCCGTACGTCCTCGACGTGCAGCCGTACGCCCTCGGCCAGCGACCCGGCGAGGTCCCGTACGGCGCCCGGGTCGCGCAGGGCGCGCTCGCCGTTCCTGGTCTCCACCGAGGCGGCCAGCGTCCACGGGCCGACCACCTGGATCTTGACCGGGCCCTCGTACCCTTGGGTGAACTCCTCCAGCGCGTCCAGGTCCTCGCCCAGCCACGACCTGGCCCGCCGGGTGTCGCGGCCCGGCCGGTCGCCGAACCGCCAGCCGCTGGGCTCCACCCGGGCGTACAGCTCGACCAGCATCCCCAGGGTGCGGCCGATCATGTCGGCGCCGGGTCCGCGCGCGGGCAGTTCGGGCAGGAACGGCAGACCGCCGACCGCCTCCACGGCCACGCGCGCGGCCTCGCGCGCGTCGCCGCCGGGCATCGACCCGATCCCGGTCGCGGCCCCCTCGGGCAGGACGAACTCCGGCTCGGCCGGTCGCGTGCTCACATCGGTACTCACGCCCGAAGCGTAAACGCCCGCCGCCGGGCCCCTCACCAACCGGGGACCAGGCCCGGCCCGCGGCCCCCCGCCGCCCGGGACGGGCCGCCCGCGGCAGCATCGCGGCCGAGACGACCCCCGGCCCGCACGGCCCCGCGCGGGTCACGGCGCGCGGAGCCCCGTACCGGGAACGGCGGATTCTTGGGGTCCTCGCAACACCTGATGGTCTACGTGGTCGTCAGTAGATCACGCAGGCGCTCGGCTGGGGTTTTCCAGCCGAGCGTTTTGCGTGGCCGGCCGTTGAGTTGCTGGGCGACGTGTTCAAGGTCTTCGGGGTTGTGCACGGACAGGTCGGTACTCTTGGGGAAGTACTGCCGTAGCAGGCCGTTGGTGTTCTCGTTCGATCCGCGCTGCCAGGGTGAGTGCGGGTCGCAGAAGTAGACCGGCACTCCCGTGGCCACGGTGAACTGCTTGTGCGCGGCCATCTCGCAGCCCTGGTCCCAGGTCAGTGAGCCTCGCAGGTGCCCGGGCAGGGTCTGGATCAAGGGCACCAGCACGTCGCGGACCTCCTCGGCGGTATGCCCGCCGGGCAGATGCCCGAGCATGACGTAGCGAGTGGAGCGCTCGACCAAAGTGACGATCGCGCTCTCGCTGCGGGGGCCGACGATCAGATCGCCCTCCCAGTGGCCGGGCACCGCCCGGTCCTCGACCTCGGCAGGACGCTCGGAGATCATCACCATCTCGTCGACGAACCGGCGCGTGCGCCGGTCCGGGCTGCGGTGCGGCTTGCGGCGAGTGCGCCCGGTGCGCAGCGCTGCCGCGACCTCGCGGCGCAGCCCGCCACGGGCCTGGACGTAGATCGCCTGATAGATCGTTTCCGGGCTCACGCGCATGCTCTCGTCGTCGGGGAACTCGATGACCAGAGCGTGACAGATCTGCTCGGGCGACCACTGTTCCTGCAGCTTGTCCGCGACGGACCGGCGGAGCGGGCCGTCCTGGGCGAGCTTGGAGTCCTTGGGGCGCGACCGGCTCCTCGCCCATGCCCGCTGGGCCCGGTGCGGCCGGTAGAAGCCATCGACCGACCGGGCGTCGATCTCGCGCTTGACCGTGGATGCCGGCCGGCCCAGTGCCCGTCCGATCGCGCGCAGCGACCGGCCTTCACGGTGCAGATCGGCGATCAGCTCCCGCTCGGTCACCGTGAGGAATCTGGGGTGCAGCTCGGCCTCGACCGTTGCGAGGGACGACTCCGAAGCGGTGGCGGCGATGCTGGTCACACCGGTCTTGTAGTCGATGCGGCGCCCGTCAGGGTGCAGGCGCGAGTGGCCGATCTGCCGGATACCGCGGTCCCAGTCCTCAGCGGTGCGCTCATGGACGCCGGCCTGCGCGGCTGCATCACGGCGCCGGACTCCCGCAGCACGCAGCCGCTCGTACTCCGCCCGACCGGGGTGGCCGGGCCTGCGAGGCCTGCCGAGACCACGGATTCCGGCCTGGCGTGCCCACCCGAACGCCGTGCTGCGGTTCATTCCCACTGCACGAGCCGCAGCGGTGATGCTGCCGTTCTCCCTGTCCAGCGCCTCGAAGAACACCGCCTTCAGCACCTCGAAATCCACGATCCCCGCAACTCCCTGAACTCCAGGGTGTTGCGGGGATCAATAGAACCCGCCAACCGTGCGGGCGGGGCGGCCCCGCGGAGCCCCGGCGCCGACCCTGTCAGGGGCCCGGGGTGGGCGCCGGGCGAGTGTGGCCGGGGGCGTATCGCACGACGAGCACCCCGCACGGGAACGTGCGCTCGCCCACCCGGCGGCCGGCCAGGCTTCCGTGGTCGCGTCGCGGCCAGCGGACGCCGTCGCCCAGGGCGACCGGATCGACGAGAAGCAGCAGCTCGTCGACCAGCCCCGCGGCCAGCAGTGCGGCGAGCAGCGGCGCGTCGCCGAAGGCGAGCAGGGACTCGTCCTCCGGAGCGTCGGCCCCGGCCGCGCGCACGGCGTGCGAGATGTCGTCACGCCCGGGTCGCGGAAGCCCTCCGTCGCCCGTGCCGCCGTCCACGACGATCTTCGTCGCCCGGGTCACGGGCCGCGCGAACTCGAAGTGCGTGTCCCCCGCGTGGGCGCCCACCTGCCGCTCCAGATGCCGGAGGTATCCCTCCTCGGCCGCGCGCCGGCCGAGCAGCAGGCGGTGCGACCGCGCCAGGAGGTCACCGGCGTACGCCTTCAGGTCGTCGTCCCACATCCACGAGTCGCTCCAGTTCCACAGCCGGCCCGCGGCGGCCACGTCGGCGCCGGCCAGATAGTGGTCGGCCGAGATCTGGGTCAGGACGCTCAGCCGGGCCACCGCGGCACCCTCTCCCCTTGAGTCGTCGATCGGGTCACCGGGCCGGACCGGCTCCCTCCGCGGAGCCTCACGCGAAGGCCCTCGGGTAGAGGCGCCGCGCGTTGCCCTCGAAGACCAGCTCGCGGTCCTCGGCGCTGAGGAACGGAATGTTCTCGATGACCGGTTTGAGGATGTCCATGTGCACGCCGCGTTCCGGGTCGAGTACCGAGGCGCTCCCGGGCAGTTCGCTGCCGAACAGGCAGTTGCGGGGACCGACCACCTTGAAGAGGAGTTCCAGCCCTTCGGCCGAGTACACACAGGTGTCGTAGTACAGCCGTCGCATACGGTCGACGAAGATGTCCTCGGTGCCCCGGCGCAGGTACTGTGCGCGGAAACGCCCGATCTGGTACGGGATCGCGCCGCCGCCGTGGCCGATCACCAGCTTGAGATCCGGGAAGTCCTCGAAGACCCGGGACTTGGCGAGGTGGGCGACGGCGATGGTCTCCTCGTTGACGAAGTGCACCGAGTGCAACTCCCGCTGGGAGCTGCAGCTCGCCGAGTGCACCAGCGCCGGCACGTCCAGTTCGCAGAGCTTCTCGTAGATCGGGTACCAGAAGGGATCGCCCAGGCCCGGGGGCGCGGGTGCGTCCCCTTCCATCGGGTCCGGGTTCAGCAGGACACCGACGAAGCCGAGGTCGTTGACGCACCGCTCGATCTCCGGAAGGCAGTCCTTCGGGTCGTCCAGCCTGAACTGCGGCAGGCCGGCCACCCCGCGGAAGCGCTCGGGACGCATCGCGACCTGGCGCGCGATCAGGTCGTTGACGGTCCGGTTCCAGACGTGCGACAACTCGGCCGTCACCAGACCGTGGAGCATCATGTACGGCCGGGGCGAGATGAACTGGACGTCGATGCCCGCCCCGTCCAGCAGGGCCACATGCCGGTCGAGGTGCGTCTCGATCAGGTCGTCCGGAATCCGGGCCCGGCCCATGGGAGCGCGGTTCGCGACGATGCGCGCCTGGTGTTCGTAGAGTTCGGGCGGCGCGACCGTGTGGCCGTGGACATCGATCGTGGTCATTTCGACACCATTTCCCACTGCGCGAAGCCGAGGCCGCAAGGAGAGGCCGGAACCGGCACGTAGTCGAGCACCTCACCGGCCAGGTCGCCCGCCGCGGCCGCGGCGACGATCCAGTTCCTGGTCTCCCCGCTTCCGCTGCCGACGCCGCCGCCTCGCATGCCCGTACGCGGACCGACCGAGGACTCCACGGCCGGATGGGCGTCGAACCAGGCGGCCATTCCCCGGGGATCACCCGCGCTGACGGCGTCCAGAACGGCCCGGTCGAAGGGCTCGTTGACGACGGCGTCGGGCGCCCCGGGGGTGTGCCACAGGCCGCCGGAGCCGATCACCGCGATCCGGAGGTCCTCGTCCCACTCCTCGATCAGCCGGCGCACCGCGACACCGAGTTCGTAGCAGCGTTCACCGGTGGGCTGCGGTTCGAAGTAGCAGTTGACGAAGAACGGCACGGTGGGCAGGTCGTATCCCGGGCGGAGGAAATAGGAGGGCCGCATGAACGCGTGCCCCATTCCCTCGGCGGGGTCGGGCAGGCGGGTCGAGAAGGCGAGGTCGAACTTGTGCCGCACCAGGCCCTCCGTCAGATGACGGGCGAAGGGCGCGTGGGACTTCACGTCCACCCAGGTCTCGTCGTTCCGCGGTGCCCGGACCCGGGTCTCGCCGGGCACGTACATGCTCTGCCACGGCGACACCTTGTAGCCCGCGTACTCCTCGCCGACGAAGACCGCGAACGCGGGGAAGTTGTCGAAGTGGAACTGCTCGCCCTGGTCGTCACCGAACACCAGCAGGATGTCCGGAGCGGCGGCGTGGAGAGCGGCCTCCATCGCCGACACCGCCGCCAGGACCCGCGCGTGCTTCTCCCGGTTCACCTCGGGCGGGTCGATCGCCGAACCGGGGGCCGTGCCGCCGGCCGCCGCGCGGCGGGCGCGGACGGACTCCCACTCCTCGGGAGTCTCGAACAGATAGGGGGAATGTGACATACAGCCGACATAGCAAAGTGTTGCCACGGATCTTCCTTTCCCCGGACGGCGAGGCCGCCCGGCGGGGATCAAGAGCGCGCGTTCTCCGAAGGGCCGCTCGTCGTCGCCGTCTCGCCGTCCACCGCTCGCGCCAGCCAGTCGCGCCAGTCGGACCCGAGGGGGAGATTGACAGCCGCCGTCAAAGGCGGCTCGGACATCGGAATCGCACAGACCTCGGGGGCCTCACCGCGGACGATGGCCTGGACCTGTCCGATCAGGACACGACGGGCGGCGATGACCGCCTTGTCGGTCGAGCCCAGGTGCTCGATCGTCCTGGCCTGGACGACGCCCTGCGACTGGACGGCATAGGCGTCGTGCACCTCGAAGTTGCTTCCCAGGCCCGCGAACCAGTGCTCGCTCATCGAGGACCGGTCCTGGCGGTAGCGGTTGGCGGCGGTGCGCTTCAGCGAGTAGTCGCCGTTCATCTCCTCGGGGTCGAACCGGACGGCCCTGTCGCGGTCGATCGGCGCGCCCACCGTGAACTGCACGACGAACTTCACATGGGTCGAGTCGTCGACCGGCACGTGCCAGTGGAGTTGATAGCCGCCCGGCTCGCAGGCCGGGGTCGGGAACGAGCTGGCGTTCGGTGTGATGAAGTTCGAGACCCGCACCAGCAGCGCGTCGTTGACCTCACGGGTGGCGATGATGCGCGTCCCGTACGCGCACGGTTCGACGTAGATCGAGGGTGTCGGGTCCGCCCGGTGGATGTCGAAGGTGTCGAGACGTCCATGGAGGAACGACAGGTGCTGCGGGTCCAGATTGCCCTCGTTGGCCTGGAGGTAGTTGCACGAGAGACGGACCTTCATGACGGCCAGGTGGTCCTCGTCGGCCGCCATGAAGCCGTATCCGGGGAACTCCGGCGGTTCGCCCTCGCCCATGAAGGCGAAGACGAGACCACCGGCCTCCCGCACCGGGTAGGAGGTGTTCCTGACCCGTTCGAACAGACGGCTGCCCGCGGGCTCACCGGGCTGCTGAAGACACCGCCCTCCGCGTTCCCAGAGCCAGCCGTGGTAAATGCACCGCAGCCCGCCGTCCTCGATCCGTCCGTAGCTGAGGTCGGCTCCGCGGTGCGGACAGTGGCGTCCCAGCAGTCCCAGTTCACCGTGCTCGTCCCGGAAGAGCACAAGTTCCTCGCTCATCACGGTGAGCGGGACCGGGTCGGCCGATCCGGCGCCGACCTCGGAGCCGAGGGCGATCGGCTGCCAGTACTGGCGGAGCAGTCGCCCGCCCGGTGTGCCCGGCCCGGTCCGGGTCAGGAGTTCGTTGTTCTCCTCGCTGAGCATGGAGGCCTCCGATCTACGGCTTGAAGCCCTGGTCGTCGATGGCTTTGGCGGCCTTCTGGGCGAACGTCCAGTCGGCGATGTCGGTGGCGGACTTCTTGGAGTCCGGAATGGCGGCCCGCCGGCGGTCCACGGCGTCCGACCACTGGCCCGGCTCAGGAACACCGTCCGGGGTCAGGATCGGCGTCAGTTTCGCCATCACCTGCTCGGCCGTCCTGGAGCTCGCGGCATCGGGCTTGCCGTCGGTCGACAGGCCGGCGGCGACGTAGGGCAGCGCCCGGCTCGGATTGTCGACGTAGACCCTGGCCCCTTCGATCGTGCCCTGCAAGAAGGCGTCGACGGCGGCCGACCGGCCCTTGAGTACGGAATCCGTCGTCCAGATGCTCCAGTCCATGGTCGGGAGGTCGCCGAAGTCGCCGAGGACCGTCAGACCCTTCTGCTCCGCCTGGATCACACCGATCGCGGACACGACGGCGGCGTTGTACGCCCCGCTCGCGATCGCCGCGAGCTCTGCCTGGTCGTTGTAGCCGCCCGCGGCCGAGAAACTGACCTTCCGCGCGGCGGCGTCGACCCCGTGGGTCTTGAGCACCTTGGTGGTGTCACCGACCAGAGTGCCCGTGGTGCTGTACACACCGACGACCTTGCCCGCCAAGTCGTCGTAGGACTTGATCTCCGGGTTGGCGACGATCCAATAGGGACCGAGGGGTGTGCCCGTGTAGATGGCCTTCAACGGCGCCCCCTGAAGTGCGGCGTTGATGCCCGGTGAGGCCGCGTGCGCGATGTCGATCTGCTTCGCGATCAGCGCCTGGGCCGCCTGCGGGGAGTTGAGGACCTTGATCTCGACATCGAGCCCGAGCTTCTTGTAGAAACCCTCTCCGATGGCGATCTGGACGAAGTTGGCCGGCGCCACCTGTGTGCTCGCGAAAGCCACCTTGAGGGTGCCGAGATTCGGGTTTTTGTCCGCGCTTCCCGAGGCTTCGGGGGAAGACCCGGACGAGGAGTTGCCGCACGCGCCCAGGAGCAGCGCGGCCGTCAGGGCCGTCAGCGCCACGAGCACTTTCCGTCTTCGGGCAGGGAGAATTCCAGTCATGTGATGCGTGCCTTTCTGGTGAAGTAAGGAACTCCGGGGACCGGGGTGTTCCCTTACGCCCCGCGGGAGTCGCCCTCGCGGGCACTGATCCAGGGCGCGAACTTTCGTTCCAGACGCCCGGCGATGAACGACAGCAGAAGACCGGTCAGCGTCATGACGAGCACACCCACGTACACGAGGGCACTGTCGAAGAGCGAACCCGCCTGGACGATGAGGTGTCCGATGCCTTCGTTCGCCGAATAGAGTTCGGCGACGAACACCATCGTCAGGGCCCGGATGATCCCCAGCCGCAGACCGGCCATCACGAACGGGACCGCCGCGGGCAGGATGACCTTGGTGAAAAGGAACCGCTCACCCGCCGTGAACGACCTCGCCATCTCCACCAGATTCCGGTCCACCTCGCGGACGCCCGTCTGGGTGTTGATGATGATCGGGAAGACGCCGCCGAGTACCACCAGGGCGATGTTCGAGGTGACGCCGATTCCCAGGATCAGGATCAGCACGGGCAGCAGAGCCACGGCGGGCGTCGAATACAGCGCGATGATGTACGGCTCGACCGTCCGGCGCACCAGCCGGTACCGGCCGATCACCAGCCCGATCGGAATTCCGATCACCACGGACAACAGGAACCCGATCGCCAGGGTCCTCCCGCTGAACAGCAGGTCGGGGTAAATGGTGCGGTGGGTGATGAAGACATCGACCGCTTTCCGGCCGATCGCCTCCGGCGAGGAGAAGAAGAGCGGATTGATGAAGCCCGCCCGGGCGCCGGCCTCCCAGCCGGCGAGCAGCACGACCAGCAGGACGAGCGCGGGTACGGGGCCGGGAAGTACAAGCCGTCCGCGCGGCTCCGGCGGCTCCTCGGCGCCGGAGTCGGGGACCGACTCCTGATAAGTGGGCCCGGCGGCCTGGCTCACGGTCACTTGTCGTTCCTTCCGCCGCTGGTGGGGCTCGTCGATCCGCTCCGGTCCTCGGACTCGGCCAGAAGGTGGGCAAGCCGGCGTCGGTAGTCGATGAACTGCTCCCCGGTCTCCAGTTCCTCCGTGTACACCCGCGGCCGGGGAAGCTCGATCGGGAGGACCGCGTGGATACGGCCGGGCCGCGCCGCCATCACGATCACGGCGTCGGACAGGAGAACCGCCTCCTCGATCGAGTGGGTCACGAAGATCACGGTCTTCCGGTCGGCCTCCCAGATGCGCAGCAGTTCCTGCTGCATCGCCGCACGCGTCATCATGTCGAGCGCGCCGAAAGGCTCGTCCATGAGCAGCAGTTGGGGGCGGGTGCACAGCGCCCGGGCAAGCCCGACCCGCTGCCGCATACCGCCGGAGAGCTGGCCCGGATAGTGGTTCTCGAACCCCTTCAGACCCGCGAGTTCCATGGCTTCCTCGGCGCGCACACGGCGCTCCGCTTTCCCGACGCCGTGGATCTCAAGGCCGAATTCCACGTTCGACATCGCGTTGCGCCACGGCATCAGGTTGGCGTCCTGAAAGACCATCGCGCTGGACTTGCTCGGCGCCGTCACCCGCCGACCGCCCGAGTACACCGCCCCGGAACTGGGGCTCACCAGACCGGCGATGATACGCAGCAAGGTCGTCTTCCCGCAGCCGCTCGGTCCGATGATCGACACGAACTGCTTCGAAGCGATCTCACAATTCACATCCTGCAACACGGTGAACGCGGACCGCTCTTTTTTCGCGCTCGAAGTGAAGGTCTGTCCGACCGATTCGACGCGCACATCGCCGGTCGGCTGCTGACCCTCGTGACTGAGCTCGGTCGAAGACACTCGACCCTCCTTTCCAACCCGATCAGCGGGCTGAAGACCATGATCTGCACTGGCGAAAGTCGGCAGCAATGAGCCCGACCGACTTTCCCGAGAGACGAATTTCACGAACGGGCCGGGAGCGGCCCGCGGGCGGTATCGGCTAGACGAGGCGATTGGAAAGGACGCCCACTTGGGGCGAACTGATCGAGACGGCGTCCCCGGGGCGTACGAACGCGTCCGCGGCTCTCGTACCGTCCGGTCCGAGGGGGGTGGTGTCCGCGCCCGTTCCGGCTCCCGTCCCGCCGGCGACGACATCACCGGGCACAAAGGTGAAGTCGCGGCTCAGGAACGACACGATCTCGCCGAACGAGAAGATCATGTCCGCGCTGTTGAAGGACTGACGGCACCGGCCGTTGACCCACGTCTCGACATCGAGAGCGGCGGGGTCGGCCCCGACGACGATGCACGGCCCCATGGAGACGCTCCCGTCGAAGTTCTTCGCCGTGTTGTAGGACATCGGCCGGGCCGCCCCCCGGGGTTCGTCCCTGATGCTCCAGTCGTTGAGCAGGGTGACCCCCCAGATGTGCCCGGCGACGTCCTCCGGAGCCAGGTCCTTCCCTGCCCGGCCGATGACGATCGCGACCTCCGCCTCGTAGTCGAACCGCCGCGTCCGCCGCGGGACGGTGACGTCGGCGCCGGGTCCCGGAACCTCGGCCGGCACCTTCCAGAAGCCCCACTGTCCCTCTTGGCGTGCCCGTCCGCGGATGTCCTCGACGTCTCCTCTGCCCCCTGTCGGAGTCCGCCACATGCCCGCGAGATGGTCCGCGTAGTTGCCGCCCGCGCAGGCGATGCGTCCGCCCGGCCACGGAGCGTGCAGTTGCACGGTCGACGCGGGACGGCAGACCGACTCGTCGCCCCGTTCGACCGCCCGGGCCGCCGCCGGCCGCGCTTCGTCCAGCGCCGCGGAGCCGGCCGCGACGAAGGAGCGCAGGTCCGCCGGTACGAGCGCGGCCGCCCGCTCGACGGCGTCGGCCGCACCGCGGTGACGCAGTTCCCGGCTCACCGCGCGCTGGGCGTCGACGACCACGTCCCCGATCAGGAGGCCGACCCGACGCTCGGGGCCGAACACGACGACCTTGGTCGGTTCGGCCGCCCCCGCCGCCCCCGCCGTCATGCCCCGAGCCCGAGGAGTCTCAGCGCGTTGCCGGAGCAGATCGCCGCCACGTCTTCGTCCGGCAGCCCGAGGTTCTGGACGATCTCGATGGCGCGGGGCAGCAGCGGGGACAGCGGGGGCGCGTCGGCGCCGAGCACGAGATGACCGGCGCCGACCGTCTCGACGGCGCACCGGATGGCCGGCGGGTGAAAGCTCACGGTGTCGAAGTACATCTGCCGCAGATACCGGCTCGGCGGCTTGCTGATGAGCATCGGCTCGTAGGGCCCGAGGAACTGGGCCTCGTCCCGCAGCTCATAGGCGTAGTCCATGCGGCCGATGACTTCGCAGATGCCCCCGCCGAGGTGGGCGCCGACGAGCACGAGGTCGGGATGCCGCTCCAGCACCCCTCGTACGATCATCCGTGCCAGCGACAGGCACTCGTCGAACGGCCGGCCGACGCTGGAGGCCAGCCGGTAGTCGCGCATGCGTTCCTCGCCGAAGCCCGAGAAAGGCGCGTGGACGAACACGGGGATGCCCAGCTCGGTCACGAGCTCGAAGAAGTCCCGCGCGTCGTCGTCGTCGGGATAGTGGCCGTCGTAGCTGGAGTTGATCAGCACTCCCTTGAGCCCGCAGTCGCGGACCGCCCGTTCCAGCTCGGCGAGGTAGGCGGGCCCGCCGCCCGGAATCGTGCTGGCGAACGCGACCACCCGGTCGGGAAATGTCTCCTGCACCTCGGCCGCGTAGTCGTCCCACCGCTTGATTCCCGTGAGGGCCCGCTCGGGCGTCAGGCCGCGGAGGCTGTGAATGGTGTTGGTGACCACGGACAGGTCGACACCGGCCCGCGAGTGGATGTCGAGGTAGCTCTCGATGGCGAAGGGCGACGCGCCGTTCCATGTGCGCGCCGCGATGTCCTCGGGTGGGTAGACGTGGCCGTGCCAGTTGACGATCACCGGAAGGGACCTTCCTCTCAGAAGCAGGACAGCCGTCGGCTGAGTACGCCTGCCGGCTGGACACCGCGGTCCCCCGCCGAGTCCGCAGCACCGAAGTCGCGATGTTAGGGCGACCGCGGGACCACGGCGTGGCCGTTGTCACCGCTTTCGGCATAGGGGGAAGAGAGACCGGACCCGCCGTTACACGGGTTGCCCGGGTTGGGGCAGTGCCGCGTGATCCACCGGGTCCACGTCCGCGTCGGCCCGCAGGGCGTCCTGTAGCCGGTTCACCGCGGCGGACAGCTTCGGCGCCAGTTCCTCTACGGTCGACCGGCGCCACCGGGCGCTGGGAACGGCGATGGCGAGGGCCCCGACCACCGTGGTCGCCGGACCGGCGACATGCATCCCGATCGCACTGACACCCTGCAACGACTCGTCGGCGTTGATGCCGTAGCCCCGTCGTCGGGTGGTCGCGAGTTCCTGGAACAGCTGGGCGAGGTCCTTCGGCATCCGGCCGGGCGTCAGTGTGGTCCCACGGGGATAGCGGTGCATCAGCTCGGCGTCACCGAGGCGCGAGAGCATGGCCTTGCCCGCCGCGGTCACATGGGCGGGCAGCAGCATCCCGGCGCGCGACGCGATGCGCAGAATCTGCGAGGACTCCACACAGTCGACGAACCGCACGCTGTTTCCCTCAAGGACCGTGAAGTGACAGGTCTCGTCGATGCCCTCGGCGAGCGCGAGCATCTCCCGTCGGACCGTCCGGCGAAAGACCTCGGACGGAAGCCCCGGCGGTGTGGTCGCGAGCATCGGCCCCCGGTGATAGGCCCGCGAGCGGTCCTGGACGGCGAAGCCGCGGTTCACCAGTGTCGCCATCAGCCGGTGGGCGGTGGAGTTCGCGATGTCGAGTTCGGCGGCGGCCTCGGTGATACGTACCTGCGGCCGTTCGCTCAGCAGCATCAGCAGCCGGAGGGCGTTGTCCACCGACCCCAGTACATACGGATCCATTTTCTCGGAAGCGGAAACCATCGTCTCTCAGTTCCTTAAGTTTCAGGCCCCTCGCGAGCATGAGTCCGACTCACTCATGACGTGGTCGGTCGCACAGGCAAGGAGAACATATATGCGGGTTGCTGGCGATAACACCCCATTCGCAGTGGTGGTGGGCGGCGGCATCGGGGGGCTCACGACAGCACTGGAGCTGCACGCCGCCGGTCTCACCTGCGTTGTCCTGGAGGCCGTCGAGACTTTCAGCCCTGTCGGAGCCGGTGTCAACATCATGCCCCACGCCGCCGGGGTGATGGCAGAGCTGGGATTGGCGGAGCGGCTCTCGTCCTGCGGAGTCGTGACGAAGGAAGCGGCGTTCTTCAACCGCTTCGGTCAGCTCATCTACCGGGAGCGCGCCGGGGTCGAGGGCGGCTTCGCGCATCCGCAGTTCTCCGTCCACCGCGGCGATCTGCACGACGTGCTCCTCTCGGCGGTCCTGGAGCGCCTGGGGCCGCGGGCGGTGCGGACCGGTGCGCGGGTGACAGCCGTCGAGCAGGACGCGGCGGGGGTACGCGCTCATGTGCGGCGCCCCGACGGGGGCACGTACACCGTGTCCGGACAGGTGCTGATCGCCGCCGACGGTCTCCACTCGGTCGTGCGCGGGCAACTGCACCCGCGGCAGAACCGGCCCCGGCACTCCGGCGTGACCATGTGGCGGGGGGTGAGCGTGTGGGAGCCGTTCCTGTCCGGTGCCACCATGGTCCGCGCGGGGTGGCTGACGCACGGCAAGATGGTGATCTACCCGGTCCGCGACAACTTCGACGGGCACGGGCGGCAGCTCGTCAACTGGGTCGCCGAGATCGAGACGCCCACTGATCTCGACCAGGACTGGTCGCGTGCCGGACGGTTCTCCGACTTCCTGCCGGCCTTCGCGGACTGGACATTCGACTGGCTCGACGTCCCCGCGATGATGGCGGCGGCCGAAAGCGTCCTCCTGTTCCCGATGGTCGACCGGGATCCGCTCGGCGGCTGGGGAAGCGGCCGGATCACCCTGCTCGGCGACGCGGCGCACCCGATGGTGCCGCGGGGGTCGAACGGCGCCGGGCAGGCGATCCTCGACGCGCGGTGCGTGGCAGCTTGCCTGAGGCACGCGAAGAACGACCCGGTCGCCGCGCTGGAGCGGTACGAGAGCGAACGCCGTCCGGCCACCTCCGCGATCGTCCGGCTCAACCGCGAGAACCCCCCGGACGCGATCCTCCGTGAGGTCTACGAGCGCACCGGCGACCGGCCGTTCGCGAACATCGACGACGTCATCTCCCAGGACGCGCTCAGGGCGGTCGTGGAGAGTTACCGCGCCGCCACGGGCCAGATCAGAACGGGTGCGGGCACCACCGACTCGCCGTGACCCACGGCGAGCGGGGCATGGCGTCGGCGATCGACAGCGGCGTCGCGGTCACCGATGCCGTGCGCGACGGTAAGTTCCCTTCACCGGAAGGGGAGCCTGGTCGAGCGGGCACCCTCCCGCGCCGCGATCCACTGCTGCGGGCCCACCGCGATGATCCGCGCTGTGACGGACGCCTGCGCCGCAGCCGGCCGGTGACCTCCACATCGAGAGGTTCGGCCCGGCGCCCGCACCGGATGCCACCGGAATCCCGGCAGATCGGGCGGCACGCCGGCCGTTCGCCGTCGAGCTCCGCAGGTCCCGACAGGTTCTCGTCGTACCCGCCGACCGGACGATCCTCGATGTCGTCCGGGACGCTGTCCCGGGCGTGCCCTACTCGTGCGAGGAGGGGTACTGCGGGTCCTGCGAGACACGGGTGCTGGCGGGTATCCCCGAGCACCACGACACCGTGCTCTCCGAGGACGAGCGACGCACCGGCCGAACGATGATGATCTGCGTGGGCCGGGCCCGCAGCAGCCGACTGGTGCTCGACCTCTGAACACGGAGGGGCGGTCGGCGGCCGCAAGGGCGGCCCGACGACCGTCAGGCGCCCGGGCGGACGGTGAGGTCGGTGATCTCCGCGTCGCGCGGGAGGTCGAGGGCGGTCAGCACGGTCGTGGCCACCGACTCGGGGTCGATCCAGCGGGCCGGGTCGTACGGCTTGCCCTCCTGCTGGTGGACCTTCTGCTGCATCGGCGTGGCGGTACGGCTGGGGTAAATGGAGGTGACCCGTACGCCCGCCGCGTGCTCCTCCGCGCGCAGCACGTCCGCGAGCGCCCGCAGGCCGAACTTGCTGGCCGCGTAGGCGCTCCACTCGGCGTTCGCGGCCAGCCCGGACGTGGAGTTGACGAAGACCGCGTGGCCGCGCGAGAGCCGCAGTTGGGGCAGCAGCAGCCGGGTCAGCTCGGCCGGGCCGAGGAGATTGACGGCCAGTGTCTCCTGCCAGATCTTCGGGGTGAGGTCGCCGACCCGGCCGAGTTCGACCGTGCCGGCGATGTGCAGCAGCGAGTCCAGCCGGTCCGGCGGCGCCTGGTGGCCGAGCGCCCAGGACAGCCGGGAGGGCTCGGCGAGATCGCCGACCAGGGTCTTCGCGCCCGGGTAGCGGTCCGCCAGGGCCCGGGCCCGGCCGGCGTCGCGGGCCAGCAGCCACAGCTCGTCACCGCGGGCCAGCAGGCGTTGGGCCACCGCGCTGCCGATACCGGACCCCGCGCCCGTGACGAGGTGGATCCGGGGCTCCCCGGTGCCGTCGCCGCTCATCGCTGCTCCTGGAGGTAGGCCATCGCGGCGGCGCCGTCCTCGGCGAAGTACACCAGGTCGGCCAGCGGCAGTGGCAGGAAGCCTTCGGCCTCCATTCTGCGGAACTGCTGCTTGAGCCCGTCGTAGAACCCCGCGCTGTTGAGCAGGACCACCGGTTTGGAGTGCAGTCCGTGCTTCTTGAGCTCCAGGATCTCCGTGGCCTCGTCCAGCGTGCCGGTGCCGCCGACCATGATCACGACGGCGTCGGAGCGCAGCAGCAGCTCGGCCTTCCGCTGGGCGAGGTCGCGGGCGATGATCATCTCGTCGGTGTCCGGCCGCGCCTTGTGCTGAAGGAACTCCACGGACACGCCGACCAGCCGGCCGCCCGCCCGCTGCACGCCGTCCGCGACGACCTTCATCAGCCCGACATCGGAGCCGCCCCACACCAGGGTGTGGCCGCCCTTGCCGAGCAGCTCGGCGAACTCCCGCGCGGGCGTCGTGTACTGCTCGCCCAGGTCGGCGGCGGAGAGGAAGACGCAGATGTTCATACGCCCGCCCCGGCGTGCGCGGCCGCGTGGTCGGCGGGCTGCCGTGTCGCGGCCCGCTCCGTCGTGGCGATCGTGGCCGAGCCGACGACCCGCGTGCCGTCGTACAGCACCACCGCCTGGCCGGGGGCGACCCCGCGCACCGGCCCGGTGAAGGTGACCGCCAGGACGCCGTCGGTCAGCTCGGCGGTCACCGGTACGTCCTCGCCGTGCGCCCGCAGCTGCGCGGTGTACGCGGCCGGGCCGGCCGGCGGGGTGCCGCACCAGCGCGGCCGGATCGCGGTCAGCGCGGTGACGTCCAGCGCCTCGGCGGGGCCGACGGTCACCGTGTTGTTCACCGGCGAGATGTCCAGGACGTAGCGGGGCTTGCCGTCGTCGGCCGGCACGCCCAGCCGCAGGCCCTTGCGCTGGCCGATGGTGAAACCGTAGGCGCCGGTGTGGGTGCCGACCCGGGCGCCGGTCTCGTCGACGATCGCGCCCTCCTCCGTGCCGAGGTGCTTGGCCAGGAAGCCCTGGGTGTCACCGTCGGCGATGAAGCAGATGTCGTGGCTGTCGGGCTTCTTCGCCACCGCGAGGCCGCGGCGCTCGGCCTCCGCGCGGATCTCGTCCTTGGTGGTGAGGGTGTCCCCCAGCGGGAACATCGCGTGCGCGAGCTGCCGCTCGTCCAGCACACCGAGGACGTACGACTGGTCCTTGGCCGCGTCGCTGGCCCGGTGCAGTTCGCGGGTGCCGTCGGCGTTGACGAGCACGGTCGCGTAGTGGCCGGTGCAGACCGCGTCGAAGCCGAGGGCGAGGGCCTTGTCGAGCAGCGCGGCGAACTTGATCTTCTCGTTGCAGCGCAGACACGGGTTCGGGGTGCGGCCGGCCGCGTACTCGGCGACGAAGTCCTCGACGACGTCCTCGCGGAAGCGGTCGGCGAGGTCCCACACGTAGAAGGGGATGCCGATGACGTCGGCCGCGCGCCGGGCGTCGCGGGAGTCCTCGACGGTGCAGCAGCCGCGGGCTCCGGTGCGGAAGCTCTGGGGGTTGGCGGAGAGGGCGAGGTGGACGCCGGTGACGTCGTGGCCCGCTTCGGCCGCGCGGGCCGCTGCCACGGCGGAGTCGACGCCGCCGCTCATGGCTGCGAGTACGCGGAGGCGCCGGCGCCGGCCGTCGGGAATGTCGTTCACCCGTCCAGGGTAACGGTGGCGCGAGAGCGCCCTCTCTGCGTCTGCTCTGCGCTGCGTCTGCTCTGCGCTCGAACGCCGCGCGGGCTTCGCTGCCCTCAAACGCCGGGCGGGCTTGGTTTGGCTGGACCTTCGCGGCCCTGCGCACGCCTCCGCCCTCGAACGCCGGGCGGGCTGAGTGGCCTAGGTCTGGCCCGCGGCGCGGGCGCGGGTGACGGCGGGGCCGATGGCCGTGGTGAGGGCCGCGACCTCCGCGGGGGTCGAGGTGTGGCCCAGACTGAACCGCAGCGTCGCCCGGGCGTACGTGGCCGGCTGATGCATGGCCAGCAGCACATGGCTCGGCTGCGCCACCCCCGCCGTGCACGCGGACCCCGTGGAGCACGCGATCCCCTGCGCGTCGAGCAGCAGCAGCAGCGAGTCCCCCTCGCACCCGGGGAACGTGAAGTGCGCGTTGGCCGGCAGCCGCCCCTCCCCCGACGGGTCCCCGTTGAGGATCGCGTCGGGCACCTCCTTGCGCACACCCCGCACGAGCACGTCCCGCAACGCGCCGACCTCGCGGGCGAAGTCGGCCCGCCGCTCGGCGGCCAGCGCGCCCGCCGCGGCGAAGGCGGCGATGGCGGGCACGTCGAGCGTGCCCGACCGGCTCCGCTCCTGCCCGCCCCCGTGCAGCAGCGGCACGGGCGTGTCCTCGCGGCGCAGCACCAGCGCGCCGACCCCGTACGGCCCGCCGATCTTGTGCCCGGTCACGGTCATCGCGTCGAGCCCGCTGGCCGCGAAGTCCACCTCGGTCTGGCCGAACGCCTGCACCGCGTCGGAGTGCATCGGCACGCCGAACTCCCCTGCCACGGCGGCCAGTCCGGTCACGTCCATGACCGTGCCGACCTCGTTGTTGGCCCACATGACGGTGACCAGGGCGACGCCGTCCGGGTCGCGCTCCAGGGCCGCCCGCAGGGTGTCGGGGTGCACCCGGCCGTACGCGTCGACCTCCAGCCACTCCACGACCGCGCCCTCGTGGTCGGCGAGCCAGTACACCGCGTCGAGCACGGCGTGGTGCTCGACCGGGCTGGACAGCACCCTGACCCGGCGTGGGTCGGCCTGCCTGCGGGCCCAGAACAGGCCCTTGACGGCGAGGTTGTCGGACTCGGTGCCGCCGCCGGTGAAGACGATCTCGCTGGGCCGGGCGCCGAGCGCGGCGGCCAGCGTCTCTCTGGACTCCTCGACGGTACGCCGGGCCCGGCGTCCCGCGGTGTGCAGCGAGGAGGCGTTGCCGGTCACCGAGAGGTGGGCGGTCATCGCCTGGACCGCCTCCGGAAGCATCGGCGTGGTGGCGGCGTGGTCGAAGTAGGCCATGGTGCCCCGATTCTACGGTCGCCGCGTGCCCCGGCCGACCGCGCCCACCCCCCGGCCCGCCGCTGCCCGGCCCCGCCCGCTCAGCCCCGCGGCGCCCGGGCGAGCTGCCGCGCCTGCGCGACCAGCCGGTCCGCGCTGTCCCAGACCTGGGCGTCCTCCTCCAGCATCCCGCCGGCCAGATTCCGCGTGGTGAGCGCCACACGCAGCGGACCGGGCGCGGGCCGGGCGCGCAGGTGCGCGGTGAGCTCCAGGGTGGGGGTCCAGCCCTTGAGGCCGAGGTCGAAGGCGGTCGGCGGCAGCGCGTCCACGGCGAGCAGCAGCGAGAGCGCGTCGTGGTCGCGCCCGTCGGCCAGGCCCAGCCAGCCGCGCATGTCGCCGGCGCCCGAGGGCCGGCCGACCGCCCAGCCCGCGGTGGCCGGGTCGAGCCGCAGATCGAGCCGGTCGAGGAACTCGGACGATCCGGGTACGGACCCGCCCGCGCCCGGGTCACCGGTGTCGACGCACGCGTCGGCGTCGGGCATGGCCGGCGGGGTCGCGGAGGTCCTTACGTCGTCGGGGAGCGCGTCCAGGTCCCCGTAGCCGGCGATGACCCGGATGCGTTCGACCTCCTCGCCGTCCTCGTCGGTCTGGAAGAGCGACGCCTGGCCGGTGGAGAGGGTGCGCCCGGCCCGTACGGTCTGCGTCCTGATCACCGCGGGGCCCGGCTGGGAGGCGGTGAGGTAGTGCGCGGTGATGGTGAGCGGGTCGGGGTGCGGCAGCGCGTGGCGCAGCGCCCGGCCGACGACGGCCAGCAGATAGCCGCCGTTGACGGCCGAGATGATCGTCCAGCCCGCGGACAGGTCGATGTCGTACGTGCCCGGCTCGTCCGGCCGGGGGGTGACCGCGGTGTCCCGGTCGAATTCGCTGTCGCCGATGGCCGCGCGGGCGGCTGCATATGCCATGGGGCCTACGTTACCCAGCGGTAGGGCCCGTTTGTCCAGGGTTTTCTGTGACGAAACGAGCAAGCGCTTGCTCTGGCGGGCCGCCGCACGAACCCGCGCCCCCGTGCACCCACCCCCGTACAACCGCCCCCGTGCACGGCGAGGGGGCGGCACCGGTCACCCGGTCCGCCCCCGTCCCCGTAAAGGACCCACCCCGCTACACCGCCGCCGCGCTCCGCGGCACCGCGCCGGGGGCGTTCTCCGGGTGGTGGCAGGCCACCTGGTGTCCGGTCGCCAGCGTCGCCAGCGGCGGTTCCTGCGTCTTGCACAGGTCGGTCGCCTTCCAGCACCGCGTGTGGAAGCGGCAGCCGGGCGGCGGCGCGATCGGCGAGGGAACGTCACCGGTGAGCAGGATCCGACCGTTGCTCGCGGAGGGCGCGCCCCCGCTCCCGCCGGTCGCGCTGCTGCGCTGCTGACGCCGCTTCGGGTCCGGCACCGGCACCGCGGAGAGCAGCGCGTTGGTGTACGGGTGGAAGGGCGTGGTGTACAGCGCCTCGCGGTCCGCGATCTCCACGACCTTGCCGAGGTACATCACCGCGATCCGGTCCGAGACATGGCGGATCACCGACAGGTCGTGGGCGATGATCACATAGGTCAGCCCCAGCTCGGCCTGGAGGTCGTCGAGCAGATTGACCACCTGGGCCTGGATGGAGACGTCGAGCGCGGAGACCGGCTCGTCGGCGACCACCAGCTTGGGACGCAGTGCCAGCGCCCGCGCGATACCGATGCGCTGCCGCTGCCCGCCGGAGAACTCGTGCGGATAGCGGTTGTAGTGCTCGGGGTTGAGGCCGACCAGCTTCAGGAGGTCCTGCACCTCCTTCTTCACCCCGTGCTCGGTCGCCACCTTCTGCAGCCGGAAGGGCGCCCCGACGATCGTGCCGATCGTGTGCCGGGGGTTGAGCGACGAGTAGGGGTCCTGGAAGATCATCTGTACGTCGCGGCGCATGGGTCGCATGTCGCCGGTACTCAGATGGGTGATGTCACGGCCCTGGAACTCGATCTTCCCGCCGGTCGGCTCCAGCAGCCGGGTGATCAGCCGGCCCATGGTGGACTTGCCGCACCCGGACTCGCCGACCACGCCCAGGGTTTCGCCCGGCGCGACCTCGAAGTCGATGCCGTCGACCGCCTGGACCGCGCCGACCTGCCGGCGCAGCAGCCCCCTGTTGATCGGAAAGTGCTTGACCAGACCGGTGACCCGCAGCAGCGGTTCGACGGGCTTACCCGACGCGCCCAGCTGGCCCGGCAGCTCCGGCTTGCCCAGTGAGGTCTTCTCCGCCACGGTCTTGTCCACGGCTTCGTCCCGGCCCTTCACAGCTTCGGCTCGATCTCTTCGGTCCAGATCCGGGCCTTGTCGTCCGGCGACAGATGGCAGGCGACGACATGGCCGGCGGCCACCTCGCGCAGCTCGGGGACGACCGACTCGGAGGAACCGCCGTTCAGCGACGCGTACGGGCAGCGCGGGTGGAAGGCGCAGCCGGACGGGACGTTGATCAGGCTCGGCGGGGAGCCCTTGACCGGGTTGAGCCGGTCGGTGCGCTCCCGGTCCATCCGCGGCATGGAGCCCAGCAGGCCCCAGGTGTACGGGTGCCGGGGCTCGGTGAAGACCTTCTCCGCCGTGCCGCGTTCCACCACCCGTCCCGCGTACATCACCAGCAGGTCGTCGGCGACCTCGGCGACCACACCGAGGTCGTGGGTGATCATGATGACCGCGGAGTGGAACTCCTCCTGCAGATCGCGGATCAGGTCCAGGATCTGGGCCTGCACGGTGACGTCGAGCGCGGTGGTCGGCTCGTCGGCGATGAGCAGTTCGGGGTTGTTGACCAGCGACATCGCGATCATCGCGCGCTGCCGCATACCGCCGGAGAACTGGTGCGGGTAGTCCGAGAAACGCCGCTGCGGCTCGGGTATGCCGACCCGGTCCAGCATTTCCAGGGCCCGCGTGGCGGCGGCCTTCTTCGACACCTTGTGGTGCACCCGGTACGCCTCGACGATCTGCGCGCCGATCGTGTAATAGGGGTGCATCGCGGACAGCGGGTCCTGGAAGATCATGGCCATCTTCCGCCCGCGCAGCCGCCGTACCTTGTCGGGGTCGGCGCCGATCAGCTCCTCGCCGTCCAGCCAGACCTCACCGGAGATCCGGGCCCGCGCGGTGCGGTGCAGGCCCATGATGCCCAGCGACGTGACCGACTTGCCGGAGCCGGACTCACCGACGATGCCGAGGGTACGGCCGCGCTGGAGGTCGAAGCTGAGGCCGTCGACGGACTTGACCAGACCGTCGTCGGTGTTGAAGTGGATGCGCAGGTCGCGCACGGAGAGAAAGGGCTTGGCGGCGCCGGGCGCGGTGGCCTCGGCGGTGGCGACCTGGGCGTTCTGCTCGGCCGCGCCGGGCCCTGCGGACTTGTCGGCGGGGCTCATGAGTACCTCACCCGGGGGTCGATTGCGGCGTACACCAGGTCAACCAGCAGGTTGCAGATGACGATGAAGAAGGCCGCCACCAAGGTGACGCCCAGCACGATCGGCAGATCGTTGTCCTGCACACCCTGGATGGCGTAGGCGCCCATGCCGGGGAAGGAGAAGACCTGCTCGGTGATGACCGCGCCGCCGACCAGCAGACCGAAGTCCATACCGAAGATGGTGATGATCGGGGTGAGCGCGGCCCGCAGACCGTGCTTGGCGACCACCGTACGCTCCCGCAGGCCCTTGGCGCGGGCGGTGCGGATGTAGTCCTCGCCCATCGTCTCCAGCATGCCGGCCCGGGTCAGCCGGGCGTAGAGCGCGGAGTAGAGGAAGGCCAGGCTGCACCACGGGACCAGCAGGTTCCACGCCCAGTCGGCCGGGTTGTCGGTGAAGGGCACGTAGTTCATGCCGTTCGACCACAGCGGCCACTGCACGGTGAAGATGCTCAGCGCGAGAATGCCGGTGAAGAAGATCGGCAGCGACACGCCCGCCAGGGCCACGCCCATGGACAGCCGGTCGAAGATCGTGCCGCGCTTGAGGGCGGAGACCACACCGACGGCCACACCGGTGACCAGCCAGATCACGGCGGCACCGATCGCCAGCGAGAAGGTCACCGGGATACGGGACTTCAGCTGCGGCCAGACCTCCACGTGGCTCTTGAAGGAGTAGCCGAAACACGGTGCGTGACACTGCACCGGGTCCGGGCCGAAGTTGTAGTGGGCGCCGACGAACAGGGCCTTGAGGAAGTGCCAGTACTGCTCGTACAGCGGAAGGTCGAACCCGAGGTTCTTCTTGATCGCCGCCACGGAGGCAGGGTTGGCGTCCTTGCCCACGTACTGGGTGGCCAGCTGGGTGGTCGTCTGGCCGCCGAGGCGCGGCACCAGGAAGAAGATCGCGAAGGTGATCGCGCTCACCACGAGGAGCAGCACCACCGCGGCGAAGACACGTCTGATGAAGTATGCGGTCACGGCCGTCCGGCGCGGCGCCCGCCGGACCGGGTCTCCCCGGACCGGCGGACGCCGTAGCCTTCACCTGCCTTTCGGATGCGTACGGGGCCTTGCGGCTACTTCGAGGAGCCGATCAGCAGGTAGTCGTACATGCCCAGATACGCCTGGGTGACCGTCACGTTCGTGGCGGACGGGGGACGGTAGAGCAGGTTCTTGCGGTAGATCAGCGGGACCACGGAGGCGTTCTCCATGACCAGCTTGTCGATGTCGCCCCACGCCTTGGTACGGGCGTCCGAGTCGGTGTTGGCGATCGCGTCCGACAGGGCCTTGTTGATGGCCGGGTCGTTCAGCTCCATCAGGTTGTTGCCGCCGGAGGGCTTGATGGCCGCGCCGTCCACGATCTGGTCCAGGAAGCCGTAGCCGGTCGGCCAGTCGGCACCCCACGCCATCATCATCATGCCGATGCCGTGCGAGTGGACGTAGGAGGGAACGCCCGCGTAGTTCGAGAAGTACTTGCCGGCCGGGAAGGTCTTGATGTCGACGGTGATGCCGACCTTCTTCAGCGCCGCCTGGATGGCGGTCGCGCCGTCCACCTCGGTCTGGCGGTCGGTACGCGCGGTCAGCGTGGTGTGGAAGCCGTTCGGCTGGCCACAGGCCTTGAGCGCTTCCTTGGCCTTGTCGACGTCACCCTTGTTGTCGGGCGTCGCGTACAGGTCGAACTTGTTGTAGCCGTTGACCGACGGCGGCAGCAGGGTGCTCGCCACGTCGCCCTTGACGGCGCCGCCCTCGGCGTCCACCACGGACGCCTTGTCGACGGCGTACTGAACGGCCTTGCGGCAGTTGACGTTGTCGAACGGCTTCACGTTCAGGTTGAGCGCCATGTACGAGGTCGCGCCCGCGATGGAGTCGTCGGTGGCGTCCAGGCGCTTCTTGTTGCCGAGCACCTTCGACTGGGTCTCGGCGGCCACGCCGGTGCCCGCCGCGTCGACGGTGAGGTTGTCGGCGAGCAGGGAGTCGTCGATGCTGCGCTGGCTGACCTTGAAGCGGATGTCGTACTCGTCCGGCAGCGCGGTGCGCACCTGGTCGGTCGACTGGTCCCACTCGGGGTTGCGGACCAGGACGGCGCTCTTGCCCTCGTCGTACGACTTGAACATGTACGGACCGCTGGACACGATGTGCTGCACGTACGTGGCGCCGGTGTCCTTGGCCGCCGGAACGGGCGCGGTCTGGGAGAAGGTCGCCAGGTAGTCGAAGTCGGCGAACGGCCGGTTCAGGTGGAAGACGATCGTCTGGTCGTCCGGGGTCTCGATGGACTTCAGCCCCTCGGGGGACTTGTCCTTGTACGGACCCTGGTACTTGTCGCCGCCCTCGAGGTACGCCTTGAAGTACGTCGGGCCGTTGGCCATGACCTCGGGCGCGAAGTTGCTGCGCTCGATCGCGTACTTGACGTCCTTGGAGGTGACGGCGGTGCCGTCCTGGTACTTCACCCCGGTGCGCAGGTGGTACGTCCAGGTCTTGGCGTCGGCGCTCGCCGTGCCCAGCCCGGTGGCCAGGTCGGGGACGAGCGTCAGGCCGTCCTTGCCCGCGGCGGGCTTGAACGTGAGGAGGGAGCGCCCGTAGAGCCGGGAGAAGTTCTGCACCCAGCCGTAGTAGGTGTTGCCCGGGTCGAGGGAGTCCGGCACGTCGGAGTCCGCGAGGGTGACCGTGCCGCCCTTCTTGCCGGACTGGTTCACGATCGACGTGAGCGCGGCGTCCCGGGCGGCGGCCGTGCCGCCCTTCGAGGTGGATTTGGAGTCGGAACTGGACTTGCCGCCGGAACCGCCACAGGCGGACACACCGAGCGCCATCGCGGTGGCCAGCGCCAGCGCCGCTGTCGCCTTTCTGCTGTTCATACCGGGTTATGCCCCTCATTCGTTGGGTTGCGTGGGTTGGCAACACTTTTGCCGTACGGCACGCGGGATGCCGCGCCCGCTGGAGCTCGAAGTGCCCGCGGATTCACTTACCGCGAGGGTCCAGCGCATCGCGCAGGCCGTCTCCGAGCAGATTGAAGGCCAGCACCGTGATGAAGATCGCCAGTCCGGGGACGAACATGTACTGCGGATCGGACTGGTAGACGTCTACCGCGCTGGTCAGCATGCCGCCCCAGGACGATTGCGGGGGGGCGATGCCGACTCCGAGGAAGCTGAGCGCCGCCTCGAAGAGGATGTTGGTCGGGATCAGCAGCGTCGAGTAGACGAGGATCGGCGCGACCAGGTTGGGCAGGAGTTCCTTGAAGAGGATGAACGGACCGCGGGCGCCCATGCTGCGGGCCGCCTCGACGAACTCGCGCTCCCGCAGGGTGAGGGTCTGGCCTCGGACGATCCGGCCCATGTAGGGCCAGTTGAAGAAGCCGATGACAAAGATCAGTACACAGATCCGCAGCGGAAGTCCGTTGAGGCCGAAGGCCCCGTCCTGGAGGGACGCGGAGATCGAGATGGCGAAGAGCAGCAGCGGGAAGGCGAGGAAGGTGTCCATCAGCCGGCTGATGACACTGTCCACCCAGCCGCCGTAGTAGCCCGCGATGACACCGAGCACGGTGCCGATCACGTTGGAGAGCACGGTGGCGCCGGTCGCCACCAGCAGCGAGATCCAGGAGCCCTCGATGATCCGGGCCAGGATGTCGCGGCCGAACTTCGGGTCGACACCGAGCAGATGATGCCAGCTCATGCCGCCCCAGCCGCCCTTGGGCGCCAGGAGTTCGGGGTCGACCAGGTCCTGGTGGAAGGCGTTCGGGTCCAGGCCGAAGACGGCCTCGATCGGCTTGGCCAGGATCGCCAGCAGTACGAGCAGGATGACCACGACGCCGCCGGCCATGGCCGCCTTGTCGCGTTTCAGCCGTATCCACGCGATCCGGCTGAGGGAGCGGCCCTCAATCGTCTTGCGGTCCGCCCCTTCGAGAACAGCCTCCGGTGATGACCCGGCCTGCCCAGGGGTGGTCTCTATCGGTGCGGTCATGGCTGACCCCTCTCGCCGGCGGGTAGCCGGCGCACGCCCGCCGCTGTAGCGGCTTAAATCGTTGATCATGCGATGTTGAGAAACGACTGCGACCGTTGGTGCGGTCGATAACGCTGGTTCACTTGTTACTAGCAGTGTTCATGCCGCAGGTTCTCTGCGGGTGGATTCTTGTGCCCGTCGGCGATCACCCGCCAGCCCTGATCGAGAAGGGATGCGCAACTGTGATGTGGTGATTCTTCGACCGTTACCAATGCTTAGAGCGGGGTACGGTCTGGTTGTGAACAAGCGGCTGCGCGCGGTGTGCGACCTGATGATGCCTCAGTCCCGGGAGATGGCGGGGCTCCACGAGTACGACGGACGGGTCCAGGATCTCTCCCCGGAGGGCATACGACGGTCACTGTCCGCACTCGACCGCGCCCGCCACCGGGCCGGTCCGCTCGACAGCCGGCACGACGAGACGCACCTGTCGATCTTCGAAGAATCCCTCCGGGTCCAGTACGGCGATCTCGAACTGCACCGGCGTGATCCGTACCCGCATCTGTCCAATCTCGAACTCGCCTGTTACGACCGGGAGTACGCCCCGCGCGAGGAACGCGCCGAGGCCCGCCGCAGGCACCTCGCGCAGTGGCCCGACGCCGTGGACGGCTCGCTCGCCGCGCTCGACCAGGTCAGCGCGCCGGTGGCCGAGGCGCTGCTCGGCGCGGTCCGCGGGCTCGCCGCCGACCTCGACCCCGACGCGGGCGCCGAGGAGACCGCCGCGCTCCGGGCGCACGCCCGGCTCCTGGCACGGGTCGAGGACGCCGCCGAGCACGGCGATCCCGACCCGCGGCTGGGCGGTGAGGCGCTGGCCGCGCTCATGGGCGCCCAGGAGGGCCTACGGGTCGATCTGGGCGCGCTGGCGGACGACGCGGAGCGCGAGCGCGCCCGGCTCACCGATCTGCTCACCGGCTCCTGCCGCGCGCTCGACCCGAGCCGCAGGGTGGACGAGCTGATCCCCGAACTGCTCGCCGACCATCCGGACGCGGACGGCGTCATCCCCGAGGCCGCCCGGCTCACCGAGGAGGTGATCGCCTTCACCCGCGAGCGCGGGCTCGCCCCCTGGGTGGACGGCGAGTGCCTGGTGGGCCCGGCCCCGCCGTCGCGCCGCTGGGCGATGGCGATGATGACCTGGGCCGCGCCGGGCGAGGCCGAGGCGCCGTCCTGGTACCACGTCACCCCGCCCGAGCCGGACTGGCCGGCCGAGGAGCGCGAGGAGTGGCTGACGGTGTTCAGCCGTACGAGCCTGCCGTCGATCACCGTGCACGAGGTCGCCCCCGGCCACTTCGCGCACGGCCGCGCGCTGCGCCGGGTGGAGAGCCCGGTCCGCCGGGCGCTGCACGGCCTGTCCTTCACGGAGGGCTGGGCGCACTACGTGGAGGAGGTCTGCCTCGAAGAGGGCTTCCGGGCCCATGACCCGCGGTTCGCGATCGGGGTCGCGCTGGAGGCGCTGGTCCGGGTCACCCGGCTGACCTGCGCGATCGGGCTGCACACGGGAGCGATGGACCTGGACGACGCCACCCGGCTCTTCATGCGCGACGCCCATCTGGCCCGCGCGGGCGCCGCGTCGGAGGCCCGCAGGGGCACTTTCGACGCGGGGTACGGGCGTTACACGTGGGGCAAGCTCGAAATCATGCGGCTGCGCGACCGCGCCCGCCGCACCGACCCGGCCTTCTCCCTCGCCGCCTTCCACACGTCCCTGCTGGCCCTGGGCAGCCCCCCGCTGGGCCTCCTCCCCGCCGCCCTGACGCCCTTGACGCCGAATCAGCCCGCCCGCAAGCACCCCAGCCCGCCCGACGCTTGAGGGCGGAACAAGCCCGCGCGGCGACTGAGCGCAGAAGCAGCCCGCCCGGCGTTTGAGGGCAGAACAAGCCCGCGCGGCGACTGAGCGCAGAAGCAGCCCGCCCGGCGTTTGAGGGCAGAACAAGCCCGCGCGGCGTTTGAGCGCAAAAGCAGCCCGCCCGGCGTTTGAGGGCAGTAGAAGCCCGTCCGGCGTTTGAGGACAAGCCCGCGCGGCGACTGAGCGCCCTACCGGGCGGGCCCCCAGGCGGCGCCGCCCCCGTACGCCTCACGGTCGAAGAACGGCTGCCCGTTCGCCCGCATCCACATGGCAACGGGGTCGTACCCGTCGGCCATCGCCACGGTCGAGACGGCAAGTCCGTCCGGCACCCCACCCACCGCCTGCTGCATCATCAACCGCACGGACTCCACCGCCTGCGGCACCCCCTCGTACAGCTCGACCCCCACCGCCAAGTACGGCTCCCCCAGCACCGGTTGCACCCACGCCCGCCGCAACGACCGCACCGCCGGGGTGCGGTGGGCCGCCTGCGCGAGCAACGCGTAGAACTGCGGTACCTGCAACGACGGTTCGCCGATCTGCAACGGCCCCGCGGGCAGCACTTCCAGCCCGACGGCGATCCGTCTCAGATCCGGCCAGGGAATGCCGACGCCGCCGCCGGCCGCGTGCGGATTGAGCCACAGCCCGGAGCGGTCCGGGTAGAGGGTGAGCGCGATGTCCCGCCCGGAGACCACCTCGTGGTCCCGGGTCCAGCCGCTCGCGGCCAGTTCGCGCGGCGAGGTGAAGCAGGGCGCGTACCCGTGGCCGCCGACCTCCATCGTGCCGTACTGCGCGTCGGGCGACCCGGACGCGCCCTGCCACAGCAGCATCCACACCTCGCCCTCGGCGAGGGAGGCGAGCAGGTTCTCGTATGCGTCGAACCGGCCGGGCGCCACCTGGAGCAGCATCTGCTCCACCTGGCCGGCCGGCGCCGCACCGCCTTGCGCGCCCGCGATCACGTGGGACCGCCCCTTTCCCCTCGTCGGTATTCGCACGACATCAAATCAGGTCGAGTGTTCCCGATGGAACGTCGACCGACTCAAGCGGCATCGCCTATACACCGCGTATACGACCGGTATACGCAACCGGCCCGAATCGCCCGATCCCTGTCCGCGGCCGGAAATACGGCCCCGCCCGTCCCGTACGAAACGTCAACCCCGTGCGGGGCATTCAGTCCCGCGCGAAGCGATCAGTCCCGCACCGCGCATTCAGTCGCGTGCGAAAAACGGCTGCACGGTCTCCAGCATCCAGTCGCCCACCGGGTCCTGTGCCACGTCGAGCAGGATCAGATGGACCGGCCAGGCCGTCGGCACCTCGCCCAGCGCCCGGCCGAGCGCGTCCATCGCGGCCGTCCGGTCCTCCTCCTGCCAGCGGTCAAGCTCCACGCCGACGAAGAGCGCGGGCGGCTGCTCCTCGACCGCGGCCAGCGCGCGCCGCGCGGTCAGCACGACCGGGGTGACCGCGAACTCGCCCGCCGCTGCGGCCAGGAAGTCCACCGGTTCGGTGTCGGGCTCGGGCTCCCACAGCAGCACCCTGGCGCCGATGGCCGGCTGGTCCGCGCCGCGCCCGGTCCGGCACAGGTCGGCGACCGCGGCCGGCGGCAGCGGCACCCCGACGGCGCCGCCCGGGTTGACCGCGATACCGATCCCCGTCGGCAGCCCGCGGGCGAACTCGTGGACCGGCGCGACCGTGCACGCCATCCCGTCGGCGGCCCGCCGGAACTGCTGCTCGGAGCTGAAGACGGGCACATAGGGAGCACCGTCCAGCTCGACGGTCGGCAGGTCGAAGCCGGGTCCGTCCGCCGGGCCGCCGTTCGGCAGCGGCACCCACACCCGGGAGCGGCCGAGCACCTCGATCAGCCGGGGCGTGGCCGCCGGGTTGCCGAGGCTCGCGGTGAGCACTTCCTCCAGCTCATTGGCCGGCCAGATGTACGGTGCCGGATTCTCCATGTCCACCCTTGTCCGCCCGTGTGCCGCCGTGCCCGGCGCCGTCCTGCTGCCGGGCAAACCCTAGCGGCTGGCGGCCCCGTACCGGTGGGTCACCGGGGGTGACGCTCCCCGCCGGGCCGGACGTCGTGCAATGATGAGCGGCACAACATGCATACCGGCCGTTGGAGGCCGCGCGGGAGAGCCCCGATCCCGGTCACCCGGGGGCGGGCGCCGAAGGAGCAAGTCCTCCCTTGAATCTCTCAGGCACAGATACCGCGCGGACGAGGCAGATCTGAAAAGCGGAGGAGCCGCAAGCTCCTTCCACCCAAGGTGCAAACCGTGCCCTCGCCGGGTTCACGGTGAACCTCTCAGGTTCCGATGACAGATGGGGAGGCCGGGGTCACCACCCTGACCTCGTGCCCGTCGTCCGTTCCGACCTGGGAGCCCGTAACCGATGAGCGATTCCCGCCGTACCGCCCTCGACGCGCTGCACCGCGCGCTGGGCGCGACCATGACCGACTTCGCGGGCTGGGACATGCCGCTGCGCTACGCGAGCGAGCGCGAGGAGCACCTGGCCGTACGCACCCGGGCCGGTCTCTTCGACCTCTCGCACATGGGCGAGATCACCGTGACCGGCCCGCAGGCCGGCGAGGCGCTGGACTACGCGCTGGTCGGCCATCTGTCCGCGCTGGCGGTGGGCCGGGCCCGCTACACGATGATCTGCGGGCCCGACGGCGGCATCCTGGACGATCTGATCGTCTACCGGCTCGCCGACCAGGAGTTCATGATCGTCGCGAACGCCTCCAACGCGCAGACCGTGCTGGACGCGGTCACCGCGCGCGCGGCGGAGTTCGACGCGGCCGTGCGCGACGACCGGGACGCGTACGCGCTGCTGGCGATCCAGGGCCCGGAGTCCTCGGGCATCCTCGGCTCGCTGACCGACGCCGACCTGGCCGGCCTCAAGTACTACGCCGGGCTGCCGGGCACGGTCGCCGGGGTGAGCGCGCTGATCGCCCGTACCGGATACACCGGCGAGGACGGCTTCGAGCTGTTCGTGGCGCCGGGCGACGCCGAGCGGGTGTGGCAGGCGCTCACCGAGGCGGGCGCGGCGGCCGGGCTCGTCCCGTGCGGGCTGTCCTGCCGGGACACCCTGCGGCTGGAGGCCGGGATGCCGCTGTACGGGCATGAGCTGACCGCCGCGGTGACGCCTTTCGACGCCGGGCTCGGCCGGGTGGTGAAGTTCGACAAGGCGGGGGACTTCGTGGGGCGCGAGGCGCTGGAGGCCGCCGCGGCCAAGGCCGCCGCGCACCCGCCGCGCAAGCTGGTCGGGCTGGTCGCCGAGGGCCGCCGGGTGCCGCGGGCTGGCTACCCGGTCACCGCCGCCTCGGGCGAGGTCGTGGGCGAGGTCACCTCGGGGGCGCCCTCCCCCACGCTGGGCGTACCGATCGCGATGGCCTACGTGGACGCGGAGCACGCGGCGCCGGGCACCGCGGGGGTGGCGGTCGACATCCGGGGAGCGCGCGAGGCGTACTCCGTGGTGGCGCTGCCGTTCTACAAGCGCGAGCGCTGAGCCCGCGCTCCCGCGTACGCCGCGGCGCGCACGTCCCGCCGGTCCCTTCCGTCTCCGTCACCGCCGCCTCACCTCTGTCCTCGGCGTTCCGCGCTCTTTCGCGGCGCGCGCGAGCACACCTCACCATCCAGGAGAATTCCGTCATGAGCATCAACCCTGAGCAGCTGCGCTACAGCAAGGAGCACGAGTGGCTCTCCGCCCCCGAGGAGGGGGCCGCCACCGTGGGCATCACCTCGCACGCCGCCGACGCGCTCGGCGACGTCGTCTTCGTCCAGCTCCCCGAGGTCGGGGCGACGGTCACCGCGGGTGAGACCTGTGGCGAGCTGGAGTCCACCAAGTCCGTCAGCGACCTGTACTCGCCGGTCTCCGGTGAGGTCACCGAGATCAACCAGGATGTCGTGGACAACCCGGCTCTGGTCAACTCCGCGCCTTTCGAGGGCGGTTGGCTGTTCAAGGTGAAGCTGTCCGACGAAGCGGCGGAGCTGCTGTCCGCCGCCGAGTACGACGCCTTCATCGAGGGCTGATCCCCGGCGGGCCGCGTCCGCGTCCGTCGCGGGCCGGGTCCGCGCGCCACCCCCAGATCTCGTTCCCGACCAGGAAGATCACATGTCGCTCCTGAACCAGTCCCTGCACGAGTTCGACCCCGACGTCGCCGCCGCCGTCGACGCCGAGCTGCACCGCCAGCAGTCCACCCTTGAGATGATCGCCTCGGAGAACTTCGCTCCGGTGGCGGTGCTCGAGGCGCAGGGCTCGGTGCTGACCAACAAGTACGCCGAGGGCTACCCCGGCCGCCGCTACTACGGCGGCTGCGAGCACGTCGACGTGATCGAGCAGCTGGCCATCGACCGGGTCAAGGCGCTGTTCGGCGCCGAGGCCGCGAACGTGCAGCCGCACTCGGGCGCGCAGGCGAACGCGGCCGCGATGTTCGCCCTGATCAAGCCCGGCGACACCATCCTGGGCCTGGATCTGGCGCACGGCGGTCATCTGACCCACGGTATGAAGATCAACTTCTCCGGCAAGCTGTACGACGTCGCCGCCTACCACGTCGACGCGCAGACCGGCCTGGTCGACATGGCCGAGGTCGAGCGGCTGGCCAAGGAGCACCGCCCGCAGCTGATCGTGGCCGGCTGGTCGGCGTACCCGAGGCAGCTGGACTTCGCCGAGTTCCGGCGGATCGCCGACGAGGTCGGCGCCTATCTGATGGTCGACATGGCCCACTTCGCGGGCCTGGTCGCGGCCGGGCTGCACCCCTCGCCCGTGCCGTTCGCCGACGTGGTCACCACCACGACCCACAAGACCCTCGGCGGCCCGCGCGGCGGCGTGATCCTCTCCAGGGCCGAGCTGGCCAAGAAGATCAACTCCGCGGTCTTCCCCGGTCAGCAGGGCGGCCCGCTGGAGCACGTCATCGCCGGAAAGGCCGTCGCGTTCAAGGCCGCGGCGACGGACGAGTTCAAGGACCGCCAGTCACGTACGCTGGAGGGCGCCAAGCTCCTCGCGGCGCGGCTCTCCCAGCCGGACGTGGCCGGGACGGGCGTCTCCGTACTGTCGGGCGGCACGGACGTCCACCTCGTCCTGGTCGACCTGCGCGACTCCGCGCTCGACGGGCAGCAGGCCGAGGACCGGCTGCACGAGGTCGGCATCACGGTCAACCGCAACGCCGTCCCGAACGACCCGCGTCCCCCGATGGTCACCTCGGGTCTGCGGATCGGCACACCGGCGCTGGCCACCCGCGGCTTCGGGGCCGAGGACTTCCGCGAGGTCGCCGACGTCATCGCGGAGGCGCTGAAGCCTTCGTACGACGCCGACGCCCTCAGGACCAGGGTCTCCGCCCTGGCCGCCAAGCACCCGCTCTACCCCGGCCTGTAGGCCCCTTTCCCCGGGTGGGGCCGCCGCGAACCGGCGGTCCCGCCCGCACCCCGGCGGACACTGGCGTCCGCGCAACCGAGGAGTACGCAACCGTGGCGATTTCGGTCTTCGACCTTTTCTCGATCGGCATCGGCCCGTCCAGCTCGCACACGGTGGGCCCGATGCGGGCCGCCGGGATCTTCGCCCACCGGCTGAAGAACGAGGGCCTGCTGGCGCACACCACGTCCGTACGCGCCGAGCTCTTCGGCTCGCTCGGCGCCACCGGGCGCGGCCACGGCACGCCCAAGGCCGTCCTGCTCGGTCTGTCCGGCCACTCCCCCCGTACGGTCGACGTCTCGACCGCCGACGACGAGGTGGCCGCGATCCACGCGTCGCGGCGGATCAGTCTGCTCGGGGCCCACGAGATCGACTTCGACCCCGCCACGCATCTGATCCTCCACCGCCGCCGCTCGCTGCCCTACCACGCCAACGGCATGACGCTCTTCGCCTACGACGAACTGGGCGCGCCGCTGCTGGAGAAGACGTACTACTCGGTCGGCGGCGGCTTCGTCGTCGACGAGGATGCTGTGGGCGAGGACCGGATCAAGCCGGACGACACGGCGCTGCGGCATCCGTTCCGCACCGGCGACGAGCTGCTGCGGCTGTCCCGCGAGACCGGTCTGTCCATCTCCGCGCTGATGCTGGAGAACGAGCTGGCCTGGCGCAGCGAGGCCGAGATCCGCACCGGGCTGCTGGAGATCTGGGACGTGATGCGGGAGTGCGTACGGCTCGGCATGTCCCGTGAGGGCATCCTGCCCGGCGGGCTCAAGGTCCGCCGCCGCGCCGCCCAGTCCGCCCGCCAGCTGCGCGCCGAGGGCGAGCCCGCCGCGCGCGCGATGGAGTGGATCACGCTCTACGCCATGGCCGTCAACGAGGAGAACGCGGCCGGCGGGCGGGTCGTGACCGCCCCCACGAACGGGGCCGCGGGCATCATCCCGGCGGTCCTGCACTACTACCTCAACTTCGTCGCCTCCCCCACGGCCACCGAGGCCGAGCGCGCGGACGACGTCGTACGCTTCCTGCTCGCCGCGGGCGCGATCGGGCTGCTCTTCAAGGAGAACGCCTCCATCTCCGGCGCCGAGGTCGGCTGCCAGGGCGAGGTGGGCTCGGCCTGCTCGATGGCCGCGGGCGGGCTCGCGGAGATCCTCGGCGGCAGCCCCGAACAGGTCGAGAACGCGGCCGAGATCGGCATGGAGCACAACCTCGGCCTGACCTGCGACCCGATCGGCGGCCTCGTCCAGATCCCCTGCATCGAGCGCAACGGCATGGCGGCGGTCAAGGCGGTCACCGCCGCCCGTATGGCCATGCGCGGCGACGGCCGCCACCACGTCTCGCTGGACAAGGTCATCAAGACGATGAAGGAGACGGGGGCGGACATGAAGGTCAAGTACAAGGAAACAGCCCGCGGCGGCCTCGCGGTGAACGTCATCGAGTGCTAGTACTCCCGCTGTAGATCGTGATCTTCACGCTTGAGTGGCTTGTTGCCGGTAATGGCTGGCCTGTGATCGGGCCTGGTGTCGGCGCCGCCAGTCGGACCAGCCGAGCCGGTGGGCGGCATCGTGGACGGGGCTGACGATGAGGGTGATGAACAGGCGCTGGATCTCGTTGCAGGTCAGGGGGATCAGTTCGTCGCGTCCCGGCCGGTGGGCATGCTCCTCTGCGCGTACCACGGCGAGGAAGGCGTGCGCGAGCATGGCCAGGGTGACCCAGCGGGACCAGGAGGGGTAGCGGCGGACTTGGTGCTCGTCGAGTCCGGCCAGGCCCTTACCGGACTGGAAGAACTCCTCTACCCGCCACCTTGATCCGGCGACTCGGACCAGCGTGGTTGTCGGCACGGGTGTGGGCGAGTAGCAGCGGTAGCAGGCGAGTTCGCCGGTGCTGCGGTTACGGCGGATCAGCAGTTGATGGCTCCCAGGGCGGGAGTCGCGGAGGTCGATGACGGCCCAGTCGTAGAAGCGGTGGCCCTTGGCCCCGGCCCCTGCGGACAGCTTCTGCTGGGCACCATCGTGGCCAGGGTGTCCGCGCGGAACTTCCCTGCACCAGTGGTGACTTCGTGGGAACATGCCACCGCCAGGACGTAGCCGGTAGCGCGTTCCTCCAGAGCGGTTCGCAGTTTCGGGTTGCCACCGTAGACCTCGTCACCCGCCACCCATGCAGCCCGGTGGCCGGCGTCCAGGAACCGGGCGACCATGCGGGCGGCCAGTTCGGGCTTGGTGACGAAGGCGGTTTCCTCGGGAATGCCTGCGGCACGGCAGCGGTCGGGGTCGGAGG
The DNA here is from genome assembly GCF_036199905.1 of Streptomyces sp. NBC_00223. Classification (NCBI taxonomy): domain Bacteria; kingdom Bacillati; phylum Actinomycetota; class Actinomycetes; order Kitasatosporales; family Streptomycetaceae; genus Streptomyces; species Streptomyces sp. NBC_00223. The sequence goes on along the minus strand of NZ_CP108109.1, from coordinate 6,153,073 downwards.
TCCAGGAGCGCGGGACGTGGAGTTCCCGGTCCACTGCCGCGTGGCCACGCTGACCTGCGTAGACCATGTAGACGGCGACTTGGGAGTTTTCGATCCGGCCGGCGGTGCCGGTGTACTGGCGCTGGACCCCGACCGTGGCGGTGCCCTTCTTCACGTCGCCGGTCTCGTCGACGACCAGCACCGCGGCATCGTCGTGGAGGTGCTCCACGACGTATTCGCGCACGTCGTCGCGGACGGCGTCGGCGTCCCAAGAGGCCCGACAAAGGAGGTGCTGCATGCCGTGCGGGCTGGCCTCCCCGGCCCACTCTGCGATCGTCCAACAGTTCTTGCGCGGAAGGTCCGACAGCAGGCCCAGCACCAGCCGGCCTGCCCTCAGCCGGGGCTCAACCCGGCTGAACCGGCCTGCAATACGGCCCATGGCCACCTCGAACGCCTCCCGCCAACGCCCGGGATCTATGCTGTGGCCTGCGGCCACCGTCTCTTCGTCAGTCCACACAACTCACGATGATCAACGGTGGCCGCACCGTTCCCCGACCGGGCCTCACCCGTAAGATCACGATTTGCGGGCAGCATGCTGCCCGGCCCAGCCGGTAGCCGTCACCACCTGGCGTGCGATGTCCGCAACTGACCGACCGTCAGTTACCACCCGCACGGCTTGCGCGGAGACCCGCTGGTCCAGGATCCGCGCCGTGCGGACACTGCCTTCCAACTCCCGCTCAAGCTCCGAGCCGAGCTCTCGGCCTACCAGGCGCTCGCGGGCGGTGGCGTCCAACGCGGTGAGCAGGACCCGTACGATCCGCACCCCGGGGCCCATGGCACGCTCGAACATCCCCGTCGCCTCGGGCAGCACGCTCGCAGTGTTCGTATAGATCAGCCGGCGGTAACCGCGCCGTGTGAAGTTCGCCCACACGGCCGTCAGGTTGCTCTCGGTTATCACCGACCGGTCAGGGTCCCCCTCCGGCGCCGGATGGACCTGCCCCATGAAGTCGCCCTCGATGACGGCGTGCGAGACAGCTGCGGCGCGGAGCTGAGCCGAAACCTCCCACCCGACCGACGTCTTGCCGACACCGGCCCGTCCCCCGATGAGCAGTACTTCCGCGTGATCCATGGGATCAGAGTGCCAGCCCGCGAGCGCCTCACGCGATCCGATATCGCTCCGTCCCCGCGACTGCACACCCATCCCCAGCAAGATCACGATCTACAGCGGGAGTACTAGCCGATAAGCCGCTCGGCGCGCGCCAGATCCGCGGGAGTGTCTACGGCCACCCCGTCGTCCAGGACAGGCACCATCCGCACGGCGTGGCCGTGTTCGACGAAGCGCAGCATCTCCACTCCCTCGGCACGCTCCAGGGGCCCCTGCTGGAGCTGCCGGAAGTGCTGGAGCGCCTCGCCGGTGAAGCCGTAGAGGCCCAGTTGGCGCAGGTACTTCGGCCGGTCGCCCCTGGGGTATGGGATGGGCTGGCGCGAGAACATGAGGGCCTCGCTGCGGGCCGTGACGACGACCTTGACGACGTTGTGGTCCAGGACGGCGCCGACGTCGACCAGCTCGGTGTAGGCGTTCACGGCGCAGGTGCCGGGCGGAGTGAATTCCAGGGCCTCGGAGACGTCGTTGATGGCGGTCGGCGAGATGAACGGCTCGTCGCCCTGGACGTTGATGTATCCGTCGGCCGGCAGGCGTTCGGCGACCTCCGCGACGCGGTCGGTGCCGGTGAGGTGCTCCCCGGTACGGATGCTGTCGATGCCGAGTTCGCGGCACGCTGCTTCAATGCGTTCGTCGTCCGTCGCGACGATGGCTCCGTCGAGGCGTTTCGCCTCCAGGCAGCGCTGGTGGACGTGCCAGAGCAGCGGCATGCCGCCGAGGAGGGCCAGCGGTTTGCCGGGGAAGCGGGAGGCACCCCAGCGGCAGGGTATGACGGCGATGTGCCGGCGCCGTTCGGCGTCGATCGGTCGGGCTGTGGTGGCGGCCACGGCGTCCTCCTGGTTGTCGGGTTCGGGGGCTTCAGGTGAGCTGGGCGAGCTTGGCGCGGACGGTGGGTGAGGCGGTGGTCGCGAACGGCCGCCACTGGTAGCCGTCGACCTCCTCCTCCTGCAGCGTCACCGCGTGATCGGCCCCGAGGTGGAAGGCCCAGCGGAAGTCCACGTGGTGGTGAGCCGGCTCGTTCTTCGACAGGTTCGCGTCGATCGCGTGCACGTCGATGTCGAGGGGGATGTCCTCGTGGCCGGCGAGGGGGACGACGGCGCTGGGCGGGATGCCGGCCTCCTCGTGCAGTTCGCGCAGGGCGGCGTCGCGCAGGTGCTGGTCGGACGGTTCGTTGTGCCCGCCGGGCGCCAGCAGTTTCCTGGACGCCTTGTGCAGGATGTGGAGCACGTGCCGTTCATCGTTGATGAGGATGGCGCTGCAGGTCACGTGGGCGGGGAAGGTCTTGCGGCTGGTGGGATCGGCCGCGCCGGCGAGCGCGGCGAACAGCATCGCCAGGGAGCCGCGCTCGTCCGGGTGGCGGGCGAGGTACGCCTCGGTGACTGCGCGGATGTGTTCGGTGGAGGGTGGCAAACGAGGTCACCTTTCGAAGTGGCGGAGCCAGGTTCTGGCGATGGTGTCGCGGTCGGCCGCCGGCATCTCGTGCAGTCCGGGCTGGAGTCGCGCGTGGCTGAGTGCGGCGGTGGCGGCGAGTATCTCGGCCTGTACGAGGTGGATGTAGGTGCCGACGGCGGCGCCGTGCACGAAGTTGACGGCACCCCCGTCGGCGAGGACGTAGAAGTAGTGGCCAGTGACCTCGTATCGAGTCAACTGGGGTCCGACGGGTCTGCGTTCGTAGAGGTCATCAAGGCTGCTGAGTTCGAGTTCGTCCTCGGAGGAGGTCACCGATCCGAGGTACGCGCCGTTGCGCAGGGCGGCGAAATCCTCGTGCCGGAGGGCGAGATTGCCAGTGGCGCAGAGGACGAGTTCCGCGTCGTGGACGGCCTCGGTGGTGGACGCGCTGGTGCGGAAGCCGAGGGCGTGCGCCTGTACCCGCTTGACCGCGTCGTTGTCGTACACGGTGACGCGCAGGTCCTGGGCGCGCAGGGTCTGCGCAATGGAGCGGCCGATCTTGCCGAAGCCGATGACGCAGGCGCTGCGGCTCGTGAGGATGTCCCCGCGGGCGCGGACGAGGGCGTCGGTGGAGAACACGATGGACCGGCCGACGAGGTGGTCCTCGCAGTCCTTGAGCGGTGAGCGGGCCACGGACACGACCGGGCACGGCAGCGAGCCGAGAGCCGCGTACCGCTGGTGTCCGTTCTCGGTGTCCTCGACCACGCCGAGGATGCGGCCGGAGAACTTGTTCACGAGGGTGTGGAGGCTGGCCGCGAAGTAGCCACCGATGTCGGCCAGGACGACGTCCTGGCCGCCGGCCGTGTCCTCCAGGTAGTGCAGGGCCTGGGTCTCGTCGGTGAACCGCTCCCGGCTCAGGTCGTGGACCGGCAGGGTGCGGCGGACGGTGTCGAGGGTCGCCTGGTGGATCGACCGGGGCTTGGGGAGGACGGCGCCGATCGTGGACACCGCCGTCATGGCGCGCAAGAACGCGGGGCGTTCCGGGAGCAGGTGGGTGATGACCAGCGTTGTGATCGCCTGCCCGGCGGGGAACTGCGCGGTGATCCTCCGAAAGAAGGCGTCCAGCCGTGCTCGCTCGGGGGTTTCCATGAGCATTCCTCTCGGATTCCGAGGCGTAGGGCTACGCGGCCCGGCTGTAGTCCGGCACCGGGGCGGCCAGAGCCTGCATGTGCGCGCGCAGTCCGCTGTGGAGGTCGACGCGCGGCTGCCAGCCGAGGACCTCTCCCGCGCGGCCGGAGTCGGCACGCGTGAGCAGGACGTCCCCGTTGCGCACGTGGTCCTGGTGGAGCTGGATCTCGCGGCCGGTAAGGCTGTTGGCGATGTCGATCACGTCCAGCAGCGACGCGTTCGAGCCGCCGCCGACGTTGATGGGGCCGTGAGCGTTCGGAACGACGCCGGCGGCGATCGTGGCGGCGACTACGTCGCCGATGTAGGTGAAGTCGCGGCGCTGGTGGCCGTCTCCGTACAGGCGCAGGGGCTGTCCGGTCAGAGCGGCGTACAGGGCGCGGTGGGTGAACATGTCGGCGCGCTGCCGGGGGCCGTAGACGGTGAAGTACCGCAGGGCGACGACGCTGGGACCGCCGGGGCGCTCGGCGTAGGCGAGGCAGAGCTGCTCCTCGGCCAGCTTGGTCACGGCGTACGGGGAGGCGGGATTGGGGCGGTCGGTCTCGAGGCTCGCATCGCCGTCGGTCGGACCGTAGACGCTGGAAGAGGAGGCGACGACCAGTCGGGGGACGCCGATCCGGGTGGAGGCTTCGAGGACGCGGTGGGTGGCCAGCACGTTGGACGCGAGATAGTCGCCGAACTGCGGTCCCCAGGAGGGCCGCACGCCGGGGATGCCGGCGAGGTGGAATACCGCGTCGGCGTCGATCAGAAGGGGGTCGATGACGCAGTGGAGGAGGTCGGCCGTGACGTGGTGGTATCCCTGGCGTCCTCGCAGCGCGGCGAGGTTGGCGGCGGCCGTCGGGTCGGTGGACGGGTCTCGGCGGTCCACGCCGATCACGGTGGTGCCGGCCTGGACGAGGGAGTGGGCGAGGTGGGAGCCGATGAATCCGGCGGAGCCGGTCACCACGGCCCGTCGGAGGGAAGCGTTGGTCGGGGGCTGCTCGTGCTGTGGCACGGGGATCTCCAGAGAGGTGTCGTCGAAGGGGTAGGTCAGGTGATCCGGGACAGGACGGTTCTGCCGTGCGCGCTGAGGGCGGCGTCGTTCTCTTGGTGGCCCTTGACCAGGGCTGTGGCCGCCTCAATGGCGCCGAAGGACTCCAGGAGGCGTCGTTCGGTGTCGTTGGGCGAGCGCCCGTAGCCGTCGAAGAAGGCGGTGCGGAGGTGGGGTGCGGCCTGCCAGCGCCGGAATTCGAGCCGGGCGAAGTCGCGGACCCGGGCGTCGCGTCGCATGTGCTCGAAGTCGTAGATGCCGAAGGTGTCGCCGAGCAGCCAGTTGCGCGGCTGGTAGTCGAGGTGGCAGATCGCGCTGTCCATGTGGCTGGCGCCCAGGATCACCGCGTGGTGCTTCAGCAGGTTCTCCTCGGCCGCGTCGAGCAGGTCGGCGTGGACGGCCCGGTCGATCCACCCCTGGAACCGCTCGGCGAGCGAGGCGCCGACGGCACCGCCCTGGAGCATGGTGGTGGCCCGGTGCAGCTTGCCCAACACGTGCCCGGCCTCGTGGTGGGCCAGCTCCTCCTCGGGCGAGCCCGGAGCGAAGGCATCCGCCCGGTCGCCTGCGAGCGCGGTGAGCAGCAGGGTGCGGGTGGCGTCATCCCGGCCGACCAACTCCGGCGCATGGCCGCTCAGATGGGTGACCCACGCCCGGTAGGCGTGGAGTTCACCGGCGTACCGGTCTCGCTCCGCGTGCTGCTTCGCGATGAACTGACGCCCGTCGCCGGCCACCAGGCGTACGACGCGGGGCGGGAGCGCGGGGTCCGCTGCGATGTCGACTGCGCCGAGGAGGAGGTGCGCCAGTTGTATCCGGGGGTCGCGCGAAGTCGCGATCACGGGGTCGGCTCCGGCGTGAGGAGACTGAGGTGCTCGGTGTCGTTGTGCCGGTCGAGCATCCAGCGGGTCTGGCCCAGGCGGTTGCGGTGGTGCTGCCAGCGGGTGATGGAGGCGTGGTTGTGGGTGAATCCGGCGGGCGAGCCGATCGGGATGCCGAGCAGCAGGGTGTGTGCGGTGATCACCGTCTCCCCGTGGGCGGCGAAGACGACGCGCTTGCCGTGGTTCTCCTCGATGAGCTGGCTCAGGTTCCTGCCGGCGCGCTCCAGGAACCCGTTCCAGGTGTCGGAGCCGTTGGCCCAGGGCGTGTCGGGGTGGGCGTGCGGCCCGCCGTCGGCGGCCGTCTTCACCGCGTCCCAGGGCCGGCCGTCGGCGTCACCGTGGACCGGGCCGTCGAGTCGGTCGTCGTGGTGCACGGGGATCTGGAGCGTCTGGGCGATGATCTCGCCGGTCTGGACGAGGCGGATCCGAGGGCCGGTGTAGATGACGTCGAAGGGCCTCTTCAGGTGCTCGGTGGCCAGGCGGCGTGCGGCCTGTTCGGCTTGGGCGTACCCGAGGTTGGTCAGGCCGGTGCAGGTGCGCGGTCCCCCGACGAGGCCGGCCGCGTTGCACTGGGCCTGGCCGTGCCGGACGAAGACGAGTTCGGTGATGATCATGAGGCTCCTCGGTGGCTGAAACGGAGGGGCAGGCTGTAGTGGTAGCCGTTGCGGCCGACGTACGGGGCGGTGAGCACGGCGTGCAGGCCCAGGAAGCTGTCGAGCTGGCCCCGGTCCGTCGTGCCCAGCCGGGCGTCGTGGCGTCGGGCTGCCGCGTTGTACGCGAGCAGTGCGGTGGTGACGGCTTGGTCCGTGAGCGGCCCGTAGGTCAGGTGGAGCGTCGCGACGAGCTTGGCGAGGTCGTAGCCCATCGGGGTGAGGGACAGGTCGTCGGTGTCGACAGCGACGATGTCCTGCGTGCTGGTGATGATGAAGTTCCGCGGGTTGCTGTCCTTGTAGAAGGCGCACGGTCCCTCGGCGGTCGCTTGCAGCAGGTCGAGCATCGCGTGCAGTGCCGTCTTGTTCGGCAGGTAGCCCTGCTCGTGACGTCGCCGCAGAGCGACCCTCCGGGGCCCGAGGTAGTCGTCGAACTGCGTGCCGTCCTGGAAGTGGTGCGGGGTGTCCAGCGATGCGGAGTGCAGGTCGCTGGTCCAGGCGGAACCGTGGGCATGGCCCAGCAGTTCCGCCACGCGCGGGAGGTCCTCGGGGCGTACAGGGCGGCCCTCGATCCGTTCGAACGTCAGGAACCGCGGTCCGGCGGTGTGGAGGGCCGGCTGCCGCAGCGGTTTGGCGTGCGCGGTGAGCCACCGGTAGTGGCGCACCGCCCCCGCCGCGCGCTCGGGTTCCGCGTAGTGCTTGGTGAACGGGGCGGGGCTCATGTCGGCTCTCCTCCTTCCTTCGGCTGGGCGACGACGAAGGTGATCCGGGAACGGGTGGTCAGCGGCCGGTCGGGAAGGCACTCGTGCAGGGTCGCCGCCAGGGCACCGGGGTTGCCGTACAGGCCGGGCGCCAGGTCGTACTTGGGGTTGGTGGCCAGGTACTGCGCCGTGTGGTCGTGGCCGTCGAAGGTGAAGACGTGTTCCTCGTCCAGGACGGCGATCACGTCGAGCGAGGAGGCGGCCACGTCGGCGAGGTTGCCGCTGTGGGCTGCGGTGTAGAGGCTCTCGCGCTGGGCGGCACGCGGATCGAGGCCGGCGGAGGCGACCAGCTGGTCCATCTCCCGGTAGCTGTCGAGGCCCTTGGTGACGAGCACGGCCACACCACCGGGGGCGAGGACCCTGGCGATCTGCCCGACGACGTCCTCGGGGTGCAGCGAGTGGTAGAGGCAGAACGCCGCGACGACGACATCGCTCGACCCGTCGGGCAGAGGGAGGTCGTGGAAGTCGCCTTCGACGAACTCCACCGTGCTGTCGGGCAGGTTCTTGGCGCGCTCGCGGGCCTGGGCGAGCAGGGAGGGGGCGGCGTCCAGGCCCACGACGCGCTTGGGCCGGAGCTGCTCGGCGATGACGAGGCTGCTCGTGCCGCGACCGCAGCCGATGTCGAGCACCACGCCGAGCCGGTCCGGCCGGGCGTGGTGGGTCTGTACCAGGCTGACGATCGTCTCGGGCACCGGGTGTCCGGCGGTCTTGGCGCGCATCAGGGCACTGGTCCGCCCGGCCAGCCGCGAGGCGTGTCCGTACAGCTCCGACTGCCGGGCGGGGTCCAGGAACGGGTTGGGCTCGTTCATGCCGCACCCCCTGACCGGGGGCACGGACCGGTCAGGACTGCTCGGCGGCCACCTTCCGCAGCCAGCGGCGCGTCTGGCGCCGGTTGGCCAGCAGCACCACATCGGCGCCGGAGCCGAACTCCTCGATCTTCGCCATCACGCGGGGTCGCATCTTGCGCCGGTACGTGGCGACGTACTTGATCACGCCCCAGTGGATGCGGTTGTGAATCCCGTTGCCCTTGTGCCCGGCCCCGTGCCCGATCTGCCGGGAGAAGATCCCGTACAGCGCCGCCACGGTCGACACGTCCATCAGGACCACCGTGTCGCAGGCTTCGAGCCGTACCTGCAGCGTCGAGTTGTAGTTGCCGTCGATCACCCACCGCGGCTGCGCGACCAGCTCGCGCTGGACGTCGGTGAACTTGTCCATGGGCAGCGCGTTCCACTCGTCGTCGTAGAACGCGGCGTCCAGGTGCGTCACCGGGGCGTCGAGGATCCTGCCCAGTTCGCGGGCCACGTGGGATTTGCCGCTGCCTCCGCAGCCGACGATGGCGACCTTCTTCATGGTGCTCCAGCGTAGAGAGGTTCGGGTGTCCGGCGGACCCATCCTCCGGGACGCGCCCGGAGGATTCGCGCGCCGTGGTCGATCGAGCGGTCTGCATCAGGCAGCTCCCCGCTCGGTCGCGGTGGTCTGGAGGAGGCCGTGCAGGATGGACTCCAGGGTGTTGACCTGCTTGCACAGGCCGAACAGGCGCAGGCGGTCCACACATGCGGCGATCAGGGTGGCGTGCTGCTCGGTGCCGGCGATCTCGCGCAGGTAGGAGAGGCGTTCGAGCACGTCGCTGCCGGAGTGCACGACCAGTTCCTTCGGGACGAACCGGTCGGCGAAGCGGATGTCCGCCGGGGCCAGCGGCAGGCAGCCGGCGAGCACGGCCTCGAAGATGCGCTGGGTCATCTGCCCGACGGCGGCGTACCGCTCGGGGAGCATGAGCACCGTGGCCAGGGACCGGCCGTAGACGCCGGCGGCGGCCTCGAAGGGGATCCGGCCCGCGAAGCGAACGTGCGGCCAGCGGCCGGTCTTCGTCCACTTCCCGGCGACCAGGTGCTCGACGTGGGCGGCGGCCGGGGCGAAGAAGCGGTCGAAGGGCTCGTCGCGGTCGTACTGGTTGCCTACGTAGCCGAGCGCGAGATCCCGGGGCCGCGCCACAAGGGTGAGGGGATCGGCCTGGGCGAGGAGGTCCTCGGCGACGGGGAAGAGCAGCGAGTGTGCGCCGAGGGTCGGTGCGAGCGCGGCCTCGCAGACGCGGGTGTGGGCCGTGCGGCGCCACACGCTCTCGGCGCGCAGGGTGCGGTCCTTGTCCCAGATGACGGTGGGCGTCCGGTGCCGGGCCGTGTAGTGGTTGATGAGCTGGGCCTGCCGGTGGAGGTCGCAGGTGTGCCCCTCGCTGCCGCACACGGTGGTGTTGCGGCCGGGGATGGCCCAGCGCCACTCCAGGAACAGGGCGTCGATGCCGGGCAGGCCGTCGTCGAAGGTGTACGCGCCGCCGAGGTCGTCACCGGCTTCGAGGCGGTCGCGGTCGGACTGGAGGAAGACGATCTCGTGACCGCGGGCAAGGAGGGCGTCGATGAAGGGGCGGCGGTGGCTGCGGCCTCCGTCGGGGGTGTCGGTGACGCCGTTGCCGAGGAAGCCCCAGAAGCTGTATCCGATCTTCATTTGGTGATCCACCGCCCTTCGAGGAGCAGGGCGTCGAGGCCGGAGTTGGCCAGGCAGTCCAGGGCCATCTCGGGTGTCCCGCAGATCGGCTTGCCCTTGACGTTGAGGGAGGTGTTGATCAGCACGGGTACGCCGGTCCGGCGGCCGAAGGCGGTCAGCACCGCGTGCATGAACGGGTTCTGCGACCGGGTGACGGTCTGCAGGCGGGCGGTGCCGTTGGCGTGCACGATGGCCGGGACCCGCTCGCGCGTCAGGTCTGTCACCCCGGAGGCCATGGACATGTACGGCGCCGTCTGGCCGAGGGTGAAGAATTCGGCGGCGCGCTCGGCCGGGACCATGGGGGCGAAGGGCCGGAACGGCTCGCGGAACTTCACGGTGGCGTTGAGCCGCTCGACGACGCCGGGCTCCAGCGGGGAGGCGAGGATCGAGCGGTTGCCCAGGGCACGCGGCCCGGCTTCGACCCCTCCCTGGAACAGTCCGGCGATCATGCCGTGGGCGAGCTGGTCGGCGAGGAACTCGGCGGTCTCGATGCCGAGGGTCTTCTGGCGGAGGCCGGGCCAGGGGGTCAGGTCGAGGGGCTGGTCCTCGTAGGAGGGGCCGAGGTAACAGTGGCGGGCGATGCCGGCGACCGGGCGAGGGCTGCGCCCATCGACATGCACGGCGAGGGCGGCCCCGATGGCGGTTCCGGCGTCTCCGGGCGCCGGCGGGACGAACACCTCGTCGAAGATTCCGGCCTCGATGATCTTCCCGATGCTCACGCAGTTCGTGGCGACGCCGCCACCCACGCACAGGCGCCGGGAGCCGGTGAGCACACGGGCGCGGCGGGCGAGGTGGACCATCACCTGCTCGGTCCGCTCCTGGAGGGCAGCCGCCAGGTCTCGGTGGACATCGGTGAGCGGTTCGTTCGGGTGCCGCTCGGAGCAGGTCTCGGCGACGAACCGCCTGGATGTCCTCGGGTATCCCGAGGTGAGGGTGCGCGTCGGGAAGTAGCCGGGGTGGATGCGGAAGCCCGTGGCCGTCGTGCGGACGGCCGTGGTGAACAGGTGGCGGAACCGGGCGGGGTCACCGAGGGCGGCCAGCGCCATGACGGTGCCCTCCTCGTCGCCCCGGCGCCAGCCCAGGTGCTCGGTGACGGCGCCGTATACGTAGCCGAGGGAGGCCGGGTCGTTGATCGCTTCCAGGGTCTGGACGCGGGGGCGCTGAACGCCGTGACCGTGGGCGATGGTGGTGGTCTGCCGCTCGCCGAGGCTGTCGACCACGAGGACGGCGGCTTCCTCCCAGCCGGAGGCGGCGTAGGCCGTGAGCTGGTGGGCGCGGTGGTGCAGGACCGGTGTGACGCGGGCCGAGGGGAACTGGCTGCCGAGGACGCGCAGCCGTCGCCGGGTCCGCAGGGCGACCTTGGCGAACCCGTGGGCGCGGGCCAGGCTCCGGTCGCGTGTCGTCGGCGAGAGCGCCATGCGCAGGGCGGCGGGCGACTCGGCGAGGTAGCGGGCGGGCTGGAAGTTGTAGGCGACGGCGTCCACGTCGGTGGCGCTCAGCTTGGCCTGGTCGAGGAGCCAGCCCACGGCGCGAGCCGGGTAGAGCTTGGTGTGCTTCTGCTCGGAGAGGCGTTCCTCCTCGACGAAGCCGACGAGTTCGCCGTCCACGAGAAGGGCGGCCGAGGAGTCGTGGGTGTACGAGCACAGACCGAGGATCACGGAAGGGGTGCGCTTCATGGCGGCGGTCACCTTGCCCCGGCCGTCGCGGCGCGCTTGGCCGAGCGACGTTCCAGCTCTGCGTACCAGGTGGTGAGGGCCTGGCCGAGGGGCCCGTCGATCGCGTCGGCCGCCCGCCACGCCTGCTCGCGCTTGCCGTCCTTCCACAGCCGGTAGCTGCGCAGCGTCTCGGCCATCGCGTCCCAGCCGGGATGGCCGGTCATGTCGCGGGCCTCGACCTGGTCGAGCAGGCCGGAGAAGCCCGTCCAGGGCGTTCGCAGGTCGGGCATGACCTCGCTCGCCGAGAGCGAGGTCAGCGCGTCGGCCTGCTCGATGTGCTCGTCGTAGATGTGCAGCGAGCCGATGTGCAGGTGGAACTCCCCGAGTTCCGCGTCGAGCCATCCGGCGACCAGCTCGTGCAGCACGGTGTAGAAGAACACGTCGTACGGCATGCCGATCCATACGTCCTGGCCGCGCATCATGGTCGCCATGTGCAGGCGGCCGGCGCGCAGGTGGAACCGGAACCCGAGGGTGCAGGGCACGTCCTTGTGCCCGGCGGCGTCCTGGGCCGGGTCGTAGAGCTGGATCAGGGCTCGCCGGGAGTCGGGGTCCGCTTGGAGGATTTCCACGACGCGGGCGAGTTGGTCGACCTTGCCGGCCCAGTTCCGCATCCTCGGGCCGTACGCCCCCAGGAGGATGCCGTCGTCGGCGAACTGCCGCAGCCGGTTGTTGTAGTCGAAGATCCACGGGGCGTCGGATCCGGACAGGTGCCAGACCGTCTCGGCGACGGCGAAGGCCGGATTCACGATGCGGGCGGGCGGGGCGTAGAGCAGGCGGGCACGCGGCTGGGTGAGCAGCAGGTGCACGTCGCGGACTTCGTGGGTGGCCATGCCCCGGGGGCTGATCTTCTCGCCGGACTTGGCCAGCATGACGGCGCCGGAGAACAGCTCGGCGATGCTGTCGGCCGTGAGGGATGTCATCGGACGGATGCTCCTTCGTCCTTGGGCGACGCAGCGGCGCCCGGGGGGTGGTGGGTGGAGTCGTCGGCCCTCGGGCCGGAGGTGGCGCGGTCGGTGATGAGCCGGGCGATCCGAGCGGCGCTGTCGCCGCGCCACCGGCAGACCGCGTCCAGGGCCGCCCGCGGGATCGGCGCAGAGCCCGCGCGCACGCCGGAGAGTGCTTCGGCGACCTCACCGGTGGCCTCGCACCGGGTCGCCAGTCCGTGACCGGTCAGGCCCAGGGTGCGTTCGCCCGGCGGGCCGATTTCGAGGACCGGGATGCCGAGCAGCGCGGCTTCGATCCCACACGTCGAGTACGCGCTCGCTATGGCGTCAGCGCCGGCGAGGCAGCCTCGGGCTCCGACTCGGGGATCGGCCACCACGACGGGCGGCCCGGCGTCCCGCTTCACCAGAGCGGTGAAGGCGTCGGTTCCCTGCGCCGGGTGTGGAGCGATGACGAGTCCCCAGTCGCCGCCCGCCTCGGCGAGGCCGTCCAGGAGGAGGTCCGCGTGGGACTTGAGGTGAACGGGGTTGAAGGGCTGGCATGCCCACACCGCGATCCGGGCGGGCGCTCGCCGGCCCGCCGGAGCGAGCAGCTTTTCCAGGTACCGCCGTTGCGCCTGGCGGCTCAAGCCGGCGAGGACGTCGAAGCGGGGCTGCCCGAGGACGTGCACCTCGGCCTCGGGGTGGCGCGCCCACCCTCGGCCCAGGGCGAGGTCCCGCTCGCCCATGACGATGATGTCGCGGCTGTGCAGGGCCGGCCAGGCGACCGATTCCGCCGTCCACGCCCCGTGCTGGACTGCACCGAGTTGGCTCCGTGCCGCTCGGCGGCGTGCACGGCCAGCACACCCAGGGGGCTGGTGTCGTTGCTCAGCAGGACGGTGTGCGGCCGGGTGATCGACAGGATGTCGTCGAGCCAGCTCTCCGCCCGCACCACCGTCCGCCACGACGGCTGGGTGCAGCCCCCGCTGGTCTCCAAGAGCACGGACAAGAGCCTCACGAGCCGGGCAAGTTGGACACCGTGGCCTCCCACTTGGACGACGTGCTCGTCGTCGGGACGGTGGAGGCCCTCGGCGGTGCCGGAACCGGTGAAGAGGTCGCTTGGAGCCGAGCGCAGCTCGATACCCGTTGCCGGTCCCGCGCTGCACCGCTCGGCGGCATCAGTGGCGAGATCGAGCAGGAGGCTCATCTGCCCGCCGCGCGCCAGTTCGGCGAGAACCGGGGTCAGCGTGGCCGCGTGGCGGGAGGTCCACGACAGCGCCAGAACGTCCTGCCGTCCGAGATCCGAGTGGAGCGGACTCGGCTCCGTGTTCGCCGTACTCGTCCGGGCGAGGTTGCGGAGTTGGGCGGAGCGGGTCGGGTTGTGCGGTGCCGCAGCACCGAGCACGTACGCGACGCCGGACCACGTCACGGTGTAGGCCAGGTACTCACGCGAGCTGCTCGAACGCAGTCCCACGAGCCCTTCGTACGGGGCCAGGGTCAGGGGCCCTGGGGCCAAGGCGAACGGTGCCCAGGAGTTCAGGGCCAGGAGCTTGCGCACGATCTCGGTGACGAAGCGTCGCACGGGGACGTGCTGGACGTGGAGCCAGCCGGCTCCGCCCGGGGTGGAGGCCAGTGTGGCGCTGTAGTGGTCGAGGGCGGCCATGACGTCTTCGACGCCGGAGCGCAGTAACTGCTTGTCGACGGCCGTCGCTTCCAGGTCCGTGGTGTGGACGTGGTCGGTTCGCGCGTGCGCCAGGGCACCGGTTCCGACGAGAGCCCACGTCGGCTTCCCGGCGTTGGAGGAGCGGACCAGGCCGAGGGCACCAGTCGTGCGGGGGCTCACACCGTGCTCCCCTCGACGAGCTGCTTGGCGGGGAGGAGGAGGCTCAGCAGTTCCTTGGGCGACGCGGCCGTCTCGGGGCCGGGAGCCGCCGGCTGCCCGTAGCCCCATGCAGCGTGTACATAGGGGACGCCGGCGCGTGCGGCCGACTCCTGGTCGACCGCCATGTCACCCACGTAGACGGCGGAGGCGGGGTCGACTCCCAGGTCGACCAGCGCCAGGAGGAGCGGGTCCGGGGCCGGCTTCGTCCGGCCCGCTCCGGCGGGCGTGCGGATGGTCGAGAAGGGACATCCGAGGCGCGCGAGGAGCGGGGCCGCCCGGTCGACGTGCTTGGACGTCACGACGCCCAGCCGCCAGTCGGCGGCCACGAAGGCGTGGAGCGTCTCGACGATGCCGGCGAACTCCTCCGCGAGGTGCGCGGTGGCCACGGACTCCGCCTCGTACGTCTGGCGGACAGCTTCGGTGTCGGTCAGGCCCAATCGCTGCATGATGTCCCCGAACTCGCGACCCAGGTGGCGCTCGTAGTCGCGGAAGGGGAGCGCGACGCCATGGATCTCCTTGACCCTCTGCCACGCCTTCCGCATCACCGGACGCGTGTCGAGCAGGACGCCGTCGAGGTCGAGGAGAAGAGCGCGCGACCTGTGGTCGCTCGGCGCGACCGGAGCCGGCGGCGATTCGTGAGTGGGAGCGGTCATGATCATCCTCTCGTCAGGGGTGGCCGTTGCGCCTCAGAGGGCGGAGGCCGGTTCGAGTTCAACTCGGGGTGCTGGGCCGGGCCAATCGGGCCGCGTCCGGCGGGCCGTCAGTCGAAGGCGAGACCGATCCGTTCGGCGCGGCCGGCAGGCGCGAGAGCCGGTGAAAGCGCGAGAGGTCGAAGCCATGCCCCTGCACCTCACCGGCGGGTACGGCAAAGAGGTCGATGCTCTCTTCGCTAAGCGCCGTCGGGGCGGCCTCCCGGATGGCGAGGAGCGCTTCGCCCTGCTCGCGGTGCGGCAGGAGGCGCGGTGCACGATCGGTGTGTCCCTCGAAAGTCATGGTCAGCCCTCGGTCAGGTGTATTTGAAGGTGAAGGCGAGCACGACGCTCACGGTGGCGATCAGGGCGATCTGGGCGCTGATCTGCCGCCAGCCCAGCCCTTCCTGTCCATCCAGCGCAGTGGACGCCTTCAAGTCGGCGCGACGGGCTCCTCGGAGATCACGAGGTGGAGAAACGCCCGGCAGTGCTCGCCCAGATGTTTGATCACGGCGTGGTACTCGTCGTCATCGGAGCTGATGTTGTGCCGGTCGAGGACGAGCACGCCGTCGGCCAAGCCCGCTCGGAGCTGCCGCTCGGCTTCCCGCCAACCAGGTCGATCCCAAGGCGGCGTGTAGACGCCCTGGCTCGCGCTGGATGCCGGGAAGTACGTCGTGGTCACCGGGACCGCCACATCGTGGAGCCGGGCGGCGATCGCGTAACCGAGCTGGTCGGCCTCAGCCTGCAGCGTCCCCCAGTCCTCGTCAGGTCGGGCCCTCGGACTCGGTACCAAGCTGTACGCCAGCACGCGCAGCGGCTGATCGGCCTGCGCGTCGACGATCTGTCGGTAGAAGTGCTCACGTAAGCCTCGGAGTTGGCCAGCTCGGGACTGGCGCTTCACTCGGGGAGAGGTGCGAGCCCATCTCGGGTGGTCATGGCCAGCAGTCGGCGCCCCACCGCCCGTGTGCTTCTCTCGCCCCCGATCAAAGGCAACGAGGCTCAACACGTCGGCTCCGTGCTTGACTGCGTTGTGCGGCGACATGGGGGTGCCTCCGTGAGAGTGGGAATGACCGCGTATGTCGTTCGGCCGCCGTCCGCGACGCCCCACCGAAGCGACAGGCAGGCGACGAGGTGCAGCCCTCGACCACTGAGTCCGGCGGTACTTGCACGTCGTCGCCTCGCCGGTGCGGTGCTGTCGTCGGTGACTCGGATTCGAAGCTCGTGGTCGTCGTGTCGCAGTCGCAATCGGACATCCCCGGAACCGTGGACGATCGCGTTGGACACCAACTCCGAGACGACGAGCCGGGCGTCCTCTGCCGGCGTCTCCGGCAACGACCACTGCTTCAAGCACGGTGGCCGTGGTTCGCCGTGCTTGAGCGACGTGCACATCCACCGGCTCCATGACCATCTCGAAGACGTGAGAGGCCAGCGGACACCGAGCGGTCGCGGCGCCGACGACGTGGGCGCCACCGTCGTCGCCCCCAGGTCGGGGTGGCGTTGCTGTCCGGTGCGTGGTCATGCCCACATCGCACCGTGGCTGCGCGATCCGGAACAGGGGAAACCGGAGGGGGAAAATCTTTGTCAAGGGGGGAAAATCAGGGGGGAGTTGAGGGGAGTATTGGCTTTCTCCCGCGGATAGGGGTCAGACTCATGGCAGTGGATCCATTTGCCGAGCTGCTCCGTCACCTGCGGCGTAACGCGAATCGGACGCAGGACGAGCAGGCCGGTGCGATCAACGCCGCTTCCGGCCGGGCAACGATGACCCGCCGAGAGGTGAACCGGTACGAGAACGGTGCCAACGTTCCGACGGACCACACCCTGGGGAACATCGCTTTGGCCTGTGGCGTCCCGCTGGAGCCGCTGCTGCGCGAGGCGAAAGCCGCCCGCGCCAGGCGGCGAGAGAAGAACAAGGCCGAGGCGGAGGACCTGGACGACGTGAAACGCCGAACGCTGTTGGGAGGCGCAGTCATCGGTGCGGCTGCGGCGGCCGAGCCGTGGGGCCGGCTGGCCTACGCACTCAGCAAGGGTTCCAAGATCGACCCTGAGTCCGCGGGGGTGCTTGTCGATCATGCGGCCCGGTTGCACGTGGACGAGCTGAACGAGAGCGCGCTCAGCCTGCAGTCTCGGGTCGAGGCGCACTTGGACGCGATCACCGCAGCCCTTCCCCGCGCCGGAGCCCACGAGCGGGCCCTGACCATCGCGGCGGGAGAGACCGCTGCCCTTGCTGGATGGGTTGCCTGGGACCTCGGCGAGCACGACAAGGCCACTTCCTATTACGAAGTGACCTCGGAGTGCGCGAAGAAGGCTGGACACCCCCCGCTGCGCGCCCTCGCTCTGGGCTACGCGAGCTACGGTGCCCCCAGCCCTGCGAAGGCGCTGGAGATGCTTTCGCAGGCAGCTCAAGACGTACGCGGACGTGGCAATGCAACCGCCGCAGCGTGGGCCCTGGGCCGGTACGCGGAGGAGGCCGCTCAGTCAGGCGATGACGCCGGCGCCCTTCGTGCTCTCGACCAGGCCAAGTTCGCCTATGACTTCGCCGACCATACGAGCGAGCAGGCGTGGGTCCGCTTCGTGACGCCGTACCGGATGGACTCCTTGACCCTCTCGGTCTACGGCGAACTCAAGCGTCAGGAGCTGACGGCCACCGCCGACTCCGCAGTCGAGCGCCTCGGCGGTGAACTACCCGAGTCCGGTGTGGTCGTCCTGGGTGACCTGGCGTCCGCCCTTCTGCGCGGCGGCGACGTAGATCGCGGGGCCTACGTCGCGCACCAGTTCGCCGCAGCGGCGGAGTCGAAGCCCAACACCATGGGCCGGCAGCGGGCCCAGGCCATCGCTGCCGGGCTCCCCGACACTGAGCATGACCTGGCCAGCCACCTGCTGACGTTCGCGACGCTGTGAAGCGTCGAAGCACACAGGCTCGGTGAGAGCGAGGCGCTGTAGTGGAGACCTCTACCGCGGGCGCGTCTCGTCGACGACCCAGGACAAGTACGCCTCCGACCCTCCGGTCACAGGCAGCGTGACCCACTGGGGGACGTCGTACGGGTGCCTCTCGTGAAGCCATGCCTCCAGCGCGGGGAGGCGATCCGACGACGTCATGTAGGAGATCCGCCACTCCTGCGCCGCTTCGACCTTCCCCTGCCACCAGTAGAAGGCGGTGATGGGCGCATCGATGTGAACGCCCGCCGCCAGTTTGCTCTCAACAGCGTCTCTGGCGAGGGTCTTCGCCTGCTCCTCGTCGTCACTCGTCGTCTGCGCGATCACGATCTCGGGGTCCATGCGGCTACCTCTCCACCTCGGGTACCGCGACCCTACCCAGAGGTTCGACGCTGGTAGGCGGGTTGGCTTCGCCCATGAGCGGTTCTGGTCCAACGTCTGTCGAGCCCCGTCGTGCGCGCTCGTCCCTACTTTGGGTCAACGAACTGACCTGCTGGATGCCTTCGTGGTGGAGCGGGCCCGCTTGCTCACCGGTCTTCTTCCGGGGCTTCAGTACGTGATTCGATGCCCGCCATGGCGACTTCCTCGCAGCTGCTCAGGGAGAGGCCGCAGAAGGGGCAGGAGAAGGACTCGACCGTTCCAACGTCGACAACCCCGCCGGGGTGGATGCACGACACTTCCCACTCATTGCAGCGGCAAGGTACGGGGCTGAGGTCCCCGTACACGTTGCCGCCGTAACCGCATGCCGGGCACTGAGGTTTTCTCAACGAAGATCATTTCCAGATTCCGTTGAGGACGAGTGCGGCGCGGGCTATGTCGCCGATCCGGCTGGGACTGAGTGAGACGTACTTGAGCGCGCGCCAGCGCTCCTTGAGTTCGGCGGCGGCGCGTTCGCCGAGGGCGCGCAGGTCTCTGATCAGGGTGTTCGTGGTGCGGGTGTCGGCGTGGAGGGCTTGTTCGGATTTGCCTTTGGGGCGGCGGACCGGGATGTGGATGCCGATGCCGGCGCCGGTGTAGCCCTTGTCGGCGAGTGTCGGCAGACCGTCGGCGGCGGCTTTGTACAGGGCGGGCAGGGCGTGGATGCGGGCTGCGGTGATGTCGGGGGTGGAGCCGGGTTCGACGTCGGAGACCCACAGTGGGGTGCCGTCCGGGGAGGACAGGAACTGCACGTTGCCGCCGAATGCCTTGTGTTTCTGGCTGAACCAGAGGTCGTTGCCGTTGTCGCGGACGCCCGTGAGGCGGTCGGACTCGATAAGTGTGCCGTCCAAGATGTGCGTCATGTCTTCCTGTCGGCAGCGGTTCAGGACGTCGTGCAGGTCGGGGGCCTGCTCTGCGAGGACGTCGATGCCTTCGTGGAGGTACCGGTAACCGGTGGCCTGGGAGACCCCGGCGTCCCGCGCCAGGCAGTGCACGCAGCCCCGCTGACGGAACCAGCGCAGCACCAGCACGGCCTGACGGAACGGACCCAGCGCCCGCGACCCCCGCGGAGTGCGCAATCGCCGCCGGTGGGCGGCCAGCAGTCGGGAAAGGTGATCCACGACATGGCGCGGGACGTCGAGCGTGGCAACATAGGTGACCAACGTGAAGCCTCTGGTGGTTCGGACAAGATCTTGTGGTGAGACCTGTCCTACCAGGGGCTTTACGTCTGCCCACAACCAGGATGAGTTCGCCCGAACCGCCCACGGACGAGCGGTTCACAACGTTTCGCGAAGATCATTTCGCTGAGAAAACCTCAGTGGCCAGTGCAGCGTCCAGCGCACTGCGGGTGATGTCTCCTTCGAGCTCTCTGGACATTGTGGCCTCGTCCCAGGAAACAGCCTCAATACCTGTGCTCAGGGCTACCGAGATCGCAGAGCGCGCACGCTCGCGCGCGCCGTCTTCGGGGTTCGCTGTTTTGTCGGCGCCCGGATTACATTCAATTAGTTGCTTGCGCGTGCAAACATACTCCCCCTATGCACCCCGAGAAATCGGGGGAAGTCGGAGAAATTTGCATGACCACCTATGCGTTGGCCAATGTCGCTTCGGGCGGAATTCCAACGATGTCCGCCACCCCCGCGCACCCACCGCGTCCTCGGCGGGCCAGGTGGAGCAAGGCCCTCACCTCGGACGCGTTTGTCGGGCGTTGCGCAGCCCAAGCGCCGCGGCGCAGGCATGGCATATGCCGTACGAAATTCCGCACCCGGAGCGCCCCGCCCGAATCACCGACGGCGAGCCGCTCACACGGGACCCTGCCGACCGGGTGCACCCCGCCCGGAATTGGGTGACGTGCCTGGTCAGCCGCCTCGACACGGCGGGCTGGGCTTTCGGCGGCCGGTCCTGACGGCAAGCCCGGGACGTACGCCGCCGAGCGACGTCCGAGCGGCACTTCTGCCCTTCCCCGCCGACCCCGTCCGGGTGAATGGGCCAAGAGAGCCGCCCGGCCCCCTGAGCGGCCCTCACCGTTCCGGGCCGGCCCAGCAGTCGCCCGTGAACGCCCGGCCGCGGAGACGAAGCGTCCCGTAACGGCCTTGGCACCTCGGCGGCCTCCCCTCCTCGCCTTCGAAACCATTGATCAAGCAAGAAGCGTTGGCCACAGGAGTGACTTCTGTCACAACAGATATCGTCTGATGCATGCTTGACTCTGCATGTACCTTCGCTATCGTAATTGCAGGTCGATCGCGGGGGAGTGAGCGGAGTCGGCCCGGCTTGATGGGCGCACCAGGTGCTGCGGACGCAGTTTTCTGGCGCGTTCTGAGCGCCGCCACCCCCCTTGCACCGAAGATCAATTCTCTGTTGATGTCCGGATGAACAAGGGGGAATCGTGCCATCACCACGTCTCTATGACGCGTTGGCCGCGCATGCGCGGGATCGGCCCCACTCCGTGGCCCTGGTACTGGGCGGGCAGCGGACGACGTACCGCCGGCTCGTCGACCTCGCCGGGGAGCTGTCCGCCGCGCTGGACCGCCTGGACCTCGACCGCGGCCGCCCGCTGTGCGTACCCGCGCACAAGACACCGGAGACGATCGCCCTGCTCATCGGGGCCTTCCGGGCGGGCTACGCCGTCCTTGTCCCTTCTCCCGGGCTGGGCAGCGCGGCTCTGGGAACGCTCACCGCGCAGGCCCGTTGCTCCGCCGTCCTCACCGTCGACGGCACGGGCGCGCTGCACCACGACGACATCGCACGGGACGAGGAGGCGGCTCGCGGATTCGACGCCGTCGACCCCGCCGCCTCGCCTCTGCTGCTCACCACCTCCGGATCCACCGGAACGCCGAAGATCGTGCCCATCATGGCCGACGCCTTCGACCGGTTCGCCGACTGGGCCACCGGACACTTCGGTCTCACCGGGCAGGACACGCTGCTCAGTTACGCCCCGCTCAACTTCGACCTCTCCCTGCTCGACGTCTGGACCGGGCTGCGGCTCGGCGCCGGCGTCGTGCTCGTCGAGCAGGACGCCGGCGCCGACGCCGGCTACCTGCGCGGCCTGGTCGCGGAGCACGAAGTCACCTTCGTGCAGGGCGTACCCATGCTGTTCCGGCTGCTCACCCAGGACGACATCCCGTACCCGCGCGTCCGCACGGTGATCTTCACCGGTGACGCGATGCCGCCCCCGCTGCTGGCCCGGCTCGGCGCGGCCTTCCCCGGTGCCCGCTTCCACAACGTCTTCGGCTGCACCGAGACCAACGACAGCTTCATCCAGGACGTCGACCCCGGGGCGGCGGAGGGGAAGACTCCGATCGGCCGCCCGCTGCCCGGCGTACGGGCCCTGCTCCTCGACGACGAGGGGAAGATCCTCGACGGGCCCGGCACCGGTGAACTTCTCGTGACGACCCCGTTCCAGACCTCCGGATACCTGCAACGCGGGCGCAACGAGGGCGTGTTCGTCCCCGCGCCCGACGGCGGGCCCGAGGTCTTCTACCGCACCGGCGACATCGTCTCCCGGGACGCCGAGGGCCTGCACCGGCTCGACGGCCGGACCGACTTCCAGGTCAAGGTCCGCGGCGTGCGCACCAACGTCCAGGAGATCGAGAACGTCCTGGCCGCCCATCCGGACGTCTCCGAGGCAGCCGTGGTGGCCCTCCCCGACCCGGAGGCCGGTTACCGGCTGCACGCGCAGGTGACCCGGCGGCCCGGCACCGCGCTCACCTCCCTGCGGCTGCGCACCCACAGTGCCGCGCATCTGCCCCGGCACGCCATTCCCTCTTCGGTCCAGGTGAGCGACGCACCCCTGCCGCGCACCGCGACCGGAAAGCCCGACCGCGACCTCATCAAGGCGCTACGCCAGAAGGGACATCGCCCATGAGCATTCTGCAGGACGAGATCCGCGGCTATGTCGTCGCCGAATTCCTCGACGGAGAGGAAACCGCCGACCTGACCACCGAATTCGACCTGATCGACAGCGGAATCGTCGACAGCCTCGGACTGGTCAGGATCGTCTCGCACCTCTCCCGTGCCTACGCCATCCCCGTCGACGACATCCCGCTGAAGCCGGAGAACTTCCGCAGCATCGGGGCCATTGTCGCCTTCATCGAAGACGCGACCCGGGCCACTCTCTGATCTTCCGGGCGAACCCCGGAAAGCCCAGCCCTCCCTACCTCGAAGGAGACTTGCCGTGATCGTGCGAAGCACCAGTGATGTCACCCCCGTGGAGTGGGGCAACGGCACCAGCCACCGTCTACTGACCGAGGCCGACAACATGGGCTTCACCGTGTGCGAGACCCTGGTCCGCAGGGGCACCTCGAGCGCGTTGCAGTACCGGCAGCACCTGGAGGCGTGCTACTGCGTCGGTGGGTCCGGCGAGGTCATCACCAAGGACGGAACGCGCTTCAAGTTAACGGACGGAACCATCTACGCCCTCAACGAGAACGACGCGCATCACCTCGTGGCGTCGGACGACGAGGATCTGAGACTGATATCCGTCTTCAGCCCGGCCCTGCGCGGAGACGAGAAGCACACGCTGTCCTCCGACGGCTTCTCCCAGTACTGAGTTCCGTGTTCCGGGGCCCACCCGCCGGTGGGCCCCGGCTCTTCCGCTCACCACGTACCGGAAGGCCGGCCACAGCCATGACATCCGCACCCGCACAGCCCGCTCCGGGAACCCCCGACTCCGCCTCCGACCCCTACGAACTCGCCACCCCGTGGGCCGAGGCGCTCAATCGCGACCTCGACGAGTTCGACGCCCGCGCCGAATTCCCCTGGGAGAAATGGAAGACCATTCAGCGCTCGGGGATTCTGGCGGTTCCCTTCGAGAAGCGCTGGGGCGGCCTCGGCGGCACCCTGACCGAGACGATGCGCGCCCTGGAAGGACTCGGCCACACCTGCCGGGACGCGGGCCTCAGCTTCTCCGCCTCCACACAGATCGTCAGCGTCGGCGTACCCCTCCAGGCGTTCGCCGGCGATCAGCTCAAGTCCCGGTTCCTGCCGGGGATCGTCTCCGGTGAGCTGATCACCGCGCACGCCGTCACCGAGCCGGACCACGGCTCGGACGCCATGAACATCACCACCACCGCGCGCCGCGACGGCGACGACTACGTCATCGACGGCAGCAAGATGTTCATCACCAACGCGCCGATCGCCGATCTGTTCCTGCTGTACGTGCGCACCGGCGACCCCGGTCCCTTCGGCCTGAGCGTCTTCCTCGTCGAGCGGGACTCCCCCGGCCTCAGGATCGGTGAACCGCTGGCCAAGATGGGACTGCGTACCTCTCCGCTGAGCGAGGTGACCTTCGAGGGGCTTCGGGTGCCCGCCGCCCGCCGCATCGGCAGTGAGGGCGCCGGCTTCCTGATCCTCGACCACGTGATGAAGCGGGAGATCCTGTTCTCCTTCTCCCTCACGCTCGGCGAAATGAGCCACCGCCTGGAGCGGGTGATCCGCTACGCCAAGACCCGCCGCCAGTTCGGCCGGCCGATCGGCGCCTTCCAGGGCGTCTCGCACCGGATCGCCGACATGAAGATCGCGCTGGAGACCTCCCGCAAGTGGCTCACCGACACCGGCGCCAAGGTCCAGGCCGGACAGGACGTGGCCATCGACATCGCCGCGACCAAGACCGTGGTCAGCGAGGCCAACAAGAGCAGCGCCCTGGACGCGGTGCAGATCTTCGGCGGCCAGGGCTATCTGACCGGCACCGGCATCGAGCGCGAGGTACGCAACGCCGTCGGCGGAACCATCTACTCCGGCACCAGTGAGATCCATCGCAACCGCATCGCCGCCCTGCTGGGCCTGTGAGCGCGGAACGCTGACGAGAGGGTGACCATGAACGCCATCACGAGCGCCGAGCACGCCCGGCTCACCGCACCCACCGATTTCCTGGACTACGAGACGGACGCCGTCCAGACCTTCGTCGACGACGCGGTCGCCGACCGGGCCGCCGACAAGAGGCAGCTCGCCGTCGAGCTGTACTACGCGGTCCGCGACGACGTCTTCTACGAGGTGTACGGGGCCGACCTGTCCCCCCGGGGGCTGCGGGCCAGCCACACCGCGACCACGAAGAAGGGCTTCTGCCTGCACAAGTCCGCCCTGTACGCGGCGGCCTGCCGGGCCGTGGGCATCCCCGCCCGTGTGCACTACAGCGACGTGCGCAACCACCTCGCCTCCGACCGGCTGCGCGCCCACATCGGCGGGGACGTCTTCTTCCACGGTCTCAACAGCGTTCACCTGGACGGCCGGTGGGTGAAGGCCACCCCGGTCTTCAACAAGATCCTGTGCCGCCTGTACGGGATGACGCCGCTGGAGTTCGACGGCACCGCCGACAGCGTGCACCAGCCCTTCGACGACAAGGGCAACAAGAGCATGGAGTTCGTCGCCGACTACGGCGACTTCGACGACGTGCCCTACGAGTTCGTCATGTCCAACATGCGCCGCAAGCACCCCGGTTTCCTGGACAGCAGCGGCACCGGCACCGTCCTCGGCGGCTCGCTGGCCGCCGAGGCGACGAGCTGAGCCCGAGAGGAGTGACCGTCATGAGCAATGTCCAGGCGGAGAAGGACGGCTGGGAGGCCCGGGCCCGGGTCGGCGTGGTCGTACCGCACGCGGATGTCGGCCCGGAGTCCGAGTTCCAGGCGATCGCCCCCGACGACGTCTTCATCCACGGCTCCCGCGTGTACTTCGGTGCGATGCGGCCCGGCGGCGAGATGGACCCGAAGATCCCGCACGACCCGGTGCGCGCCTTCGTGGAGCCGCCGCTCATCGACGAGGCCGTGGAACTGCTCGCGGCCTCCCCGCTCGACGTGATCGCGCTCGGCTTCACCAGCTCCGCCTACGTGCTCGGCGCGAGCGGCGAGCAGAAGCTGTTCGACCGGCTGGCGCGCCGCACCCGGGGCATCCCGCTCACCGGCACCACCGCGGCCGCCGTCACCGGCTTCGCCGCGCTCGGCGCCCGCAGCGTGGCGATCGTCAACCCCCCGTGGTTCGACGACCGGCTCTCGGGCCTCGGCGCCGACTACTTCACGGAACAGGGCTTCAAGGTCGTCCACCACGGCCCCTGCGGCCTGCCCAGCAACCAGAAGCTGATCACGCCCGAGGCCCTGTCCGACTGGATCCGTACCACCGTCGCCGGACACCGGCCCGACGCCGTCCTGGTCGCCGGCAACGGCATCCGCGCGGTCGGCGTCATCAACGCCTTGGAGAAGGAGCTGGACTTCGCTGTTCTGACCGCCAACCAGGTGCTGTTCTGGCACGCCCTGCACCTGGCCGGCGCCGGTGAGGCGGCACGACGGATCACCGGCTACGGGCGTCTGTTCGACACGGTACCCGGGGGTGGCACGGCCAACGGTGACAGCGGTGCCTAGCCACTGACATCCGCGTGCTGAAGGGGCGGGGACGCAGCGATGCGTCCCCGCGCCGGTCAGGCGCCGCTGCGCAGCATCTGGACGGCGCCGGCGAGCTCGGGGGTGGCCCCCGCGGTGTTCAGCGCCGAGCTGAGCACCTCGACATATGTGCTGCGGGCGTCGGCATAACGGCGCCTGCCCTCTTCGGTGATGACCGCGTACACCCCGCGCTTGTCGTTGGGGCACAGATCGCGGAAGGCGAAGCCGGCCGCGCCCAGCCGCCCGACCAGGCGTGTCACGGAACTCTGGCCGAGCCCCACCTCGCCGGCCAGCTCCTGCATGCGCAACTCGCCGTCGGCGGCCTGGGAGAGGCACTCCAGGGCCCGGAACTCGGACAGTCCTATCCCGTGCTTGCGCTGGAGCGCCTGGGCGAGCTGACCCTCCACGTGCGAGTACAGGGCGAGGACCTTGCGCCACATGCCCTGGTCAGAGGATGCGGCGGTCATATAAGAGATGACGGTCATGGCGGAGCTCCTCCCATGGGCATTGACAGCAAGATACATGTTCATGCAAGATCTGTCTGCCCGCTGCGCTCTTACCGGCGGACACTAAGGGTCGTGGAAATATGTACGTACAAGCAAATACATACCGGACCGCTACCTGAGCCGGGGAGCGAAGTTGCCCAATTTCGAGATTTCCGAGATTTCCGAAGTTTCCGAGACATCCGAGATTTCGGAGAGCGAGCTGACCGAGTACGTCCGTGAGGCGGTACGGATCAGCCGCGAGCACGTCGCCAAGGGCGGCATCCCGTTCTCCGGTGTGGTGGTCAACGGCGGTCGTGTCCTCGGCACCGGCTTCAACCGGGTACGCGAGGACAACGATCCCACCGCGCACGCCGAGGTGGTCGCCCTGCGCGCGGCCACCGCCGCATACGGACTGCACGCCACCGACGGGGCCACGCTGATCGCCTCCGGTGAGCCCTGTGCCCTGTGCTACATGGCTTCGCTGTACTTCAACGTCAGCCACATCGTCTACGCGGCCGACCGCGCGACGGCCGCACGGTACGGCTTCGACTATTCGGGCTCGTACGCGATCTTCGCCGACGACCCGGTCGACTGGCGCGTCAAGGTCACCTCGCTGAAGACACCGGACGCGACAGAGCCGTTCGCGGATTTCCTCGCCATGAGTCGGAGGCGGACATGACCGGGACGGAAACCGGCAAGGTCGGCATCAAGGTCTGGTCGGACTATGTCTGCCCGTTCTGCATGCTCGCCGAGGGCCCCCTTCACGAGGCCACCCACGACCTCGACGTCGAGATCGAGTGGATGCCGTTCGAACTGCGGCCCCATCCGACCCCGACACTGCGCCCGGAGGACGAGTACCTGCCGGCGATCTGGGCCCGTTCGGTCTACCCGATGGCCCGCCGGATGGGCGTGGACATCACCCTGCCCACCGTCTCACCGCAGCCCTGGACCGGGCTGGCCTTCGAGGGCTACCAGTACGCGGCCGAGCACGGCAGGGCCGCGGAATACACCCCGCGTATGCTGCGGGCCTTCTTCCAGGAGAACCGGGACATCGGCCGACTGGACGTCCTCGCCGACATCGCCTCCGAACTGGGCCTGGACAAGGCCGGTTTCACCGAGGCGTTGACGGCCGGAACCTATACCGGGACCCATCAGAAGGCGCTGCGGACCGCCGAGGCGTACGGCGTCTCCGTCGCTCCCACGATCATCATCGGTGAACGCCACCGCATAGAGGGTGTCCCCGCCGTGGGCCAGATCCGCAAGGCCGTGCTCGACATCCAGATCGAACAGGCCGTCGCCCGAGGTGCCGCCTGCGGAACTGACGGGTGCTGACATGACACGACGGTTCCGCGGCGGGCCGCTCCCGCGACGCCGACCCTCACCGAACGAAAGGACTGCGCCATGCAGTGGCTCTACCTCGCCATCGCGGACATCTTCGAGATCACCGTCGCCATCTCGGCCGGCAAGGCCGAAGGCTTCAAGAACCGCCCGTGGACCATCGCGACCCTGGTCAGCGGTGCCATTGGCACCTACTTCCTCAGCAAGGCGCTGCTGACCTTCGATGTCGGCGTCGGCTACGCCATCTGGACCTCCATCGCCGGTATCGGCATCACCCTTCTCGGAGCGCTGCTCTTCGGCCAGCGCCTGGACTGGCGCAAGGCACTCGGCATCGTCGTCATCATCACCGGGGTGGTCGGCCTCCAGCTCAGCGGTGCCGCCTAGGAATCCCGCCGTCGCCCGACCCATCTCTACGAAAGGACCCGGGCACATGCCCAACACCGGCCGCTCCTCAGCCAGCCCCTGGCTCACGCTCCTCCTTGCCGGAGGTTTCGAAATCGGCTACGCGCTCTCCGTCGGTGGAAGCCATGGCTTCACCCGCCTGACGTGGTCGCTGGTCGCCGTCGTGTTCTTCCTTCTGACGCTCTGGGCGCTGAGCGTCGCCTTACGCACCATCGAGGTCAGCATCGGCTATGCCGTCTGGGCGGGAATCGGGTCGGCCGGTGCGGCGCTGCTGGGTCCCGTCTTCTTCAACGAGACTCTGACCGCCGTCCAGGCGCTGTGGCTGGGCGTGATCATCGTCGGAGTGATCTGGCTCAAGCTCGCCGACAGGCCGCAGAAGACCCAGGAGTCTGCCGACAGCCCGCAGGACGCTCAGGGGATCAGTGCCGGCTCGCAGGAAATCCAAGGCGCGAAGCTCTGAAGAGGGACGCACGAGGCTCCCGTGCGGTCGGGTGAGAGGTTCGGCGTCTCGACCCACCGGCACAGGGGCCTCGTCGGTTCCCTGTCCTGCCGCACCCGCCCAGTCCTGCCGCACCCGCGCTGCCGGTCCTGACCCACGGCCTGACCCACGGTCTGACCACGGCGTGGTGGCAGTCCGTTCGACTGTTGCCACTTTGCGCAACTGTGCAACCAAATCCCGTCCTGATTCGTCGTAGTGGATGCGATGGCGTCCCGCTCGCCGCCGCCCCGCGGCCGCGGCGGGCTCCCGCCGACGGCCCGGACCGTGATCACGCCGTCGGCCCGTGGGCCTGTCCGTACGAGGAGTAGAGATGTCCGGCCCCTGGGACAGCCCTGACGGCAGCCGCACCGACTCCGCTCCCCCGGCCGCCGCCGGTCGCGCGGCGGCACGGGCCGCGGCACGCGGGGGCGGGGGCGGGCGCGGGCGCCGCAAGCAGGTGTCGCGGGGGCGGCGCGGGCTGCGCGTGGCCGCGATATCCCTGGCCGTGCTGATCCTGGCGACCGCCGGCGCCGGGGCCTGGTTCTACCACCACCTCAACGGCAACCTCCACAGCGTCTCGCTGAGCGACGGCGCGAACGGCGATGTCGGCGGCACGGAGAAGGCGGACGCCTTCGGCCGCACACCGATCAACATCCTGGTCATCGGCTCCGACGGCCGGAGCAACAAGGCCAATTGCGAGCTGGGCGGTGGCTGCGGCCGGGCCTCGTCGGAGGCGGGCCGGAACGCGGACGTGGAGATGGTGGTCCATGTCTCCGCCGACCGCTCCAACGCCACCGTGATGAGCATCCCCCGCGACACCATCACCCGCGTCCCCGCCTGCCGGAACGCCGACACCGGTGCCTCGACGCCCGGCTACCAGGGGATGATCAACAGCGCGCTGCTGTACGGCCCCGCCTGCCAGGTGGCCACGGTGCACCAGCTCACCGGTATCCCCATCGACCATTTCGTGATGCTCGACTTCTCCGGCGTGGTCACGATGTCCGACGCGGTCGGCGGGGTCTCGGTGTGCGTCAGCGACGACGTCTACGACACCTATTCGCATCTGAAGCTCTCCAAGGGCTCCCACACCCTGAAAGGCGACGCCGCCCTGGAGTTCGTCCGCTCCCGGCACGGCTTCGGCGACGGCAGCGACCTCGGCCGCACCTACGCCCAGCACATCTTTCTCGGCTCGATGATCCGCAAGTTCAAGAGCGCGGGCACCCTCACCAACCCCGCGGCCGTCTACCGGCTCGCCGACGCCGCCACCAAGGCGCTCACCGTCGACACCGGCCTGGGCAGCGTCGCCAAGCTGATCGGACTGGCCGGCGACCTGGACAAGGTGCCGTCCCGGCGGATGATCTTCACCACCATGCAGACCGGCCCGGACCCGGCCGACCCCAACCGGGTCGTGGTCGGCGCGGGCGCCGACGCGCTGTTCGCCAGCATCGCCGACGACCAGCCGCTCACCTCCCCCGACGGCTCCAAGTCCCCGGCCGCCTCCGCGACGGCCCGGCCCACGGCGACCGTGCCCGCCGCCCGGATCACCGTCCGGGTCGAGAACGGCACCGGCATCGGGGGCCGGGCCGCCGCCGTCGCCGGCGAACTGACCGCCAAGGGCTTCGCCCCCGGCACCTCCCACGGCAACGCCCCCGCGCCCGCCGCCACCACCGCGCTGACCTACGGCGCCGGGAAGCAGGACCAGGCCAGGACCGTGGCCCGCGTCCTCGGGATACCCGGGAGCCATCTCCAGCAGGGCAGCGCCCCGGGCCTGACCCTGGTGATCGGAGCCGACTGGGGTACGGGCACCGTCTACCCCGGCGGGACCCCGTCCGCCGCTCCCGTCGACACCCGGGCGGCCGTCGCGCAGGCCCATGCCCAGACCGCGGACCAGGGTTCCGACTGCGCCCCGACCAGCCACTACAGGACGGTACGGGTCAACGGCGTCCCGATGACGCCCACGCAGGCCTACGCGGTCTCCACGAAGAAGCCGGACTCCGCCCCCTGACGCCGGACCCGGCCAGCCACCTGCGCGGGCGTCACGTACCCCCCTGGACCAGTGGGACCATGCGCTCGGGGTCGAAGGCCGTCCACCGGGGCGCCCCCGCGCCCGTCAGCCGCAGATGGCAGCTCCTCACGCCGTCAGGACCCACGCGCCAGGCCAGGATCGTCCCCGGCCAGGGGCGGCCCGCCCGGTCGTACACCTCCACCGGCTGGTACACGGAGCGGACCTGGTCCTGCTGGGAGGGAGGGGACTCCCGCACGAACTCGTCCAGTACCCCCTCGGCCTCGCTCGCACCCATCACGATCCCCATTCCCTCCCGGACGGCGGTCTGATGGTTCCATTCTTGCGCAACTGAGCATTTCTTCCGCCCTTTTACGGCCTCCTGTCGCGGTCGGCGGCCCGTTGCCTCACCCGGCGCCGGCCGCCGGCAGGGCCCCTTCCCGGGCCGTGCCACGGGCGGCGCGGGCCTCGTACCGGGACTTGGCCACCACCAGCGCGGTTCCGTACGCCGTCAGTACCCCGGCCAGCAGCGTGTAGTAGAAGAGCGGCAGGGCGGTGAGGCCGAGCGCGGGGGCCAGCGGGGAGAGCGGGAGCAGCAGACCGATGGCGGCCAGTGCGCAGGTGCTGAGCCGGATCGGGCCGGGGACCCGGCCTTCCGCGGCGTGGCGGCCGGTACGCAGCAGCAGCATCACCAGCGCCTGGGTGAGCAGGTTCTCGGTGAACCAGCCCGACTGGAAGGCCGCTTGGCCGCCGGGGCCGCCGAACCCCCGTACGGACAGGGCGAGTACGCCGAAGGTGGCGATGTCGGCCGCGGCGTTGAGGACGCCGAAGGCGGTGACGAAGCGGAGGATCGCGCGGGGTTCGAGCACCGAGGGCCGCAGCAGTTCGGCGGCCGACGGCCGGTCGTAGGCGAAGGCGAGTTGCGCGGCGTCGAAGCACAGATTCTGCACGAGAACCTGGGCCGGGAGCATCGGCAGGAAGGGCAGCAGCAGTCCGGCGGTGAGCATCGCGATCACATTGCCGAGGTTGGAGGACAGCGCGATCCGCAGGTAGGTGGCGATGTTGCCGCTGCTGCGGCGGCCGGCGACGATCGCGTGGTCGATCGCGGTGAGGTCCTTCGAGGCGAGGACGACGTCGGCCGCCTCCCGGGCGATGTCGGTGGCCTCGCGGGGGGTGATCCCGACGTCGCAGGCGTACAGCGCGGGCAGGTCGTTGATGCCGTCGCCGAGGAAGCCGGTGACCCGGCCGCCCGCGCGCAGCGCCCGTACCACGCGGGCCTTGTGCCGGGGCGAGCAGCGGGCGAAGACCGTGGTGCGCTCGGCGAGTTCGGCCAGTTCGTCCTGGCCGAGGAAGTCGATCCGGTCACCGGTGACCACCTCGCCGGGGTCCAGACCGATGGCGCGGCAGGCGCGGGCGGCGGTGCCGGGATGGTCGCCGGTGAGCACCTTCACGGCGACGCCGTGCCCGGTGAGCGCGGCGAGCGCGTCGGCCGCGGTGTCCGCAGCGGCGTCGCGCAGCCCGACGGTGCCGAGGAAGGTCAGCCCGTACTCGTCGGCCGGGGTGAGGGCGTACGGGCCCAGCCGGGCCGGGCGTTCGGCCAGGGCCACGGCCAGCACGCGCAGCCCGCTCTCGGCCCGCTCCGCGCAGTCGCGCAGCAGCCGGGCCCGGGTGTCGTCGTCCAGGTCGGTGTCCTGTCCGCCGGCCCGTACCCGGGTGCAGCGGCCGATGACCGCCTCGACGGACCCCTTGACCACCAGGGTGTGCGCACCGGGCCGGCCGGGCCGCCGTACGACGGCGGTGGCCAGCCGGCGCACCGGGTCGAAGGGCAGTGCGGCCAGGGCGTCGTGGCCGAGGTCTTCGTCGCGCTCCCCGGCGGCGGTCAGCAGCGCCTCGTCGAGGGCGTCGGGGGCGGGGAGTTCGGCGAGCTGGAGGGTCCAGTAGCTGTTGACGGCCGCCCAGTGCAGTACCCCGGGGTCGTCCCGCCCGTCCGGGCCGAGCGCGGACTCCAGGACCGGCCGGTCCTGGGTGAGGGTGCCGGTCTTGTCCGTGCACAGGACGTCGACGGCGCCGAGGTCGTGGAGCGCGGGCAGTCTCTTGACGATGACACCGCTGCGGCGGGCCAGCAGTGACGCTCCCCGGGCCAGGGCCGTGGTGACGACGACCGGCAGCATCTCGGGGGTCAGTCCGACCGCCACCGCGACCGCGAACGGCATGGTCTCCAGGCCGCGTCCGCGCAGCCCGGCGTTGGACATCAGCACCAGCGGCGGTGTCAGCAGCATGAAACGGATGAGGGACCAGGAGATGCCGTGCACGGAACGGTCGAACGCCGTCTCGCGCCGCCGCGGCGCCGGTCCGCCGTGGGTGGCGGCGAACCGGGTGCGCTCCCCGGTCGCGACGACGACCGCGGTGCCGCTTCCCGAGGCCACGCTGCTGCCCTGGAAGCACAGATGCGGACGGCCGGCCGGAAAGGGCGGTGTCGGGCCGGGGACCTCCACCGGGTACTTGGCGACGGGGGCGGACTCGCCGGTGAGGGCGGCCTGGTGCAACGTGAGGCCGTTGGCGCGCAGCAGCCGCAGATCGGCCGGGACCAGGTCGCCGGGGCCGAGCAGGATGACATCGCCGGGCACGAGCTGGTCGACGGGGACCTCACGGGTCTCCGGCGGGCTGTTCACGTCCGTCCGGCGCCGTACGGTCGCGGTGGCGGCGACCAGTTCGCGCAGCCCTGTCGCCGACCGGTCGGCGCGGTACTCGCCGCTGGACCGCAGCACGCAGCTGACCGTCACCAGCGCCATGATCACGCAGGCGGTGGTCCAGGCGGCGACGGCGGCCGACACCAGGGCGAGGCAGAACAGCACCGTGGTGAACGGATCGCGCAGGCTGCGCGCGAAGCGCCGGGGCCAGGAGACGGACCGCAGCGCGGGCAGGACGTTCTCGCCGTACCGGACGAGGCGCTCCTCGGCCCGCGACTCCGGGAGACCACGGGGCTCGGTGCCCAGAACGCGCAGGAACTCCAAGGTGGGCAGGCCGGTCGGATCGCGCTCGGCGGCGGCGCCCGGGAGGCGCGTGTCCGTGTCCGCGGTGCCGCGCGGTTCGGTGGCGACCCGGGCCAGGGGACGTGGACCTCCGTCAGGCGCCCAGATCACGGATGCGCCCAGGCGCCGTCGTGTGCCCGCCGCGGTCGGCGAGCTGTCCCAACAGCCAGCGCACCATGGTCTCCACGTCCGGGTCGTCCACGAGATACACCACGTGCCGGCCCTCTCGGCGGGAGCGCACCAGACCCGCCAGCTTCAGCTTCGTCAGATGCTGGCTGACGGCGGGCAGGGCGCCGCCGACCCGCTCGGCGAGCGCGCTCACATCGCTCTCGCCGTGCATCAGGGCCCACACCAGGTGCAGTCGGGCGGGCGAGGCCAGCAGGCCGAAGGCGACGGCGGCCTGGGTCAGCACTTCGGCGGGCAGCTCCTCGAAGTCGCCCATGCCCATCGCCGCCACCCCTCGCCCCTCCCGCACCGCACACCCGACCGCGCGAGCGCCCAGTCTAGACGCCGCCCGCCCCGCCCCACCGCGCCCCAACCCCGCCGGACGGCTGCGGCGGGGGCTGTCTCCGGGGGCGGAGGAATGCTCGCCCGCCCCCTTCCGAACCTGTTCCGAGCCCGTTCCGAGGGCCGTCGGGGGCAGCACGCCATTGCGCCAGCAAATACGCGCAGCCCACTTTTGCGGGCGATATGGCCGGGGTTCGCGCGGGCGCACCACGGGCCGGGCGCGCGGCAGCGGACGGACCCGCGCCGAAGCCGTGCGGCATCGGCGGCCGCTCACTCATGAGTCAGCGTATCCGCTGGCCAACCCCTGTGCCAACGGCTGCAACGTGCACGGAGTGACGATTCGTCACCCACCCTGAGGGCCCACCGGAACGGTGTGCGCCGGCGCCCTCCGGCCAGGGTATGATCACGGCGAGTGCTCTCGCACATACGGACCAGCACATCCCTGCCCGTGCGTAGTAGCGCGTAACTTCTAAGGAGCGATTTGCATATGCAATCCGCAATGCGCTGTGGCGTGCCCACGACGGCCGATGAGAAGCTTGAGATCTTCATGTGGTTCGGCTGGCTCTGACAGCGAACGTCGGGAGCCGCTAGGATCCGGTGGCTCCC
Source organism: Streptomyces sp. NBC_00223 (assembly GCF_036199905.1). NCBI lineage: Bacteria > Bacillati > Actinomycetota > Actinomycetes > Kitasatosporales > Streptomycetaceae > Streptomyces > Streptomyces sp. NBC_00223. The sequence goes on along the minus strand of NZ_CP108109.1, from coordinate 6,118,733 downwards.
GAGGCACCCAGCCTTCTCCGCACCGCCTCGGCGTCCTGGACGCCGAGTTGCTCGTACACGGCGAGAGCGCGTTCGAAGCAATTCCGCGCCGCCGCTGCCCCCTCCATGGCCTCCAGGGTCTGGCCCATCCCGTCCAGCGCGCGTCCGACGGCGAGCGGGATGTCGATCTCCTCGGCCAGGCGCAGCGCTTCCTGGAACGTCGCCATCGACGGACCGAACTGCCGCGAGGCCCGTTGCGCGTGGGCCGTACCGACCAGTGCCTGTTGACGCGCGTAGCGGTCGCCGATCCGGTCCGCGACGTGCTCGGCCATCTTGAAGTGGAGCCGGGCTTCATTGTGCCGGGACATCTCCAGGTAGGTCTGGCCGATGCAGATGAGCACGTCCGCCTCCCCCCTCGGGTCACTGGTGTCGCGGTAGGCGTTCAGGGCACGGCGGTACTGGGAGAGCGCCCCTTCGAAGTCCCCGGTCGCCCGGCGGATGTTGCCGATGTTGGTGAACAGATTGGACATCTCCTGGCGGCCGCCGATGACACGGACCAGGGCGAGCGAGCGGACGTAATGGCCGCGGGCTTCCTCGTACCGGCCCAGAATGGAGAAGACCTCGCCGATGTTGTTCAGCGCCTTCACCTGGCCCAGGCGATCACCGATGTCCGTGTTGGTGGCGAGCATGGCCCGGAACTGTTCGACGGATTCCGCGTATTGGCCGGCGTGGGACAGGGCGACGCCCAGCAGATTCTGAACGTATGCCTCACCACCGCGGTTTCCGGTGGCCCGGTGCAAGGCCAATGCCCGGCCCAGGCAGTCGAAGGCGTCGATACGGCGGCCGTCGATGAGACGGCTCCGGCCGATCTGGATGAGGGCCTGGGCCTGTGTCTCCTGGTCGTCCCGGTCCCGGCCCATGGCCCATGCCTCCTCGGCTACGGACAGGGCTTCGTCGTGTGCCCCCTGATTCCACAGCAACGCGGCCATTTCCGCGAGCAGTCGGCCGGTCACCGCGTCGTCGGCGCCTTCCCGTGCCAGGTCCACCGACGCGGTGTAGAGATCCGTCGCCGTGTCCCAGATTCCCCATGCCAGGAAGGACGGGCCCAGGACATGGGGGAAGAACAGCGCGTGGTCGGGCGACCGCGCGACCGCCGTACGGGCGGCGGCCAGCAGATTCGCGCGTTCGAGGTCGAGCCACGCCTCGCCCTCCTCGGCGGTGCGCAGCCGTGGATCGGCCGCTGTCGGGCCGGGCACGGAAGGCGGCACGCCGATACGGCGGCGGTGCGGACGGGCCAGCCGGTCGGCCCGGTCCGCGTGGAGGAGATAGTGGTCCAGCATTCTCCGTACGGCGGCCTGCCGTACGACCGGGGAATCCTCGCGATCTCCCGTCTTCAGTCCGAATTCACGAATGAGGTCGTGGGTCCGAAACCGGTCACGTCCGCTTTCCTCGATGAGGTGGCCGTCGAGGAGCGTGTCAAGACCGCGGCGTGTCCGGCCTTCTTCCTCGCCCGCCAGCGCGGCGGCGACTCCGACGGTGAAATCGGGTCCCGGGTGGAGAGCGAGACGGCGGAAAAGGCGCCGGTCCCCGATGTCCAGTTCCGCGTAGCAGAGTTCGAATGCGGTGGCGATGCCCAAGGACGTGTCGATCTCATCGAGCAGTGAGGCCGCCCGGGTCAGCCGGTCCGCCAGATCCTCGATGTCCCAGCCGATCCGGTGCCGGAGGCGGGCGGCGGCCAGATGGAGTGCGAGGGGATGGTATCCGCACAGTTCCACCGTACGGCGGAGGGCGGCGGAATTCGTGGTGCGGGCCCGGCCGGCCACCCGGGTGAAGAGCGCCGACGCCTCCGACGGGGAGGGCACTTCGAGGGAGAGCGACCAGGAGCCTTCGAGGTCGGTGAGCCGGTGCCGGCTGGTCACCAGTACCGAGCAGCTGTGGGTGCCGGGCAGCAGCGGACGTACTTGAGCGGCGTCGTAGGCGTCGTCGAGAACGACGATCGCTCTGCGCCGGGCGGTCAACTCCCGCCAGAGGGCCGCCCGCTCGTCCAGTCCGGCCGGCAGGCGTTCCACCGGCACCCCGAGCGTGATGAGCAACTGGGCGAGCGCGCCGCCGGGATCGAGCGGGGGCTGACTGCCGAAAGCGCGTAAATTGATGTAAAGACGCCCGTCCGGATACCGCTCATGGAGAAGATGCGCGACGCGAATGGCCAAGCGGGTCTTGCCCACGCCTGGCATTCCGTGCACCACCGCGAGCGGCAGGGCCGTACGGCCGCCCGGTTCTCCCAACTGGGCGAGCAGCAGGCCGATTTCCTCCCTGCGTCCGGTGAAATCGGGTATGTCGCGCGGCAGGTTGTCCACCGCCGGTAATTGGGGGTGTTCGGGCTCGACGGGAAGGAGCAGTTCGGGATCGCGCCTGAGCACACGCTGATGAAGCTCCTGGAGTTCCCGTCCCGGCTCCAGGCCCAGTTCGTCCTGGAGCCGCCGGCGGGCCGAGCGGTACGCGGTCAACGACTCGGCCGGGCGGCCGCATCGGTAGAGCGCGATCATCAGGTCGGCCACCACGGGTTCGACCACCGGGCTGAGACCGGCCAGTTCCCTCAGTTCGCTGACCAACTGGGCGTGCCTGCCCAGGGACAACTCCAGCCGGATACGGGATTCCGTGGCCTCCCGCAGTTCCTCCCGGAGCCGCTCCCGCACGGACTCGGCCCAGTATCCCGTGAGTCCCGCGAGAGGCTCGGCCCGCCGCAATGCCTCGGCCTCCCGCAGCAGGGTGACGGCGTACTCGACGTCCCCGCGTTCGGCGGCCTGTCGGCTCTGTCGGCACAAATGCCGAAAACTCATGAGGTCGACCGACCCCGACAGAATTCGCAGCGAGTAGGTGCGTGAGGAGAAATCCAGACTGACCTGGTCGCCGATCGCGGCGCGAAGCCGGGACCGCAGGCGGGAGATGTAGCTGTGCAGGGTCTCCGAAGCGCTCGGTGGTGGATCTCCGTCCCAGGCTTGATCGATGAGCCGGTCCACCGGAACCGCTCTGCCCTCGGCCATCAGAAGTATCGCCAGTACGCGTCCTTCTTGCTGGGTTCCGAGTCGGTGTCTCCGGCCATTCGCCCACAGCTCAAGGGGGCCAAGGATGCGCAGTTCCACCAGCGATCTCCCCGTGCCGATCTTCTCCGTCGTCTATGCAACTGAGTGGCATGCACGTGTCGCTCAGAACGGCAGTGTGACACGGGCCACGGTCATGTGGCAGGGGCCGCGGAATTGGGACACGGGCGCGCCCGGGGAGAATTCGCCAAAATCCCGCGGACCGGAATTTTCGGGGAATCACCCATTCCTGCGGCCGCCTCGTCTGCTGCCCCCGGGGCCACCCTGGTCAGGCCGGGCTCGGGCTGCGGTCGCCTGTGCGGAGTGGTGACGGGTCCGCCGGGTCGGTGAACGCCGGCAGCGGGAATCCGGCCAATTGTTCGTACGCCGAATAATAGCCTTGCCGTTTGCTGAGGCCAGGAAAAGGGCAGATCGACCGAGGCAGCGGATGTACCTGTGCCGGTGAATCGGCCGTGGCGGCACTCGGGGGCCTGTGTGGAGAGTTCCGACCGTCATGCCACGCCCGCGATCAACGACACACGCAACGCGATGTCCGGCACGGTCCACGGCCCCAGCGTCCAGGCGGCCACCATCCACGGTGACGTCTATCTGGGGATCGCCGCCGCCCAGGAGCAGGCTCCTCGCGTGCCCCGCCAACTGCCTCCCGGGCCACGGCACTTCACCGGCCGCACCGAAAGCCTCGACGCTCTGGACGCCGCACTCGACGCCGCACTGACCGGGGAGGGGCCGGCCCTGGCGGTGATCAGCGGACCGCCGGGCGTCGGCAAGACCTCGCTCGCGCTGTCCTGGCTGCACCGGCGCGGCGACCGCTTCCCCGACGGCCAGCTGTACGTCGACCTCCAGGGACACCTCACCGAGCAGCCGGTGGCGCCCAGTTCCGTACTGCCGCGGTTTCTGCACGCGCTGGGCGTGGGCCCCGGCCATGTACCGGGCGACCTGGCCGAGCAGACCTCGCTGTTCCGTACGCTCACCGCCGGCCGGCGCCTCGCCCTGCTGTGCGACAACGCCTTCTCGGCGGCCCAGGTGCGCGTACTCGCGCCGGTCGCGCCCGGCAGCGTCTGCGTGGTCACCAGCCGGTGGCGGCTCACCTCGCTGCTCCTGGACGGCGCCCGGATGGTGCCGCTCGAACCGCTCGACACCGAGGATGCCGTAGAACTCCTCGCCCTTATCGCGGGCCAGGAGCGGGTCGCCGCCGACTACGCCGCCGCACGGGACCTCGTGGACTCCTGCGGGCGCTTTCCCCTCGCGGTGTGCGTCGGCGCGGCGCTGCTGACGGTCCGGCCCGGGTGGAGCATCGCCGAGGCCGCCGCCGACCTCGACACGGGGATTCGTTCCACCGCAGCCGATGAGGAGTTCTCGATGATCGCGTGCCTGGACCAGGCATACGCCGCCCTCCCGTCCGACGCCGCCCGGCTGTACCGGCGGCTGGGCCTGCACCCCGGGCCGGAATTCGGCGCGGGCGTCGTCACGGCCGTGGCCTCGGCCGAACCGGCGATCGGCGGCCCAAGGGAACGGGCGGCCGCGCTGGTCGACGCGAGTCTGCTGAGCGCCCCCGGCCCCGACCGCTACCGCTTCCACGACCTGATACACCAGCACGCCCTCGGCCGTACCGAGGCCGACGACCCCGGCGAATTGCGCGGCGGGATCGTACGGCGGGTCCTCGACCACTACCTCGCGACGGCCAACAGCGCCGACCGGGTCCTCAATCCCCAGCGCCACCGGCCGCCGCCGCACTATTCCTCACCCTCGCCCGACGCGATCACCTTCACGGACTCCGCCGCCGCGCTGGAGTGGTTCGCCACCGAGCGCGGCAATCTGGTCTCGGCCCAACGGCTGGCGGCCGACAACGACTTGCACTCCGCCGCCTGGCAGATCGCGGACGCGATGTGGCCGCTGTTCTCCTCCCTTCACCTTCACGAGGACTGGACGGCCGCGTATGAACTCGGCGTTGCCTCCGCGCGAGCCTGCGGGCACCGACTCGGCGAGGCGCGCCTGCTCACCGGGCTGGGGGTCGCGTTGCGCGACGCGGGCCGCGACGCCGAGGCGTTACGGGCCTTCGACCGGGCGGTCTCCGTACGCCGTGACATCGGCGACCGCCGCGGCGAAGCCCTCGTCCTGCACCACGCCGCGCTCACCCACCGGGCCCTCGGCGACCTGCCGCGGACCGGCGAACTGCTGCGCACGGCGCTGGACCTCCGGACGGAGGTGGGCGACACCCGCGGCCAGGCCCGCGAACACGCCGCCATCGGCGAGACGGAGAGCCTGTCGGGCCGCCACACCGAAGCCCTCGCCCAACTCACCCGGGCCCGCGACATGCTCACCGGAACCGGCGACCACCACGAAATCCTCGTCGAACGCCTCCTCGGCCAGGCCCACGTGCGGTCCGGGGACGAGCCCGCCGCACGCGCGCACTTCGCCGTCGTACTGGACCTGCTGGACGGGAAGGGCACGGTGTTCGAGGAAGGGACCGTGTACGAAGCGCTCGGCGACCTCGACGAGCGGGAGGGCGACCGGGCTTCGGCCCGGAGCTGTTACGCCCGGGCCGAAGCCGTCTACACGGGACTCGGCGCCGTCCAGGACGCGCGGCGCGCCGCCGCTCGTCTGGCCCGTCTGGACGACACCACCGCCGGATCAGGCTGACGGATCACGCCGAAAGCCTGTCGCCGGGGGCCGGCTCACCGCCAGCTGCCCACTCGCGTCCGCATCGGGTACGCCCGCCGCAGGGCGGCGAGTTCCGCGCGGGTGACGAACCCCTCGGCCGCCGACTCCGCGCCGATCTTCCAGCCCGCGAACAGCACCGCGGACTCCAGCGCCTCGACCGGCTCCCCCGACGCGAGCCACCCGTGCAGGAAGGACGCGAACAGCGCGTCGCCCGCCCCGTCCGTGCTCCGGATCGGACGAGGGGTGACGGCCTCGATCTCGACCAGGCGGCCGTCCCACAGCCCCATGACACAGCCCGCCGCTCCCCGCCCGACCGCGACGATCCGGCAGCCGGGGTAGCGCCGGAGCACTTCGGCGATCCACTCCTCGGGCCGGCCCGGCAGCCGTTCGTGGCTGCAGAAGAGCACGTCGGCCGATTCGAACCACGGCCGCTGCCGCTCGTTGTCGAGATCCGCCGCCAGGTGCATGTCCACCGCCACCGGCATCTTCAGCAGTTCCTTCGACACGCCCAGGAACGGCTTTCCGAACGGATGGCTGGTCACGATGGCCAGATCGGCCTCGACCGCCCGCTCGATGTACCGCTCCATCGGATACTCGACCCACGTCTCGGAATTCCAGGCGTTCCGTGCCACCCGGCCTTCCGAGTCGACGAAGATCACCGTCTTCGGGGACTCCTGGGTCGTCACCACTCCTCGCCCGTCGAGTCCACGACGCTTCAGGGCCGTCCTGATGGCGTGGCCGGCGTCGTCCTTCCCCACCTGCGTGCACAGTTGAGGACTGTCACCGAGGGCCGCCAGCGCGCTGGCGATGTTGTACGCTCCCCCGACCACCGCGCAGCCCATCCATGACGCATGACGCAAAGCGCTGTACTCGAGCGGAAAACGGTCGACCGGCACGGTCATCGCCAGCCGGGTCATTCCCACCACTGCAAACCGCGACATATTCGCTCTTGCCTCCCCCACGCGATTCGAGACAGATCGGGCCATGGGCCCGTCCGCCCGAGTATGCGGGAGGCGTCTGGACGAAAACCTTGCAACTTCCCTGCGAATACCTTGACCGCGAAACGGAAGTTCCGAAGTGCCGCAAGTGCCACCGGAATTCGTCGTGCCGTTCGTCAACGTACCGCCAAGGGCCCGGCGCCGCGAGGGGGGTCTCGCGGGCCGGGCCCCTGGGAGCGGGTGCCGCCAACCGGCGACGCCAAACGGTGTCGCCAACCGGTGTCGCCAACCGGTGTCGCTAGACGGCGAGCACCCTGATCGACGGGTGGTCGACCGAGTTGAGGTACAGCCGTTCCTTCTTGCCGTCCTGTTCCAGCTCCAGGACGAGCCGGTACTTGTACAGCCCCGGCCGCAGCGTGCTCAGCACCGTACCGGCCCAGTAGTAGTAGACCGGGGTGTACTTGTCGCGGATACGGTCGGGCATGCCGTAGATCTTCAGCTCGGTGCAGACCTTGATCTCGGCGACGTCCTCCTCGTCCCCCTCCTCACTGTCGAGGAAGACGATGTTGTTGATCTTCGGCATGGGCGGCCAGGTGCCGTCGGGCCGCTTCTCCATGTCGATCGGGCGGATGATCCAGTTCAGCACCTGGCCCTGCTTGCAGTACGTCTCCAGGTGGGGGGTGCCCTGGCCCTGGCCGCCGACGCTGTTGTCCATCATGTAGACGGCGTCCTTGAGCGAGCCGTTGGCTGCCGCCTTCTCCATGTCGACGAAGGTGACGATGTTGAGCTGGACCGAGTTCAGCTGCCCGGGGTTCTGCTTCTTGTCCTCGACGCTGGTGGTCATGGTCTCCCTCTCAGCCCCGTCCGTTGACGGCGTTCGCACCGACCAGGACCGGCGACAGGTCCGTGGTCAACGGCTCGGTCCGCGTGCCCAGCCGGAAGGTGATCCGGTACGGGGTCGCCGCCACGTCGTCCTTCTTCACCGTGCCGATCCAGTACGAGACATCGGTGCCGGGGTAGACCTTGCGGACCGGCTCGCACACCGAGGGGTCGATCGCGATGTCCTCGATGGCGACATACGCCTCGCACTCCAACGCGAAGGTCGACCACAGCAGTTGGTCGCCGGCCTTCACCTTGGTCCGCAGCTCCTCGGTGCCCAGACCGGTGGAGCCGAGCGGCTTGTTGGTGTCGTACAGATACAGATTGCCGTGCATGCCCAACGTCGCCAGGGCGCCGACGACGTCCACCACGGCGGCGATCGACACCGGCCGCCGTGTACTGTCCGCCGACCCCTGGGCACCCTTCGGCTGGTGCTTCTGGCTCTTCGCCGCCGGACTCGTCGTCCCGCTCGCCGTCGCGCTTTTCGCCACGCTCTTCGCCGCGCTCATCGGCCCCTCCTCACTCGTACGCCCATAAGGTCGTACGCTCGTGTGCTCGTCGACTCGCCGCGGATCACGCGTGGCTGTCGTACGGCTCGTGGATGTCGTACGGCTGCGGCGGGGCGATGGGCAGCAGGCCCAGGCCCCCCTTGGTGAAGCCGTTGCGCTTCGGGTCGGTGGCGATCCTGAGCTTGGCGTCGTACGTCATCCGTACCGGCAGCCAGATCCACTCGCCGTCCTGCTCCTTCAGCTCGTGGAGTTCGATCTCCATCGTGTAGGAGTAGGTGCCGGGCCGGGACGTGTCGACCGACGCGGACCAGTACCACCCGTCGGTGACCAGGTCGGGGGAACCGTAGGCCGCCGGGTAGATGATCTTGTTGTCGACGGCCTCGCCGGTCACATCGGTGAGCACCGGCGCCGGGTGAACGGCCGCGGACGGGGGCTCGCCGGGGTCGTGGGTGACGACCTTGCCGGTGAGGTCCACGACCTTGTGACCGCCGCGGCTGCCCGGACGGTTGGCGCTCTCGACCCTCGTACGGGTGCCGACCTTGCGCTGGATCGCGCTGAGTTCGGCCGCCACGTCGGTGCCGTCGGACTGCGCCCGGCTCGCGAGGTCGTCCAGCGCGGCCAGCGCCTTCTGGTCGCTCTCCCTGGCCCGGTCGGCGAGATAGCCGCGCGGGACCGTCGGGGGGATCGAACCGAGGCTGTACAGCAGCCAGTTGAGCACCTGCTCGTTCGCCTGCGAACCGTCGTTCCAGTACGTGCCGTTGATGGCCGAGACGAGTTCGCCCGTGCCCTCGCCGGTCGAGCCCTGGAGCTTCATGTTGTCGAACAGATAGGTGTTGCCTTCCAGCGTCCTGGACTCCAGGGCCGCGGCCACGTCCACCATGACGATGATCGCCAGCTGTTGGCTCATGGACCTGCCTTTCTCATGGGGTAGCGATCTCTACAGGCACGTGAGGGAGGCCGAGTCGATGTGCGCGACGCTGGCCGCTCCCTCGTACATCTGGAACTCCACCCGGTACCGCTGCGGAACTCCGCGCGGCATGTAGGCGGGCACGACGCCGGACCAGACGTCCCGGCCCAGTTCCGCGCTCTCCGACGACGGGGTGATCTCGCCGGCCGGGGAGCCGTCGGCGCCGAGGAAGGTGATGCTCTTGATCTCGACCGGCGTCTGCACGTCCAGCGCGATCGCGGACCACTGGACGACCTGGCCCGGGCGGACGACCGTGCACAGCTCGGGAGTTCCCTGGCCCGTGCTGTCGTAGGCGCTGTCGTCGATCAGACAGAGATTGCCGTTGAGCAAGGTGCTCTCCGACAGCGCCCCGATCACGTCCACCACGGCGGCGATGTTCACTTGCGGTTTCATTTGCGGTCCGTCCCCACTTCTCCGGTGTTCTGGTCTGCCAGGGCGTGTGGAAACACGCCCTATCCCCGGTCCCGCACCAGGGGCACCTTTCCGACGTCCGTGCGCTCGATCTCCGCCGAATGCCTCGGCACGAAGCGCAGATCGAAGCGGTAGCCGGTCTTCTCGATCGAGGCGGGCACGGCCTCCCACTCGTTGTAGAGCGACAGCGAGCGGGGCAGGGACTCGGTGAACAGCCGCTGCACCCCGTGCACACCCAGCGCCGTGTCCAGCCGGTACGCCAGCGCGGGCACGTCGTCGACCGCGGCGAGCAGGGTGAGCACCTTGCCCTCCCGGTAGTTGACGAACTGGATCTCGTGCGCCGCCTCGTCCAGGTCGCACGCCCCGGCCGCCTTCAGCGCGTCGCGCACGACGTCGTAGGCGCGGGTGGCGGAGTACTGGCTGTCGTTGAGGTGCAGCACATCGCCGCTGCGGCCCGCGAACTCGAACCGCTGGGCCTTAAGCCCAGGCCCCTCCGTCCTCGGCCGGCGGGCCATCCGGTCGCCGAGCTTGAGGCGCAGCAGCGGCGCCTCGTGGGCGTGCAGCCGGGTGACGACGAGCTCGCCCTCCTCGCCCTCGGCGACCCAGCGCCCGTTCTCGTCCACGATCTCCACCAGGTGCAGTCCGGGGACCGCGGACAGATACGGGGAGTCGTGCCGGAGCTGGAGCCCGATGGTCTCGGCCTGGGTGGCGGCGAAGTAGCTGAGGATCTCCAGGTTCGGGTACATCGCCTGGAGTTCGACCCGCTTGCGGTGCGGCAGCACACCGCTGCCGTACATCGCGACGCGGAAGCTCTCCTTGGCCGCCTGGCTCATGCCCGCGCCGAGTTCGGTGAGGATCGCGATGCCGGCGGTGATCCCCATCAGGGCCTTGGGGCCCGGGTAGGAGAACATGTGCTCGATCACCGCGGTGCCGACGGGGCCGGCGCCGATGTAGTTGATGCCGGGGACGCTCTGGAGCACGCCGCCGACCATGGTGCCGCTGCTCCACATCTGGTAGTCGGCCAGCGTGGTGAACAGCCACTTGGGGTCGCTGCCGGTCAGATACGCGTCGAGCATGTAGGCGCCCATGAAGTCGCCCGCCACCCGGTAGGTGTCCTGGAGTTCGCGCAGCGAGTAGACGCTCTCCACGGGCAGTCCGCCGCTGGTGCCGCCGCTGGCCACGATCTGGAAGCCGCCGCGGTCGAGCGGCACCACCAGTCCCGGCCGCGTCCCCATGAAGAAGTCGCGCTGGACCTCCTTGTCGGCGAGCGGGATCTCCTGCCACTCCTCGTACGACGCGGGGACGCGCTTGACGCCGGCGCTGTCCAGCCGGTCCTGCCACAGCGGGTTGAGCAGCACGGTGTTGACCATCTGCTGGAGACGGCGCAGCACCAGGGCGTCCTGGATCTCGTGGTCGATCTCGCTGTACGGGCGCTTGCAGAGCTTCGCGCTCTCGCGCATCTTGCCGAGGAACGAGGGGAGTTCGGCGACCTGGTCGACGGAGGTCGGCTCCAGTTCCGCGTCCGGGATCAGCCGGTCGACCAGCGTGTCGATCTCACCGGGCGAGAGCCGCAGGGGGGCAGGTTTCACAGGGCTCATCGGTGGTTCTCCCTCTCGGGTCGGTGCTGCCCGGCGCGCTCCGGATTCCGGAGTTCGTCGAGAGCGGCCTGTCCTGCCTTGCGGATCTCGGCGAGCAGCAGATGGACATGCTCGGCGGTGATCCGGTGGTTCATCATGACGACGCGCAATGCGGCGACACCGTCGATGTTCACCTTGGAGATGAAGAATTCGCCCTGGCTCTTGATCCGGTTTCTGATCTCCTCCTGGAGGCGGTGCACCTCCTCTTCCGCGACGCCGGGCGGGCGGTAGCGGAAGGCCAGGATGTTGGACTCCGGGCGGTGCGGGGTCTCGAAGTCGGAGTCGGCCCGCAGGATTTCGTGGACATCGGCCGTCAATTGGCAGAGATAGTCGATCTTCTCGGCGAAGAGCGCCCTGCCGTACATCGCCCACAGCACCCAAAGACCCATGATCATCGGGCGTTTGGTGCATTCGAAGTTCTTGTCGCCGCTGTCCAGCGCGGTGTAGATGTCCGGCTTCTCGTCGAACACATAGCTGGCCTTCTGGCGGAAGGCCCCCGAGCTTTTCTCCTGGTCCCGGTAGAAGAGCAGGGTGCAGGGCGCGGGGACGAACATCATCTTGTGCGCGTCCCACGTCAGCGAGTCGGCCTTCTCGATACCGCGCAGCTTGTGGCGGAACCGGTCCGACACCAGCAGGCTCGCGCCGTGCGCGCCGTCGACGTGCAGCCACATGTCCCGCTCGCGGGCGATCTCGGCCAGTTCGTCGAGCGGGTCGAAGGCGCCGACCGCGGTGGTGCCGGCCGAGGCCACCAGGCAGAAGACCTTGAGGCCGCGCGCCTCGGCCGCGTCGAGGGCCGCCCGGGCGCGCTCCACGCAGATCTGCTTGTCGTCGTTGAGCGGCAGCCGCACCAGATGGGCATCGCCGATGCCCATCACGCCGGCCGCGCGGGCCACGCTGTAGTGCACGTCCTCGCCCACCGCGATGGCGGGCCTGGGCTGTCCCTCGACCGCGGCGACGCCGTCCGGCCAGAAGCGGGGGAACTTGTCGTTGCGCGCCGCGAGCAGCGCCGTCAGATTGGCCAGGGACCCGCCGGAGGTGGTCACCATGGCGAAACGGCCGGGCTCGTAGCCGATGAACTGGTTCAGCTCGTCGGCCATGATCCGCTCGACGACGCTGGGCAGCTGCGCCGCCTCGTAGAAGGACGACGGCTGGTTGACCACGGAGCTTACGAAGTCCACGACGGCCGCGAGCGGGACGACGCCGGAGAACTGCCGTCCCATGTAACCGGGCGAGTGGACCTGGATCCCGGTCCTGATGTACAGGTCCATGATCGCCGAGAGCTTCTTCTCGTCGAATTCGGCGATCCGCTCGGACTCCGCCGTCATCAACGCTTTCGCCGCCTGCGCCAGCAGGGCGGGGTCGGTCAGATCAAGACCCTTGATGGAGGTGTCGGCCAGATGGGATTCCAGCTTGCCGACGATCGTCTGTGAATTCGACCGGAACAACTGGGGATCGAACGCGTCGAGGGATAATCCGTTCTGACGTTTCCGGTCCGCTAAGGGCGGAGGAGCGGCCCGGCCGCGCGGGGCGACCAGCGATTCCAATCCCTTGCGTTGTTCGAGGCTCGGCGCATTCTCGGACCGAGACTCTGTCATATGCGTTCTCCCTGAGAACTAATCACGCAACCGCTGGTTCGGTGAAGCATCTCTTTGCCAATCCTTGGCATTACCCTTGTGCGGGCGAGTTCGAGAATGTCGCCGATCTTGGACGGCTGTCCAGCGGGGTCACTCGTTGGTGGGACGCCAGCTCACTCTGATGGCCTAATCCGCGCCTTTTCTGGGCATACGAAAGGCCCGACGCGGTGATCCGCGCCGGGCCGTTCGTCGTGCTGAGTTACTTTACGTTTCTACGACAAGGTGCAGACCGGCGTGTACGTGCCGGCCGTCCCGTTGGCGGTGAATCCGAAGGACGTGTTGCCCCCGGCGGCGATGGCGCCGTTGTAGGGCGCGTTGGTGACGGTGACGTTGTTGCCGCTCTGGCTGACCACACCGTTCCACAGGCTGGTGATGGTCGTGTTCGTCGCACTCCACTTGACCGTCCAGCCGTTGCTCGTCGACTTTCCGGTGTTGGTGACGGTCCCGTCGGCCTGGAAACCGCCTGGCCAGGAGCTGGTGATCGTCAGCGTGACCGAGCATCCGCTGCCGTTGCCCGGAGGCGTGGTCGGCGGGGTCGTCGGAGGCGTGGTGGGGGGCGTGGTCGGCGGAGTGGTCGGGGGCTTCGTGGGCGGGGTCGTGGGCGGCGTTGTCGGAGGCGTGGTGGGGGGCGTGGTCGGCGGGGTGGTGGGAGGCGTCGTCGGCGGGGTGGTCGGCGGCGTGGTGGGCGGGTTCGTCGTCGAGTACGTCAGCCCGTAGCCGAACGGGAACAGCGGTGTCTTGCCGTCACCGTCGTTGATCGGCTCCTGCGAGGCGCTCTGCATCCACGACATGGGGAGCTTGCCGCTGGGCGCGTAGTCACCGAAGAGCACGTCCGCGACGCCGGCGCCCTCGGTGCCCGGCAGCCAGGCGGCCACCAGGGCCTTCCAGTCGGGCAGTTGGGCGGCGATGTCCAGCGGGCGGCCGGAGACCAGGACCGTGATCACCGGTACGCCGCTGGCCTTGAGCTTCGCCAGCACGGCGAGATCGTCCGCGTCCAGGCCCAGTGAGCCGGTGCGGTCGCCGTCGCTCTCGGCGTACGGGGTCTCGCCGATGACCGCGATGGCCGCGGAGTAGCTGTTGTTGATGCCGTTGCCGTTGCGGTCGTACGTCACCTGGGAGGAGTTGTTCACCGCGGACTTGATGCCCTGGAGGATCGTCGTGCCCGGGGTGATGTTGCCGCTGCTGCCCTGCCAGCTGATCGTCCAGCCGCCGCTCTGGTTGCCGATGTCGTCGGCGGACTTGCCAGCCACGAAGACCTTGGCGTTCTTGGCCAGCGGCAGCACCCCGCCGTCGTTCTTGAGCAGCACCTGCGACTCGCGCACGGCCTGCCGGGCGATCGACCGGTGGGCGCTCGAACCGACCGAGGAGGTGTACGACCGGTCGGTCAACGGGTGCTCGAACAGACCGAGTTGGAACTTCTTGGTCAGGATGCGGCGGTTGGCGTCGTCGATCCGCGACATGGGAACGGCGCCGCTGTTGACGTCGCTCTTGAGGTAGTTGATGAAGGTCTTGTAGTCGTTGGGCACCATCACCATGTCGACGCCGGCGTTGACCGCGGTCGCGATCTCGGCGGCGGTGAAGCCCTTCTTCCCGTCGATCTGGTCGACGCCCGCCCAGTCGGTCACCACGAAGCCCGAGAAACCGAGTTCGGTCTTGAGCAGGTCGGTGATCAGGTACTTGTTGGCGTGGTCCTTGACCCCGTTCCAGCTGCTGAACGAGATCATGACCGAGCCGACCCCGCGGTCGACCGCGGCCTTGAACGGCGGCAGGTGGATGGCCCGCAGATCGGCCTCGGAGAGGGTCGCGTTGCCCTCGTTGACCCCGCCGTCGGTGCCGCCGTCGGCGATGTAGTGCTTGGCGGTGGCCAGTACGGAGGCCGCGCCGCCAAGCGTCGTACCCTGGAGACCGGTGATCTCCGTGGTCATCGCGGTGGGCAGCTCGGGCTTCTCGCCGAAGGACTCGTAGGTGCGGCCCCAGCGGTCGTTGCGGGCCACGCACAGGCACGGCCCGAAGTCCCAGTCGACGCCGGTCCCGGAGATCTCCTCGGCGGTGGCCCGCCCGATCTGCTGGACGAGCGAGGGGTCACGGGTGGCACCGAGGCCGATGTTGTGGGGGAACATCGTGGCGCCGTACACGTTGTTGTCACCGTGCACCGCGTCGACCCCGTAGATCATCGGGATCTGCAACGGGCTGGTCAGGGCGGTGCGCTGGAAGCTGTCGTACATGTCGGCCCAGGACGAGGCCGTGTTGGGGGTCGGCGCCGAACCGCCGCCGGACAGCACGGAGCCGATCCGGTACGTGGCCAGGTCCGACTGCGGGACCAGCGCGGCGCGTTCGGCCTGGGTCATCTGGCCGACCTTGTCGTCCAGGTTCATCCGGGACAACAGATCGTCCACCCGTTGGGACACGGGCAGCCCGGGGTCCTGATAGGGCAGCACGCCGGCGGCCGCGGCGGCGGGCACGGGCGCGGCGTTCACGGCGGCGTTGGTGAGGGAGAACATCGCGAGAGCCGCGGCTAGGGCGATGCCGGTTCGGCGAAGTGTACGTCTGGACATGGGAACTCCGTGTGGGGGGATTTCTATGGGAGCGCTCCCATAGATCAAGCCAGTGGAGTCAAAGGAGTGTCAAGACGCGGGTCACCGTGCACTACTTGAACGCCGGGCACGCCTGGGCGCGCGCCCGGGTCGGACACGCGCACCGGCCCTGCTCCCCCGGCCCCCGAACACCGGGCGCCCTCGGTCCGCGCCCGCGCCGGACGGGTGTCGGCCATCCCCAACCGGCGGTCGGGCTTCGAGGGTTGACGCCGGGTGGGGAGGCTACGCCCTGATCTCGTGCATCAGCATGCGCAGGGTGAGGCTGTGCTTCTCGGGCGGCAGGGCGTCCATGGCCGAGCGCGCGTACGCCACGCCTCCCGTACGTTGCCCGCCGGGAAGTCACGCGCGAGGACACAGCCGGCGACCGGTCAGTCGGCCTTCAGCAGCAGGTCGGTGAGTGCGTCCGGCACGGTGACCATGCAGTCGTGGCCGCTTCGCAGCTCCCACACCTGCGACGCGGCGCCGCCCGGCCGCACCTCCGGCACCGGGCGACGCGTGACGTCCACCGGTGCGCTGCCGACACAGTGGATGTACGTCCGGGAAATCGCGTCCACCGCCGGGTTGTCCAGCCGGACCGGCTCCAGGAAGCAACGCACCGACTCGTCCGACAGCATGGTGCGCAGCCACGCAGTGTCCTGCGGGTCGGTCACCCCGAACAGGCCCACGGGCGCGGGCATTTCCGGCAGGGGCGGGATACGCCAAGGGGTGTCGGAGTCGGCGGCCGCGTCAATCATTCGCCGGGTCCGCGGTATGACGTCCAGCGCGCTGTCACCGTCGCTCGGGACCATCGCGTCGACGTAGACCAGGTGCGCGATCCGGTCCGGGACCTCGTTGGCCACGCCGGAGATGACCATCCCGGCGTAACTGTGCCCGACCAGGACCACGTCGGTGAGGTCCCGTTCGCCGAGGAGAGCGACGACGTCGCCGATGTGGGTGTCCAGGCCGACGTCCGCGGTGAGCAGGTGTTCCTTCTCGCCGTGGCCGGTCAGTGAAGGCGCGAACACTTGATGCCCGGCCCGCGTCAGCAAAGGAACCACCCGGTCCCAGACGCGCCCGCTGTGCCAGGCGCCATGGACAAGAACATAGGCTTTCGTGTGCGATGTACTCATGCAGGAGACGCTACTGAGCCGATAGGAACCCCCGGGTAACCTTCGGCCATGCATGACTCAGCCGGAAGCGTCTTCCTTGCCGACTGCCCCGCCCGGCTCGCCATCGACATCATCACCAACAAATGGGCCGTGGTCGTCCTGTTCGCCCTCAGTCACGGGCCCTGCCGGCACGGTAAACTCGTCGACCTCGTCGGTGGCATCTCCCGCAAGGTACTCACCCAGACACTGCGCAGACTGCAAAGCTACGGCCTGATCGAGCGCCGCGCCTACGCCGAGGCACCCCCACGGGTCGAATACAGCCTCACCGACCTCGGCCAAACCCTCACCGAACCCATCGCCGCCCTGACCGACTGGGCGAAAACCCACGGCGCCGCTGTCGCCGACTTCCAGGAACAGGAAACGGCGCAACAGAACACCACCACCGCCTCCGACAGTTGATCCGTGACCGTCCGAGGTCGGGGCCGCCGTCGGCGCATGTGGTCTGCTCAGGGCGTGTGCCCTGCCCCCGAAGAGTCCGCCGATTCGGTCCGGCGCCCCGGCGACGCATGGAGGAACAACACCATGAGGTCGGGCCTTCCGTTCGTTCATGTGATCTGCGCGTACCGACTGTCAGAGGGCGAATCCGATCACGCGGCGCGCTGCTCGCGCCTTCCCGAAGCTTCCCGAAGCTTTGCGGGCCTGTGCGTCCAGAGCACTCACCCTGAGACGATCACCTCAGACACCCCAGGGCGGGTCCGTAGGCATCCAACGCCCTGTCTCCTCCCACCGAACCCACGTCCACGCCGCCACTGTAGCCCCGGCAAACCTCCTCGGGCGTCCACGTGGCCATGGGACCATCCCCGCGGACGCGGGGAGCACCTGTATCCGAGCGCGCGTTGGTAGTCGGCGTAGGGACCATCCCCGCATGCGCGGGGAGCACGACCCGGGTCTCTTCCTCCGCGCCACGGCACCGGGACCATCCCCGCATGCGCGGGGAGCACCCGAAGGCGCCGCCGCTGCGCGCCTTCCCGTGGGGACCATCCCCGCATGCGCGGGGAGCACTCTCTGCGCTTCTTCCAGCAGAGGTCTGGCTGAGGACCATCCCCGCATGCGCGGGGAGCACGTCACCCTTCACCCCCGCCGAGCGTCCTCACCGGGACCATCCCCGCATGCGCGGGGAGCACCCTAGATGACCTGGGGCTTTACCGGCCAGGAACGTCTGTTTTCACCACTTCCACAGAAACCGGCATACGGGACCAGCAGGCCATACTCGACCTCAACTCGTAGCTCACACGTCCAATTGACCTCAGCCTACGGAACCCACCCATCACGTAGGCCCACAACGTCTACAGCCCGACCCCCAGTCCCTCAGAGTTCGGACTCATGCAGCGATGGGTTCAGCAGCCGATCGGTGACATCGTTGCTCGCACCGCAGGGTGCGGGGTATCTGCGGCTCCGGCGGCATGGCATCGGCCGCCGCATGCACGAGAACCCGCAGGCCGCCAACTGAGGCCCCCGGGCCTGGTCCGACACGCTACGGCCCTGCGTGCCGGGCGCGCCGCGTAGGCTCAAGCAGGTTGCGTTTTTCCGAGCTACGCGGCGAGGCGAAAGGGTTCATTGGCTCCATATGTCGGTTCCAATGGAAGTGACGAAAACTAGCGCCCTTGGCCAGTAAAGCCCCAGGTCATCTAGGGTGCTCCCCGCGCACGCGGGGATGGTCCCTGCTCGCTGGCGAGGTTCTTCGCGAGGTCGTCGTGCTCCCCGCGCACGCGGGGATGGTCCCACCGGCACCGAAGCCGCCGCTGCGCTGCTCGCCACCGACGAAGCGGTGCTCCCCGCGCACGCGGGGATGGTCCCGTCACTGGCCGGGGCCAGACCTACCCGCAACCGTGCTCCCCGCGCACGCGGGGATGGTCCCGGGAACGGCGTGCGGGCCGCCCGCCAACTTCTGTGCTCCCCGCGCACGCGGGGATGGTCCCCAGCCCACCAGGTCGCCGGCGGGAAGCGCCGGGTGCTCCCCGCGCACGCGGGGATGGTCCTACGGCATCTGCCCGCTGGGGTATTCCCGGGGAGTGCTCCCCGCGCACGCGGGGATGGTCCCCACTCCGCACACGACAGGGAGAAGTTACGTGTGTGCTCCCCGCGCACGCGGGGATGGTCCCTCGGTGCCGACTGGGCCGCCCAGCTCACCGCGAGTGCTCCCCGCGCACGCGGGGATGGTACGTCCTTTGTCTCCGGGGCCTGGCTGCTGGACGTGTCCCCCGTTGAACGCGGCTTTGCCCACCTGGAGAACCGGCGGGGCCTCACCGGGCTCCGTACTGGCCCCGCCTGCGCCACCCACCTGTTACGCGCGAAGCTCGTCCTGACGAACATCGGGGCCAGCAGCGGCAATTGATCCCTACCGCAGCAGATAGCCCACGATCAGCACAAGCACCCGGAACAGCGTCACCGGGCCGGAATCGGCTGGGTGAGGTTCACCGGGTTGCCGTCGGGGTCCTTGATGTGGGCGACGCGCTGTCCCCACGGCATGTCGTTGGGGCCTCCGCTGACCGAGCCGCCCAGCGCCTCCACCCGGGCGAGCGTCGCGTCGACGTCGTCGACACCGATGCTGAGCAGGATCCGCGGTGCCGCCCCGGTCCCCGGGTCCGCCTTGGCCACCAGCCCGAGGTCGGTGTCGCCGATGCGCAGGCCGAGGTAGAAGGCCGGGCCTTCCGCCGGTACCCGGAAGATCTCCTCGGCGCCGAACAATTCCGTATAGAAGCCGAGCAGGACGTCCTGGTCGGCAGTCAGGATCACGGGCTGGATGGTGGACATGGCACTCCTGTCGAGAACGGTCGTGTCGCCGGGTAGACCGTTCGAGGAGGGTGAACTCATCGGCAAAGCCACCCCGCCGGACGATCTGCACCCCAGACTGCCGCCCGCGACCAGCACAAGCACCCCGAAACGCGGCCACGCCACCCCTGCTGACCAGCCACTTCACGATGGCGGAGCCTCAATGGGGCCTCACTCGGCTGGGAAGGCAAAAGATCAGAGGCGGTTGAACGGCTCGGCGTACGTGAAGGCTCCCCGCAGAGGGTCGGCTCGTACGCGGTCAGGGTGCGGACCTGGAAGTAGGCGCCCCAGCCGGGGTCCGGCGGTGTGATGCCGAGTCGTGTGCCGGCGCGGAACCCGAACCGGTTGTAGTAGGTGGGGTCGCCGAGGAGTACGACGAGGGGTTCGCCGACCGCGTCCGCCGCACCCAGTACGGAGTGGACGAGCGCCAGGCCGACGCCGCGTCGCTTCACCGTGATGCGACGAGCACTCGGCCAGCACCAGCCGTAGACCGGGAACCGCCGAACCACCGACCCGACCAACCTGACCACCCGTCAGGACTCTTCCGTCGAGGCCCGGACGACGAGTTGGGGAGGGAAGCGCTCGACCCCTTCCGTCCGTTCCCGGCTGGGCGCCTGAAGCAGCGTCAGCGCGCGCTCCGCCATGGCCGACAGCGGGTGGCGGATGGACGTGATCGGCGGGTCGATGAGTTCGAGTATCTCCGTGTCGTCGAACCCGGTGACGGCGATCTGCCCGGGTACCGCGACCGACGAGCGGTGCAGCGTGCTCACGAGCCCCACGGCCAGGACGTCCGCCCCGCAGACGACCGCGTCGACCTGGTCGCGCTGCTCGATGATGCGGCGCCCCGCCATCCGTCCGGCGTCGGTGGTGAAGCTGGGCAGGAGGATGGTGTTGGCGTCGGGTCCTTGCGCCTCGGTGAAGGCCGCGAGCCGTTCGGCGCCCGAGGAGGACGCCTGATCGGCGGCGACGAGAGCGATCCGGTGCCGCCCGATGCCCTCCAGATGGTCGATGAGAAGCCGGACCGCGGACGCGTTGTCGAGCGTGACGGCGACCGTGCCGGATCCTTTGGCCCATCGGTCGAAGAGGACGACGGGACGGCGCTTGGCGGCCTCGCGGACGGCGGGTCCGGACGCTCCGGCGGATACGGGGACGACGATCAGGCCGTCCACCCGTCCGCCGAGCAGGGTGTCGATCTGCTCGGCCTCGATCGCGGTGTCGTTCGCCGCGTCGGTGACCACGTGCGTGCCCCCCGCGGCACGCACGTGCCGTGCGATGGCATCGGCGAGTTGGACGAAATACGGGTTGGCGAGCGTAGGGAGGACGATGCCGATCGTGCCGGTACTGCCGGTGCGCAGCGCCCTGGCCGAGTGGTTGGTCTGGTAACCGAGCCGTTGCGCGGCCTCCTCGACGCGGCGCGCGAGCTCCGGATCGACGTTGCGCGGCGTTCCGGCGAGAACACGTGACGCCGTCGCGCGGGAGACGCCGGCGGCCTTGGCCACGTCGAGGAGTCGGGGCGCTGTCACGTAGGAGTCCTTACTCGGTCGGTGGGCGCTGCGCCGTCACGGCGGGGCGGGCGTACCCGACGAGGCTACTTGACGGCGCGGGAACCCTGGTACAGCATGTCGGAGATCGATCTCCCAAGGAGTGCCAATGTCGTCCATCACGGTCGTCGGTTCGGTGAACCGCGACTTCGTCCTGACCGTCAAGGACCTGCCGCACCCCGGCGAGACCGTGCTCGCACGGCACTTCGTGGAGGGGGTGGGCGGCAAGGGTGCCAACCAGGCCGTCGCCGCCGCCCGCCTCGGATCGCGGGTGCGTCTGGTCGCCAGGGTCGGCGCGGACGCGGCCTTCATCCTCGACGCGCTCGCGTCCGAAGGCGTGGACGTCGAGGCCGTACGGTCGGACGAGCGGACCACGACCGGAATCGCCGCGGTGGTCGTCGACGACGCCGGCGAGAACACCATCGTCGTGAATCCGGGGGCCAACGCGGACCTCGGCGCCCAGGACGTGCCGTCCCGGCTCGTCCGGTCGAAGGGAGAGGTCGTCGTCATCCAGCACGAGATCGCGCCCGACGTGGTCGACCTGACCGTCCTGCGGGCCCGCGAACAGGGCGGGGTCGTCGTCCTCAATCCCGCCCCCGCCCGCCCGATCGACACGCGGGTACTGGCCGCCGTCGACGTCCTCGTCCCCAACCTCGGCGAGCTCGCCTCACTTCTCGGCGCCGACCTGCCCGCCACCCTCGACGAGGCGCGCGGCCTGCTGGAGCGCGCCGAACTCCCGTGCCGGGCCGTCGTGGTGACGCTCGGCGCGGACGGCGCCCTCCTGAAAGAGGCGCACAGCACCGACATCACACACATCCCCACGCCGTTCGTGGACGTCGTCGACACCGTGGGTGCCGGCGACACCTTCTGCGGCGCCCTCGCGGACGCCCTCGGACGTGGCACCGGCCTGCCGGCCGCGGTGGAACGCGCCGTGCACGCGGCGTCGTACGCGGTCACCGGCCTCGGCGCACAGGCGTCCATGCCCTACGCGTCCCAGCTCGACGTACCCGCGGTCACCTCTGCTTCCTGACCCGCGGGTCACCCAACAGCACTACGGAGAACCACCCATGAGGAACCTCAAGCTCGGCGTGTTCGAGAACGCGCAGACCAACGCGAGTGGCACGGCCACCTGGCGTCACCCCGACAGCCGGCGGCACCTTTTCGACACTCTCGAATACTGGCGCGATCTCGCCGCGATCTGCGAGGACGCCAAGCTGGACTTCCTGTTCCTCGCCGACGCCTGGGGCTGGTCCGAGATCGACGGCACGCGCCCGCCCATCGCCACGGAGGAGACCCTCGACCTCCCGCGGCTCGATCCGATGGTCGTGGCGTCCGCGCTTCTGTCCACGACGACCGACCTGGGTCTCGTCGTGACGGGCTCCGTCCTCGTGGAACCGCCGTACGCCTTCGCCCGCCGCCTCGCCACGCTCGACCAGCTCTCCGGTGGCCGGATCGGCTGGAACATCGTGACGACCGGCACGGCCGACACCGCGGTCAAGGCGTTCGGCATGGAGATGGTGGCGCACGACAACCGCTACCGGATGGCCGAGGACTTCCTCGACCTCGTCTACAAGTACTGGGAGGGGGCCTGGGAGCCGGACGCGCTGGAGAAGGACAAGGACGGACGGTTCGCCGACCCCGCCAAGGTGCACCTCGTCACCCACGAGGGCCCGTTCTTCCGCTCCGAGGGGTACGGCAACACCGCGCGTTCCCCGCAGGGCTCGCCCGTGCTGTTCCAGGCGGGTGCCTCGCCCGCCGGTCGCCGGGTCGGCGGGCGGCACGGCGAGTGCATGTTCGTGGGAAGCGGCTCGGTCGAGCAGCTCGCCGGGCACACCGCGTCCATCCGCGAGGAGGCCGTCAAGGCGGGCCGCCGAGCCGACGAGGTGAAGGTGATGTCCGCGTTCTCCTGCGTCATCGGCGCGACGACATCCGACGCGGAGCGGCGCTACCAGCGGATCCTCGACGCCCAGCGGCCCGAGGTGACCGTGGCCAGCTACGCCATGTTCACCGGGCTCGACCTCTCGTCCTACGCGCCCGAGACACCCATGACCGAGCTCTCCACCGAGATGTCGCAGACCCAGGTGGCCCGCTTCGCCGGCAAGACGGTCGGTGACGTCCTCGCCGACTGGCACACCCACGGTGTCGGAGCGCGGCCCGTGGTCGGTACGGCCGAGGAGATCGCCGACGAGATCTGTTCGCTCGCGGAAGGCGCCGACCTCGACGGATTCCTGCTGTCCCCGACGGTCCAGCCGGCCTCGACGACGGACTTCGTCGAGTCGGTCCTGCCGATCCTGCGGGCGCGCGGAGCCTTCCGCGGGGAGTACACGGAGGGCGAGAGCCTGCGCGAACGGCTTACCGGAGCGTCCGACCGCGCGCTGCCCGCCAGCCACCCCGCGGCGCGGTACCGGCACTGAGACCGCGTACCGGCACTGAGAAACAGAAACTCGCGACGAGAGGATGTCCAAGACCATGGCCACGTCTGCCCACAACCAGCCCGGGGCGTCCGCGCCGGCGGAGCTGAACGCGGCGACGCTGCGAGAGGCGTTCGGTGCCTACCCGGCCGGTGTCGTCGCGATCAGCGCGCTGCTCGGGAACGAACCGGTCGGGTTCGCGGCGAGTTCGTTCGTATCGATCTCGCTCCAACCGCCCATGGTCGCGATCAGCGTGGCCCGCACCTCGACCACCTGGCCGCGCCTGGCGGGGGCACCCGTGCTGGGGCTGAGCGTGCTCAGCCGCGGTCAGGGTGAGCTGTGCCGGCGTCTGGCGTCCCGGGAGGGCAACCGCTTCGACGGCGTCGCGTGGCGGGCGACGCCCGAGGGTGCCGTCGTGATCGGGGACGCCGCGCTCTGGCTGACGGCCCGGGTGAGCGCGACCTACGACGGCGGCGATCACGAGATCGTGCTCATGGAGTTGCTGACGACCGAGCTGTTCTCCGGCGTGGAGCCGCTTGTCTTCCACACCAGCCAGTTCCGCGAGCTCATCCCCCATGGGTGACAGCCCGGCCGTCCACGCGCACCTGACGGGTGCGGTGGTGCACGGTGCCGGCCGGGGCCGTGGGCTCGGGTTCCCCACCGCGAACGTCGCGGCCGAACCCGGCTCGCCGGTCCCGCCGCCGGCGATCTACAGCGGCTGGGTCGTACGCCACGCGACCGGCGCCGTCCACCGGGGGACGATCAGCATCGGATCGAACCCCACCTTCAGCGACTCGGCGGACGTACACGTCGAGGTGTACTGCCACGACCTGTCGGAGGAGCTCTACGGAGAGCGCGTCGGACTGTGGTTCGTGGCACGGATCCGGGACACGGTGAAGTTCGCGTCGTCCGAGGACCTGATACGCGCCGCCCGGCAGGACGTCCTGCGGTCCGAGGCCCTTCTCGCCTCGGACCTCGGGCGGCGCGTCCTCACCGACGCGCTCGCCGCGTACGGGAGAGCCGTCTCCGCCTGAAGTTCCACTCCGCTCCGCACGGACTCGACACCCACTGTCGAGCTCCGTGCGTCATCACCGGCCCGGTCCGGGCCCCATCGCCCATCGGCGTACCCATCGCCGTACCCAGCAGCCGTACCCAGCCTTGCTCCGAACGAACAAAGGTGTTTAGCAATGAGCGCATTCCACTGGCTGAATCAGCAGTTCAGCTTCTTCGGTCTTCCCGTGTACTGGTCGGACTTCCTGGGCAACATCCTGGCACTCGCTACCGTGTGGCTGGCGTTGCGGCGACTGCTCGTGGCGTGGCCGGTGCAGATCCTCGGGTCGATTCTGCTGCTCATCGCGAGCCTGAACGTCCATCTCGGAGGCAACGCCGCCCGGCAGGTTGTGATCATAGCATCGGCGTCATGGGGCTGGGCCACTTGGCGGCGCAGCAGAGAGAAGGAAGGCACGATCAACGTCCGCTGGGCATCGGGGCTGGAGCGCTCCGTGCTGATCGCCGTCATGGCCTTGGGAACGGTCGCGTTCGGCGCGCTGCTCAAGTCGACCGACGCGTCGTTCTACCCGGGCGCTCCCTGGTGGATGGTCCTCGCGGACGCCTGGATCTTCGTCGGCTCGATCCTGGCGATGTACACCCAGGCCCGGCGCTACGTGGAGTTCTGGTTCGTCTGGCTGGCCGTCGACCTCGTCGGGGTGCCCCTGGCCATCCACTCCAAGCTGTACTTCTCCGGGATCGTCTACGGGATCTTCTTCGTCATGGTCCTCATCGGTATCCGCGACTGGGCGTCCCACAGCAAGGACCAGGACATCGCCTCTCCGCTGGAGCCGGCCGCCGTCCTGGAAAGCCGCAGCGACGCGTCCCCGGCGACGGGTTCGTAAGGCCGGCCTCGTAGGCCGCCGGTTCGCTCCGGGCCCCGCGCGACGTCGGCCTCCAGGACCGGATTAGGTCCCGGAGGCCGACGCTGCCGCGCGGACAACCCCGCACGTGCGGGGAGCACACCAGGATCGAGGACATCCACTGGTCGAAGGAGGGACCAACCCCGCGCGTGCGGGGAGCACCACCAGTGGTCGGTCATGTGATCGGGGTGTGAGGGACCAACCCCGCGCGTGCGGGGAGCACTCCGCCTCCACCCTGTCCGGTGCCCAGCCGCAGGGACCAACCCCGCGCGTGCGGGGAGCACCCTAAGTGACCTGGGCGTTTACCTCGCGTGGGTGGCGGATTCCATCACTTTCACCGATGTCGACGTGCGGAACGAATCGCCCATCCCCCTGGACCTCCACTCCCGCGCGCAAGCCAACCGTCCACGTCAGCCTAGGGCTTGCCGCCGCGCCGGGCGGTCGGCGTGCCGTTACTCGTTGCTTCGCGGCGTGCGATGCGCGGCCCAGTCGTCGCGGGCTGCGGTCAGGGCGGGAACGACATCGTGGTCGAGGTGGTCTGCGTGGGTACGTAACGCGGTGGCCAGGGCGCCCAGTTGGGCAGGGCTGCGGCCGGTGATCCAGTGGTCGTCAGTCGTGGGCCCGAACACGGAGCATCGGGCCCTGTCCCTACGGCCCAGGCAACAGTCACCCTGTGGGGTCTCCAGGCCGTCACCCCGGGAGCAGCGATTCCGCGTAGGGCACACTCCATACGGCCGGGTGGGCGATCCCGTGACCGTTGTGACCGTCTTCTCCGAACGCCTCGCCGTGGTCCCCGCACATGAGCACCAGCCAGGAGCCGTGCTCGGGCAACGCGTCGAAGAGGCGCCCGAGTTGTCCGTCCGCGTACGAGAGTGCCGCGCTCTGGCTTTCCCATGAGTCCTCGCTCGCCCCGGCCAGGTAGCCGAAGTGCGGGGTGTGCGTCGCGGATACGTTCACGAAGAGGAACGAAAGCCGTTCCTCCCGGGGTGTCCTCAACGCTTCAAGTGCGAGGTTCACTTGATGGCGGGTGGAGTCCTGGCAGTCCGTCCCGGTGAGGGGACTCCAGTGGCTCTCCTGGAACAGGGCGGGTAAGACGCGCCCTCACTCGGTCTCGCCCGAGAAGAGCCCGATGCCCCCGATGCAGACCGTCCGGTAGCCGAGGCCGGCCAGGCCACTCACGATGTCCGGCGCGTTGAACACGAACGTGCGCTCACCGATGGTGGTTCCGCGCTGAGCACGGCAGGCAAGAAGCCGCTTCGGCCGGTCCGGTCCGGAGGGAACCGGCAGAAAGCCGGAGAAGAACGCCATGTGCGCGGGCAAGGTGAACGAACCCTGCGTCCGGCGTTCCTCCCAGCGACCGCCCGGCAGCACCCCCGCAAGGTTCGGGGTCAGACCGGCGAACAGTGACGCCCGCGCCACGTCGAAACGCAGCGAATCGAACGTAATGAACAAGATGTTGCGCTTGCCTACTACCTCATGGGCGTCAATCACAGCTGCCCTGTCCTCTCGGCTCACCGGGCCCGGTCACGGCCCGGCATTCACAAGTCCGGATCCGTCGTGTGGAATCGCGGCGGCAGCAGCCTGCCGGAGGAACGCACCTCATCGGACGCCGCGATCACGTCCTTCACCGTGTCGATCCCCCGCCAATAGCCCGACAGCCGGTAGCCGATGAGACGCCCCTCCGCCGCGAGCCGCGGAAACGTACTGTCCTCGTGGTCCCCCTTGTCCGGGAGCATCGGCACCACGTCCGGGCTGAACAGGTAGATCCCCGCGTTGATCCAGTACGGGAGTTCGGGCGACTGGACGAACCCCCGGATACGGTTGCCGTCGTCCAACTCGGCCACGCCCCAGTTCGACCGGTAGGGCGACAGAGCGACGGTGACAGCCCCACCGTTCTCATGGTGGTACCGCGCGAGATCGGTGAGGGAGAACGTCGTGATGACGTCCCCGTTCAGCACGTAGAACGGCGCTCCCGGGTCGGCGAGTTGACGCGCGCCGAACTTGAGCCCGCCGCCACGACCCAGCGGTTCAGCCTCGATCGCGTAGCGGATGTCCACGCCGAACCGTCCGCCGTCGCCCACGTATTCCCTGATCAACTCGTGCTTGTAACCACCGCTGATCGTCACGGACTTGACGCCGTGCTCCGCCAACCAGGCAAGTTGGTAACCGACGATGGGGGCTCCAGCCACGGGCACCATGGCTTTGGGAGCGTCGTCGGTGTAGGGGCGCATACGGGTTGCCTGTCCACCCGCAAGGATCAATGCCTGCGTCACGGCGGCAGAGTTCATATCCGTTACCTCCGGCTTTTGGCGTGTCCGTCCGACACTCCGGGCGCATCCTCTCAGCGCCGGGACCGTCGGCTGCATCAAAGGCGACGGCGACGGAGTTGCCGTCGCCCGTACCCGCAGCGTCGAAACTGCGCTTCCGGCGCTCGGGGCTATGCCGTGACGGTTGCGCGTTTGCGTTTTCCTGGTGCAGGTGACGAGGGCGGGTACGGGGGCGGGTCATGAGCGGGCTGCTGTCCTTACCGGCAAGGAACTCCGGTAGATGTCGTGGTCGACGCGGCACGCCACCAGGTCCTGCACGAGATAGCCGCTCGCCGAGTACACGGGATCGGCCTGTGCCGGGTGGAGGGCGAGGTGTTCACGGGCGTACGCGACCCGGTCGTCCGGCGACAGATCCCCCGGCAACGGCGCAACACCCTCCAGCGTCACCCCCAGCCACGACAACGCGTCCTCCGGCCGGTCAAACGTCGCCGCATACACACCCCGCGGCCGGAACACCCACTCCCGCACCACCAACGGAGAAACCGCGGACACCGCCAGGGGGAGGGCTGTTCCCGTCGCCACCGACGTGTGCCAATGGACTTCGGGGAGACTCACGTACTGTCACCGCTCGCGGTCACAAACGCCCAGACCAGCTTGCCCACCCCGTCCCGCTCGCTCACGCCCCAGCACCCCGGCCCGACCAGCGCGTCCACCAACGCCAGCCCCCGCCCCCGCTCGTCCTCCGCGCCCGTCCGGTGCGCCTCCGGCCGCCGGGAACTCGCGTCGTGCACCTCAAGCCGTACGCCGTCCCCCTCGCGTACGAACCTGGTCTCGATCAGCCGGCCACGCACCCGAGCGTGCTGGACGCTGTTGGTCACCAACTCCGTCAGCACGAGTTCGGCCACCTCGGCGAGGTCGCCCAGACCCCACTTCCACAGCACCGCCCGCAGGCAGTGCCGCGACCGGCTCACCGAACGAGGCGTACACGCCCAGTACGAAGCCACCAGCGGTTCGGGGGACGCTGTTACTGCCGGAACTTCCATAGCTGGGCCTTTCCCTGGTGCCACGCCGTGTTCGCGCCATAACCTTGTGTTCACCAGAGTGGCGGGTGGCAAGTGCCGTCACCAGACAAAACGGGGTTCCAAGGACAGCGGAACGCCCGGGCGTTGGGGGAAAAACGAATGAGTGAGCATGCGGTGAATGGCCGGAAAAACGGTGCGGCCTACTTCGGGCAGGAGGTCAGGTTCGCCCGCGAGCACCGGGGCTTGACCCAACACCAACTCGCGGACGAGGCGCGGTACGAGCGGCCGTACGTCACCCGTGTCGAGAGCGGACGGCTCCTCGGCTCCGAGCAGTTCGCGGAGGTGTGCGACCGGGTCTTCGAGACGTCGGGGTTCTTCGTACGGCTCCGGGAGCGGGTGAGCGAGCGCGGACACCCGGGCTGGTTCATCCCGTACGTCAACCTTGAGCGGGACGCGACGCAGATTCTCAACTTCTCGCCCATGACGATCTCGGGCACGCTCCAGACCCGGGACTACGCGACGGTCGTCTTCCGGCAGGCCCACCCTCGGGAGGAAATGGAGGTGATCGCCGCTCGGGTGGAGGCACGGCTCGAACGGCGTGAGGCGCTGAGGCGGCGGGTGCACCAGCCCTCGCTCTGGGTGGTGCTGCACGAGGCGGCTCTGCGTACGGTCACGGGTAGCCGTGAGGTGATGGCCGGCCAACTGGACCGTCTCCTCACGGAAGCGGAGAGCCCGCACGTCACTGTCCAGGTCCTGCCCTTCGCGCAGGGCACTCCAGCGGGCGGTCTGCCCTTCACCCTGCTGACCCCGGAAGAAGGTCCGACGGTGCTCTACACCGAGACCGTGCAGCTGGGGCACGTTGACGACTCCGCTGCTGTCGTCGCAGATGCGCAGGACAAGTACGATCGGTTGCGAGCCGCCGCGATGCCTCCGGAGGACTCGCTGGCGTTCATCCGTGACGTGATGAAGGAGTACACCTGATGAGCAGCGTCCCTGACTTCTCCGGCACGACGTGGGTCAAGAGCAGCTACAGCGAAGGCAACGGCGGCGAATGCGTCGAGGTGGCGCCCGGCTTCCCCGGCCTCCTGCCCGTACGCGACAGCAAAAACCCGGAGGGCCCCGCCCTGGTCTTCCCGGCGTCCGCCTGGTCCGCGTTCATCACCGACGTGAAGGCCGGGCGCTTCTCCGCCTGACCGTCGATCCCGAATGGCCCCGCAGCAGACAGCAGGGCCGTTCCCGTCACGCGCGCACCACCCCCGCAGCCGCGCGGGGAGCACCAGTCGTACGCGAAGTGGCAGCGCAAGCGCGGGGGACCACCCCCGCGTCCCCGGACCCTGGGCAGGTCGTACAGTGCGTGCTCCCCGCGTACGCGGGGATGGTCCTACCTGGGTGGTCCTGGACTTGGCTATGGCGGTGTGCTCCCCGCGCTCGCGGGGATGGTCCGGCCCCGGTCCCCTCCGAGAGGGGACCGGACCGGGTGCTCCCCGCATCATCGCGCGGACGAACGTCCCCCGTTCCATGCGGCCTGCCCGCCTGGGTGACGAGAAGGGCGCGGTCGAGGCGCAGGAGGCCGCGCGTCGGGAGCTGCCGGGGACGTTGCCC